>JANNWV010000001.1:0-4845 GCA_031408815.1 Gammaproteobacteria bacterium
CGGCCCGCTCGGCAGCTTGCTGCGTGCCCGTTCGATGCCGTCCTTCACAGTCGCATCGATCTGGTCCTGCACCGCGCCATCACCCGCCCATCCGGTCGCCATCGCACGTCTCCTGAATCCTGCGTCAGCTTACCCCCTGGCTCGCCCTGCAATCGGGCTTGCGTTCAGGCTCGGACCGGCAGCATCACCCTGCCAAGGAGGGCCACCCATGCCAGAGACCATTTACGACGCGCTGCGCGAAAGCCACGAGATCCAGCGCAGCCTGCTGCGCAAGCTGCTGCGCACCCAGCCGGGAACGCGCGAGCGGGTCGCGCTGTTCACCCAGGTTCGAATTGAATTGCAGGCCCACGAGGCGGCCGAGGAACGCTTCCTCTACGTACCCATCCTGATGGATGACCTCGGCCTGTCCTCGTCGCGCCATGCGCTGCACGAACACCACCAGATAGACGAACTGGTCGAAGACCTGCAGAAGATCAAGCCGGCCGACGATGCGTGGCTGGACAAGGCGAAGGAACTGTCGAAGAAGGTGCACCACCACCTGCGCGAGGAAGAAAAGAAATTCTTCCAGGTGTCGGGCAAGATACTCGGCGCGAGGCAGAAGGTGGCGCTGGCGAAGGACTATCGCCAGGACTACGCGCGCATGCACCGGAGCCTGGCGAAGCTTTAGCCGCGGCCGGCGCGGCACGGAATCCCCGACTAGAAAATCGAGGAAAAAATCCGCTTCAGGTAGCGCAGGCTTCCGGTTGTGGCGCCCGTGTCCTCACTCGAAACGACGATCAGCCCACTGGGTCCGTCCGTTCGTTCCCTGCGCACCATCGTGAAGCCATTGATCAGGGTCTTCCAGGGCGTGCGGCCGCTGTGCACGGTGAATTGCGCATGCCGGTTCCAGGCCATCATCCGTTCCATCGGCACCGCGCGAATCTGCTGCTGGTCGATCGCCTCGACGCTGGCCTTCAGCAGCAGCCTGCCTTCGCCGAACTGGCAACGGGCGCTGTGGAATATCACCCGCCCGAACAACATCGTCGAAAGCCGCAGGCTGAACTCCGACTGCAACGAGACGTTTTCACTGGCGCCGTAAAAGTCCTTGTATCGGAAGATGACTTCCTCGCCCTCGCGCAGCGTCCACTCCACGATGGATTGTCCACCGCCCGCCGACGCGACCATGCCACGTGCGGCATTCCCGTGCACGGCAGCGCGACCGATGTCCTCCAGCAAGCTGCCCCGGGTGAAGAAGAAGTACTTGCGACGCAGGATCCTCGCCAGCGGCGCCGCCCGCGGCCACGGCGCAAAAGCCAGGTTGTTGTCGGCATTCGACAGTTGCTTCCGCGTGACCAGGGGATAGCGGAAGCTGCGGTCGATGTCGAGTTGCGCACCGGTGCGGTACTCGCCCTCTATCGGGTCGGCTCCTTCGAAGCGGATCGTCATCTGCTCGTCGCTATGGAACAACTCCAGCGCCAGCACATACAGGAAGCTCTTTATCGCGACCAGCGCCAGCAATATCCAACCCAATAATTGCAGCAGGTCATGCGAGCGGAAGATGCCGTTGGCGTAACGATGTGCACTGGCTCGCTGCGATGCCAGCCGGGCATCCAGCGTCAAGGCGTGGAAATCAAGCTGCTGGTCGATCCGCGAGGCAGCGTCCGCGCGCATCGCGCCAGCCTCGAGCCCTTCCTCCAGTTTCCCATGGGCCTTCGCGTAGCCGTCTTCCAACGACTCGCGCACCATATTCATCAGGCAGCCGCCAGGATGGTTCCAGCGGCACGCCTGCCGGCCCAGGTGGATGGCCGCGGGCACCAGGGAACCGAGCTCGTTGGCGATGGCGTCGGCATCGTTCCCGTTCGTCCGCGCCTGCGTGCTCAGCACGCCGAGTCGTCGGAATGCAGGCATCGCCATCTGTTGGTGCCAGCGGTCGATGGACAGGTGCACACTTTCCCGGAATCCCAATGACTCAAGCTGCAACGGCGCGCCCGTGGTCGGGAAGCACGGGAAGGCGCCGGCATTGCTTTCAATCAAGCCGCCGACACCCTGCCCCTCGAAATCGGATTCACGCAAGCGCAGGCGCAAATCGGGCGATGCCGCCGTGCACTGCCGTGGCAGGCGAAGCACTGCAGCCAAGGCCGCCGACTCCACGGGCGTATCGAACTCGCGCTTCAATCTCTCCGACACCGCCGCTTCATTCTCGGCCAGCATGCGCACGATACCTGCGCGGCCTGCATCGGCATCCAGGCGCATCGGCACGTCAGCCAGGACTTGCGCCACGCGATGGCCGAAGCGCAAGGGATGCAGTTCGGCGGGCTCGAGACCCTCGTAGGCTTCCCGCAAGACCAGATCCCTTCGCGCCAGCACCCGGGCAGTCAGCTCGCGCATGTGCACGATGCGAGCGTCGCGTTCGGTCATGTAGCGCACGAGGTCGAGCACGTTCGCCGCCGGCTTGGTCGGCGTATCAACCAGGGTTTGCAATTCGAGCTTGAGTCGCCGTAGTTCCGGATCGGCCTCCGGCGCGGGCTCGAGCTTCAGCAATCCAACCGGCGAAAGGGAAAGCAGCAAAGCCTGCTGGTCCCGCGCCTTCCCGAGCGACTCGCCACCGGCACTGGCAAGGTAGGGTTGCCGCGCCGCGCGATAGGTTTCGGCGAGGAATCGGTCCAGGTCCGCCTGCCTACCCAAGGGACGGATCCGCCCGGGCAGCAGCTCGCCACCCATTCCCGTACACGGCACGACAGGCTGGCCTGGCAGGGAAATGGCCCGGCAGAATTCGTCCAGCGTGGTCAGGCGATAGGCAAGCGACACGCCACCGGCCGCCATCAAGCTGGCAGACAGCACCAGCAGCGCCATCACCAGCGCCAAGGGGCTCCATAGCAGAAAGGCATCGCGCAACAGCTTCGCGGGTGATCGCCCGGTGGCTAGAAACTCCCGCCACAAAGGCCGATTGTGCCGCCAAAGTTTGCGCAGGCCCTGCCAGGCGGCAATCGCGAAGAACGCGATCACAGCCGGCAGCGAATGCACTTCCGGATTGGGCCACAGCATCAGGACGATCGACAACAAAGCGAGCAAGCGGAGCAAGATCTACCTCTCCCGTACCTTGCTGGAAGCTTAACCTCCGGCCAGTCCGGCCACCACGCCGCCGATGTACCGCTGGTGAATACTGTTACGCTCAGCCCTCGTCTCGCCTTATTGCCACCGCACCTTCGCCCCTCGGGCGCGCCGCGTGGCAGCCTTGAGCCTCGCAAGTTTTCACTGTCGTCGGTCGCAGTCAATGGCCGTCGAACTCCCTCGAGCGTATCCATGCCGAACTTCGGCCCCGACTGGGGTTCGCAAGACTCGCCTGCCGATTCCGGTAGCGACGCCGCGCCTGCGAAGACCGAACTCAAACCCGGCGCCCTGCAGGACGCCATCTTCAACAGCGCCAATTTCTCGAGCATCGCCACCGACGCCAAGGGAGTGATCCAGATATTCAACGTTGGCGCCGAGCGCATGCTGGGCTACGCGGCCGCGGAGGTGAAGAACAAGATCACGCCGGCCGACATCTCGGACCCACAGGAAATCATCACGCGCGCCAAAGCGCTCAGTGTCGAGCTCGGGACTCTGATCAAGCCAGGCTTCGAGGCGCTGGTATTCAAGGCCTCGCGTGGAATCGAAGACATCTATGAGCTGACCTACATCCGGAAGGATGGGACGCGGTTCCCGGCCGTGGTGTCGGTCACCGCGCTGCGCGACGCGCAGGACGCCATCATCGGCTACCTTCTCATCGGCACCGACAACACTGCGCGCCAGCAGGCCGACGACAAGCTACGCACAGCGTCGCAGTATGCGCGCAGCCTCATCGAAGCCAGCTTGGACCCGCTGGTCACCATCAGCCCCGAGGGCAAGATCACCGACGTCAACGCGGGCTCGATCAAGGTGACTGGTGTGCCACGCGAGAAGCTCATCGGGGCCGACTTCTCCAACTACTTCACTGAGCCCGATAAGGCCCGCGAGGGCTACCAGCAGGTTTTCGCGAAAGGCTTCGTCACCGATTACCCGCTCACCATCCGGCACGAGGACGGTCGTCTCACTGACGTTCTCTACAATGCCTCGGTCTACAAGGACTTGCAGGGCAACGTGCTCGGCGTGTTCGCCGCGGCGCGTGACATCACCGCGCGTATGCAGGCGGAAGCGGCGTTGCTCAAGGCGGGAGCCCTCCAGAGCGCGATTTTCAACAGCGCCAATTTCTCCAGCATCGCCACCGACGCCAAGGGCGTGATCCAGATCTTCAACGTTGGCGCCGAGCGCATGCTGGGCTACACCGCCGCCGAGGTAATGAACAAGATCACGCCGGCCGATATCTCCGACCCGCAGGAAGTCGTGGAGCGCGCCAAGACGCTGAGCACCGAGCTCGGCACCGACATCACGCCTGGCTTCGAGGCCCTGGTGTTCAAGGCCTCGCGCGGCATCGAAGACATCTATGAACTCACCTACATCCGCAAGGACGGCACCCGCTTCCCGGCCGTGGTGTCGGTCACTTCACTGCGCGACTCCGGCGGCGAGATCATCGGCTACCTGCTGATTGGCACCGACAACACCGTGCGCAAGCAGATCGAAGCCGCCCGCGACAGCGAGCGCCACCGCTTCGAACAGACCCTGCAGGAAAAGAACATCGAACTGGCCCATGCCAGCCGGATGAAGTCCGAATTCCTGGCCACCATGTCGCACGAGCTGCGTACCCCGCTCAACGCCATCATCGGATTTTCCGAGGCCCTGAAAGACGGGATGGTCGGCGAAATGAATGGCAACCAGGGCGAATACGTCGCCGACATCTTCAACAGCGGGCAGCACTTGCTGTCGCTGATCAACGACATCCTCGACCTG
>JANNWV010000002.1:0-24621 GCA_031408815.1 Gammaproteobacteria bacterium
ACAAGGTAGATTCCGATGTATTCCTCACCCGTCCGCCACTCGCCACCCACAGTATTGCTACTGCTGTGCTGCCGTTCGACTTGCATGTGTTAGGCCTGCCGCCAGCGTTCACTCTGAGCCAGGATCAAACTCTTCAGTTAAATCTAATTGTTTAGCTTTATCTGCAGAAGCCGACCATCTGGCTTTTCGTCGCTTGCGTACTACTTGTATCTCTACTGGTAAAACGTTTGTGACTTAAAGCTTTTTGACTGACATCTGCAAGATTGGACTTGGCCATATCCCACAGACGCCCGCACAAATTTCCTGCGCACACTGTCAAAGAGCCTTGCGACACCAACGCCAGCGCCAGGCTGTCATCAGTAGGTGGGGCGTTTCGCCCAACCGAGCCGCACATTATAGGGCAAAAACCAAGACCGTCAATAGCGGTGTTCGAGGTTTTTTGCCGCCCGCCGCTCAGTCGATTTCGTGAAGAAATACGAATCGGGTAGCGGGTCGGCTAGTCTACACAAAACTTTTGCGCTGCGGCAAAAAGTTTCAGGCCGAAGTCAGCCGCACTCGGGCAAAGCCCCGCTTGCCCAGTTGCAGCAGGTGTTCCGAGCCCGCCGCCAGGGTCAGTTCGCGGTCCTCGGTCACAAAACCATCCACCCGCACGGCCCGTTCGGAAATCTTCCGGCCGGCTTCGGCGCCGGACGCGGCCAGGCCCGCGGCCCGCAGCAGGGCCGCCAAGCGGATGCCCTCGGTCGGCACCGGAATGTCCAGCAGCGGCAGGTCGGTCGGCACGGCGCCGCCCCGGACCACCTCGTTCCAGTGGGCAATGGCCGCTTCACCGGCCCCGGCGCCATGGAACCGGTCCACCAGCTCGCGGCCCAGCTGCACCTTGAAGTCGCGTGGATTGGCGCCGTCGGCCACCGCGGCCTTCATCCGGGTGATGTCTTCCAGGGACTTCTCGAACGACAACAGGGTGAACCAGCGCCACATCAGGTCGTCGGAGATGGACATGGTCTTGCCGAAGATGTCCTTCGCCGGCTCGTTGATTCCTATGTAGTTTCCGAGCGACTTGCCCATCTTGTTGACGCCGTCCAGGCCCTCCAGCAGGGGCATGGTCAGCACGATCTGCGGCGGCTGGCCGTAGTGCGCCTGCAGCGCACGGCCCATCAGCAGGTTGAATTTCTGGTCGGTGCCGCCGAGCTCCACGTCCGCCCTCAGGGCGACCGAGTCGTAGCCCTGGACCAGCGGGTACAGGAATTCGTGGATGGCAATCGGCTGCTGGCCGGCGAAGCGCTTGGCGAAGTCGTCGCGCTCCAGCATGCGGGCGACCGTGTGCTGGCCGGCCAGCTTGATCATGGCGGCGGCGTCCATCTTGTCGAACCACTCCGAATTGAAGCGCAATTCGGTCTTTTCCCGGTCAAGCACCTTGAACACCTGCTCGGCATAGGTTTCGGCATTGGCGACCACGTCTTCGCGGGTCAGCGGCTTACGGGTGACGTTCTTGCCGCTCGGGTCGCCGATCATCCCGGTGAAGTCGCCGATCAGGAAGATGACCTGGTGGCCGAGGTCCTGGAACTGCCGCATCTTGTTGAGCAACACCGTGTGGCCGATGTGCAGGTCGGGCGCGGTCGGGTCGAAACCGGCCTTGATCCGCAGCGGACGACCGAGCTTGAGCCTGGCCTCCAGTTCTTCGGGCTTGAGGATCTCTTCGGCGCCGCGGCCGATGATTTGTAGCGCATGGGCAAGGTCGGTCATAGTCAGGTTCAGCAGAAAATCCGGCAAAAAGGGCAAGGAATGTGCATTCAGCGTTAACACAAGGTTAAACCTAGGGGTCAAAAAAGCCAGGTTTCACAAGGGTTTGACGCACGTATTTAACTCTGGTTATGGTAGCCCCGTCCCAACTGGCCGGGCTGGCCCGCGGAGTGCGTTTTGACCAATCCCCCCAATCAATCCGCGCCACGTAAATGGTCGCACGAACGCTGGCTGGTCGCAGGCCTGTTCGGCTTCGTTGCCATCTCGCTGGTGGCGATCGTTCCAGGCCTTGCCATGGCCACGCGCGCCCCGGCGGCCGCAGCCTCCAACTTCATCTCGCTCGACCTGCCCTTGCCGAAGTCGAAACAGCTGGGCGCGGCCACGCGCTCGGGCTGGCAGTTCGTGCGGGTTCGCAGCGGCGAGACCCTTGGTATCGTTTTCGAGCAGCTCAAGCTGCCCGCGACGCTGATGCACCGCCTGCTGGCTGAAACCTCGGCCCGCCGTGCCTTGACCCACCTGCGCGAGGGTCAGGAACTGGCTTTTGAAATCGATGCCGCCGGCCAGCTGAAAACCCTGCGCTTCGATCGTGACGCAAGCAGCCGCGTCGACCTGAAGGTCGCGGGCGACGCCATCGTCGAAAAGGTGCAGCTGCGCCCGATCGAGCGTCGTGTCGAAATCGCGGCAGGCGCCATCACTCGATCGCTTTACGCCGATGGCGCCCGTGCCGGCCTGTCGAGCGGCGCCATCAACGAGATGGCCAATATCTTCAAGTACGACATCGACTTCGTCGAAGACGTGCGCGGCGGCGATACCTTCCAGGTGGTGTATGAGGAACTGTGGCGCGATGGCCAGCGCATCGGCACCGGCGACGTCATCGGCGCCACCTTCACCAATCGCGGCAAGCGTTACACCGCTTTCAGCTATGCGCCCGAGGGCAAGACCGAGTACTTCGACGAGACCGGCCGGCCGCTCAAGAAGGTCCTGATGCGCATTCCGATCGAATTCGCGCGCCTGTCTTCGACCTTCGGCATGCGCAAGCATCCGGTACTCGGTCGCATGCGCGCGCACAAAGGCGTGGACTACGCGGCACGCAGCGGCACGCCGATCATGGCGGCGGGTGATGCCAAGGTTTCCTTCGTTGGCTGGAAAGCGGGCTACGGCCGCGCCGTCATCCTCGACCACGGCCAGGGCCGCAGCACGCTCTATGGCCACATGTCCGCGTGGGGCAAGCTCAGGGCCGGCCAACGCGTCAGCCAGGGCAGCACCATCGGTTACGTGGGCATGACCGGACTGGCGACGGGCCCGCACCTGCATTACGAATTCCGCATCAATGGCCAGCAGGTCAATCCGCTCACCGTCACCATGCCCAAGCCGCAACCCCTGTCGGGCGCAGCGCTGGTGAAGTTCCGCGCCGCCACCGCACCGGCGGTCGCGAAATTGCTGATGGTCGAGAAGAACACGCGCCTGGCCTCGCGCTAGGCCGATGCCGGATCCGACCGTGGCATCCGATGGCGCGGGTGAGTCCGGCCTTTTCCTCGGGCTGATTTCTGGCACCAGCGTTGACGGCATCGATGCCGCGCTGGTGCGGTTTTCGCCGACGCCCGAACTGGTTGCCGCCCACACCTATCCACTGGACGACTCGCTGGTCGAACAGGTCTTGCGCCTGTCCCAGGCCCGCTCGGAGGTGTTGCTCGATGATGTCGGGCGCCTGGATACCGCGCTGGGCGAAGCGCTCGCCGCGGCGGCGTCACGATTGCTTGCCGAGTGCGGCGTCGCAGCATCGGACGTGACGGCGATCGGCTCGCACGGGCAGACCTTGCGGCACCAGCCGGAAGGAAGCTTTCCTTTCACGATGCAGCTGGGTGATGCGAGTGTCATCGCCGAACGCTGCGGCATCACCACGGTGGCGGATTTTCGTCGCCGCGATGTTGCCGCGGGCGGCCACGGCGCGCCGCTGGTGCCGGCATTCCACGCTGCCACGCTGTCTGACCCGCGGGAAAATCGCGCCATCCTCAATATCGGCGGCATCGCCAACCTGACCTTGTTGCCAAGCACCGGGGCGGTTCGAGGATTCGACACCGGGCCAGGCAACGGATTGATGGATGCGTGGATTCTTCGCCATCAGGGCCAGCGCTACGATCGCGGCGGCAGCCTGGCTGCGCAGGGACGGGTGGACGAGGGCTTGCTGCAGTCTTTGTTGGCCGAACCGTGGTTGTCGCTGCCGCCACCCAAGAGCACCGGCCGGGACCAGTTCCACATCGAATGGCTGGACGCACGGCTCGCCCAGCGCACGCTGTCGGCGGCCGACGTGCAGGCGACCTTGAATCTGTTTACGGCGCGCACGATCGCTGATGCCTTGCGATCGACCCAGCCCGATTGCACGCGGTTGCTGGTTTGCGGCGGCGGCGTGCACAACCCGGTGTTGCTGCGCAACCTCGCCGACGAACTACCCGGCGTGTCGGTCGAATCCACGGCCGCACACGGGCTCGATCCCGACTTCGTCGAAGCGATGGCGTTTGCGTGGCTGGCGCGGGAAACCCTGTGTGGGCGGCCAGGAAACCTGCCAGCCGTTACCGGCGCACGTGGCCTGCGCGTGCTGGGCTGCATCCATCACGCAGGCAACTGACGCGTCGCACGTGGCGGTGTCCACCGGACCGATCTAATCGGGCTTGAGTTTCTTGTGCTCTTCGATCGCATAGCTGGGCGCATCGTCGGGCAGGGTGGTGAACGCCGACATTGCCTCATTGAAGGCCCGGGTTTCCGCGTCGTCCCACGATCCCAGCAAGCGCGCAATGTCGCCAGGCACCGGTGCCGGCTCCGGCTCGCTGAGGCCGAGCGCCTGCTTGATCAAGTGGAGGATGACATCGTTCAAGGGCCAGCCGCGCTGGCGCGCCATCTCCTTGATGCGTTCGGCCACTCGCTCGTCGATGTCGCGTAGCAGGAAATCAGCCATCGCCTCAATCCTAATGGGTATCCGCCCCGGGGCCAAGGCAGCCCTCCGTTCACGTTCAGACAGCGCGCGGCCGGTGCCGAGGCTGGCCTGCCCGGTCAGTCGTCCGAAGCGCCGGGCGCTTGGGTAAAGCCGGCATCGCCCAAGGATTGTTCGATCAAGCCAGCACGCAGCATGAACAGGTAGAGCAGCACGCCGGGCAGCGCCACCACGGTGGTGAGCAGATAGAACTGCACATAGCCGAGTGATTCGATCAGGCCGCCTGCGGTCGTGCCGGTGATGAGGCGACCGACGATGCTCGCCGCTGCCGACAACAAGGCGTATTGGGTAGCGGTGAAGGCGAGGTTGCACAGGGCTGACAGGTAAGCGACCACCACTACGCCGCCGATGCCGCTCGCGATGTTTTCGAAACCGATGGTGAAGGCGAGCAGTCCGTTGGAATGGCCGGCCCCGGCCAGCCACGCGAAGCTGAGGTTGGACACGGCCATCAGCACCAGCGCGATCAGCACGGATCGCTTCATGCCGAGGCTGGCGTACAGGACGCCACCGATGAAGATGCCGATCAGGTAAGCGAAGAAGCCGACGCCGACATCGAAGGTGGCGATCTCTTCGTTGCTGAAGCCCAGGTCGTTCAAGAGCAGTCGCACCGTCAGGTTGGCCAGGGTGTCGCCGATCTTGTGCAGCAACACGAACAGCAGCACCAGCAAGGCGCCGCGGCGACGCATGAACTCGAGCAAGGGACCCGACACCGCGACCCAGGCCTGCCGCAGCCCGCGATGGGCTGAAACGGCCACGTGCCGCGCGGGCTCGCCCAGGACAAGCCCGGTGACCATGGCCGGCAGCGCGAATGCGGCGCACAGCAGGTAGGCCGTGGACCAATTGCCCAACGTCGCCACGTAAAGCGCCAACGAACCCGCTGCGACCGAGCCGATGCGCCAACCGTATTGCGACATGCCCGAGCCTACGCCCAGTTGTTCCGGGCGCAGCGTCTCGATGCGGTACGCGTCAATGACGATGTCGTAAGTGGCGCCGGCCGCGCCAACCGCCACCGCAGCCATCGCAACGCGCGCCAGGTCGGCGCTGGGGTCGAGCATGCCGAGCCAGGCGACTGCCGCCATGACCAGCGTGCCGGCAAACAACAACCACGACACGCGCTGGCCAAGCCGGCCAAGCAAGGGCAGGCGCACGCCGTCGACCAGCGGCGCCCACAGGAACTTGAAGTTGTAGACCAGGAAGGCCAGCGAGAACGCGGTGACGCTTTTTTTGTCGATGCCGTCCTGCGCCAGGCGCGTGGTCAGCGTGGCACCGATCATCGCGTACGGAAATCCGGAAGAGATGCCCAGCATCAAGGCAGCGAGCGGCTCGCGTTCAACGTAGGGACGCAGGCCGGAGGGCAGGCGCTGGCGCCAGGACAGGGCGGTGCTCATGTGTACTCCACCATGTAGGGCGCGTGATCGGAAAACCGGGGTTCGGGATGGATTGTGCAGGACTTCAGTCGTTCGCGCAGGTTCGGGCTGGCGACCTGGTAGTCGATGCGCCAGCCCACGTTCTTGGCGCGGGCCGCGCCGCGCTGGCTCCACCAGGTGTAGTCCTGGCCATCGGGATTGAGATGGCGATAGCTGTCGAGCCAGCCGTGCTTAGCGAAAAGCTTGGTCAGCCAGTTGCGTTCTTCGGGCAGGTAGCCGGAATTTTTTTCGTTGCCCCGGGCGTTGCGGATGTCTTTCGGCGTATGCGCGATGTTCCAGTCTCCGCAGATCACGTAGCTGCGGCCAGACTCGCGCCACTGGCTGAAGATCGGCTCGATCCAGTCCATTACCCTGAACTTGAACTGCTGCCGCTCTTCCTTCGAGGAGCCCGAGGGCAGGTACAGGGACACCACGCTGAGGTCGCCGAATCGCGCCTCGATGTAGCGGCCTTCTTCATCGAAGTCGGGCCAGCCCAATCCGGTCAACACCGCATCGGGGGCCTGGCGGCTGTAGATAGCCACGCCGGAATAGCCCTTCTTGGTACTGGCGTCGCGGAAGGCGACCTGGTATCCCACAGGCCGGAAACAGGCATCGGCAAGCTGGTGTTCCTGCGCCTTGGTTTCCTGGATGCACAGGATGTCGGCGTCCTGGTCGGCGAACCAGTCGAAAAAGCCCTTGCTGGCGGCCGAACGAAGTCCGTTGGCGTTGAAGGTGATTATTTTCACGCAGGACCGGATTGGGGGACAGGCGGCAAGCCTATCCCACCGCGACCCGGTCTGCGAAGTTGGGGCTGTCCCGGCCGCGCCATTGCGGCACAATCCCGAATCGGCCCCGCGCCCGGAATCGTGAACGCATGCAGCCCTACCAACAACAGTTCCTCGAACTCGCCATTGCCCGCAGCGTGTTGCGCTTCGGCGAGTTCACGCTCAAGTCCGGACGCGTCAGTCCGTATTTCTTCAACGCCGGCCTGTTCGATTCGGGCGTCGCGCTGGCGCAACTGGGCCAGTGTTACGCGCAGGCGCTGGCTGCATCGGGCATTCGCTTTGAGATGCTGTTCGGCCCCGCCTACAAGGGCATCCCGCTGGCCACCACGCTGGCCGTTGCGCTGGCCGCGCAGGGTCGCGACGTGCCGGTCGCCTTCAATCGCAAGGAAGCCAAGTCGCACGGCGAAGGCGGCAGCCTGATCGGCGCGAAACTCAATGGCCGGGTCCTGATCGTGGACGATGTGATCACGGCCGGCACGGCCATCCGCGAGTCGCTGGAAATCATCCAGGCGGCAGGCGCCGAGCCCTGCGGCGTGGTCATCGCACTGGACCGTCAGGAACGCGGACAGGAAGGCGAGCGATCGGCGTCGCAGGAAGTCGCCGCGCAGTTCGGCCTGCCGGTGATTGCGATTGCCGGGCTGGACGAACTGCTGGAATTCGCCGACGACCGGCCCGACCTTGCCGCGCACAAATCGGCACTGATGGCGTATCGTTCCCGCTATGGCAGTCGTTCCGAAACCAGGTGATCCGATGAGTCGCAAACCGTTGTGCCTGGCCCTGGCGGCCGCAATGCTGGTGGCGGGCATCGCCTCCGCGCAAGACAAAGGCCCGAAGCTTTATCGCTGGGTCGACAAGCAGGGCAAGGTCCACTACGACCAGGCCTTGCCGCCGGAAGCCGTGGACCAGGCGCGTCGCGAGTTCAGCGCCAAGACCGGAACCGCGGTCGGCAACGTGGATCGCGCGCTCACACCCGAAGAACGCGCCCAGATCGAGGCGGATGCCAAGGCGGCGGCCGAGGCTGCAGTCGCGGCCAACGAGCAGAAGCGGCTCGAAGACATCATGATGGCCAGCTACATCACCGAGCAGGACATGCGCCGCGCCTACGGCGAACGCATCAGCCTGTTGACGATGACCATCGAATCCACCGACATCAGCATCAAGAGCCTGCGCGAAAACCTGGCCACGTTGCTGCAACAGGCATCGGATACCGAACTCGACAACCGGCGCGTGCTCGATGACCGGGTGCAGACCCTGCGCGAGTTGCATTCGGAAAAAGTAAAACAGCAAAACCTGCAGGCAACCCGGCGCGCCGACCTGGCGACACTGAATTCGGAGTTCGCGCGGATGCTGGCCCGTTATCGGCAATTGCGCGGTGCCGCGACGGCACCGGCTACGACAGCGCCGGCCCCAGCAACTACGCCGCCGCCGTCTCCCGCGGCAGGGTCCTGATCCCGGTCTCTGCCGCCGTTCAACGGCGGCATCAGGCCGTCAGAATGGCAACGCCATCGCCGGGCTGATCGCGAGGATCTGCTCGCGGAACGCGTTTTGTACGCGGTGCAATGACTCGTTGTCCTTGGCGTCGAAACGCAGCACCAGGCACGGCGTGGTGTTGGAAGCGCGCACCAGTCCCCAGCCGTCGGGCCAGTCGGCACGCAGGCCGTCGATGGTCGCGATGCGTGCGCCGTCGAACTTGGCCTTGGCCACGAATTCCTCGATGAACCGGTACTGCTCGCCTTCGGCGACGCTGATCTTGAGCTCCGGCGTGGAAACGCCCTTGGGTAATTCGGCGAACAGGGTCTCGGCATCGTCCGGGGACGCCGCGAGAATTTCCAACAAGCGCGCGGCTGCATACAGGCCGTCGTCAAAGCCGTACCAGCGCTCGCGGAAGAAGAAGTGGCCGCTCATTTCGCCGGCGAGCTCGGCCTCGGTTTCCTTCATCTTCGCCTTGATCAGCGAATGCCCGGTCTTCCACATCAGCGGGCTGCCGCCGTGGCGAAGGATGTGCGTGGCCAGGTGTCCCGTGCACTTCACGTCGTAAATGACGCAGGCGCCCGGATTGCGCTCGAGCACGTCGGCGGCGAACATCATCAGCAAGCGGTCCGGATAGATGATCTCGCCCGACTTCGTCACCACACCCAGGCGATCGCCGTCGCCATCGAGGGCCAGGCCGATGTCGGCGTTGGTCCGCTGCACGACGCGGATCAGGTCCTGCAGGTTAGCCGGGTCGCTCGGATCGGGATGGTGGTGCGGGAAGGTGCCGTCCACTTCGCAGTAAAGCGGTTCGACATCGGCGCCGATGGCGGTAAGCAGGTCGGGCGCGATGCCGCCGGCCACGCCGCTGCCGCAGTCGATGACGACCTTGAGCTTGCGCTCGATCTGGATGTCGCCGGAGATGCGGTCGATGTAGTCGTTCTTGAGATCGCGGATGCTCAGCAAGCCCAGCGCATCGGCACGGAACAGGCGGTTTTCGGCGATGCGCACGTAGATGTTCTGGATGGCATCGCCGGACAGGGTCTCGCCATCGATGACGATCTTGAAGCCGTTGTAGTCGGGCGGATTGTGGCTGCCCGTCACCGACACGCAGCAACCGGTGCGCAAGTGGAAGCTGCCGAAGTAAGCCATCGGCGTCGGAACTTCGCCAATGTCGATCACCTCGCGGCCGGCTTTGCGCAGGCCTTCGATCAGGGCGCTGGCCATGGCCGGCGAGGACAGCCGGCCATCGCGACCGATCACGATGCTGCGCTGGTTGCGCTCGTGCATCACCGAGCCGATGGCCTGGCCGATCAACCGGGCGATATTCGCGTCGAGTGTCTGGCCGACCACGCCGCGGATGTCATAGGCGCGGAATACGCTTCGGTCCAGCGCGATGCCGGGCGCGGCCGCTGTTTCGGACGTGGTGCGCACGGCCTTGGAGGTTTCAGGCGCGACGATGTGGCCCGCGCTCTGCATCTCGGACAGGGTCATGTCCACGGGCTTGGCTACGGGCGCCGGGCTGTCGGCAAGCTGCGCCTCGCGGCGCCTCGACCACAGCAGGGATGCCACTGCCAGTCCGCCAAATAGCAGCGCGACTGCGAATTCACCCAGGCCGTGCAGGCCGAACAGGCCCGCTTCGACCGGTGGCGCGACCGCGACCACCCGGAAATCCGTTCGTTCGACAGGCACGGCGCCGTCTTCGGCGCGGAACTTGAGTTCTTCCGTGGTGCCCGACTCGACCACGTTGTAGCCACCCTGGCGCAACGCGAGATAGGCGCCGGACGGCGCGGCCTCCTTGGCCACGGCCAACACCGGTGCGAGCGGCTGGCGCAGGTAGGCGACGCGCAGGACCTGGCCCTCGAACATCACCGGCACGGCGATGCCCAGGCGCGGCGAGCCGCTGTCTTTCACCACGGCCAGTACGGCCTTGTCTTCCTGCAATGCGCGTTCCAGCAGGCCGAGCTTGCCGTAGCCGAAGGTCTCGGGATTGGCATAGCCGGCGTTGAAATCAGAGCCGTAGAACTCGACCGCTTCGGTTCCGGGTACCGCTGCCTTGACCACTTCGGTGGCCGCTGCGGTGTCCGCCGAGCGCAGCGCGTTGATCAGTGCCACGCGTCCGTGCAGGGTGCCGGCGCGGTCGAGCAATTCTCCGACGAGGGGCTTGACCGCCTCGGCGACCTGGGTGCGCGCTTCGCCGGTCGCGACTTCGAGGCGGCTGGAGGCAAACCGTTGCCAGCCGCTCCAGGCCATCCACAAGGCGACCAACACCAGCAAGCCCGCGACGATCGGAACGATCGACCCGGTCTTCAGAGATTTGAAATTGACTCCAACTTCCATGTGTCCCCCTGGATGGGCGCGGGATTATCCCGTGCCCGTCAACGCACGCCGGTGTGGCCGAAACCGCCAACACCACGTTCACTTTGTTCGAATTGTTCCACGACCCGGAAGCTGGCGCGAACCACCGGCATCAGGACCAGTTGCGCGATGCGATCGCCCGGCTGCACGGTCTGGCGATTCTGCCCCCGATTCCACAGGCTGACCATCAGCGGGCCCTGGTAGTCGGCGTCGATCAGCCCGACCAGGTTGCCGAGTACCAGCCCTTGTTTATGGCCCAGCCCCGAGCGCGGCAGGATCATCGCGCACAAGCCCGGGTCGCCGATGTGGATGGCCATGCCAGTGGGCACGAGCTGTGCTTCGCCAGGCGCCAAGTCCAGTGGACCGTCGCTCATCGCGCGCAGGTCCATGCCTGCGGAATGCGCCGTGGCGTAGTCGGGAATCGGAAATTCACGGCCAAGTCGGGCATCGAGCACCTTCAGCTCAACGACCCCTTTCAAGCGCCCGACTCCAGACGCG
Organism: Gammaproteobacteria bacterium; assembly: GCA_031408815.1. Taxonomy (GTDB): domain Bacteria; phylum Pseudomonadota; class Gammaproteobacteria; order Xanthomonadales; family Xanthomonadaceae; genus Arenimonas. Next base: position 11,247 of record JANNWV010000002.1, read on the forward strand.
CCGCAATCAACGCCAGCAATCGCCGCGCGACTTCAGCCTTCGAGCCCCGTTCGATCGCAACCCGATCGTCGCTCGAATAAACCGTAAGGGCATTGTCATCACTCTCGAATCCAATCCCTTCCGCCGCCACATCGTTCGCCGCGATCAAGTCGAGCCCCTTGGACTTCAGCTTGCCGAGCGCGTGTTGTTCGACATCGTTGGTCTCCGCGGCAAAGCCGACCACCAGCGTCGGCCGTTGTGCGTGCCGGGCCACTTCGGAAACGATATCGGGCGTACGTACCAGCTCGAGTGAGAGCGATGCAGCGGACTTCTTGATCTTGCGTGGCTCGGTCTGCGCGGGCATGTAGTCGGCCACGGCCGCTGCACTGATGAAAACATCCTGCCCGGGCAGGGCGGCGATGACGGCGTCGCGCATCTGCACGGCGCGGCGAACATCGATGCGTTGCACGCGATCGGGCGTGCACAGCGACACCGGGCCGGCGACCAGCGTGACTTCGGCGCCCATTCGCGATGCTTCCGCCGCCAGCGCGAAGCCCATCTTTCCGGAACTGCGGTTGCCCAGGAAGCGTACCGGGTCGAGGTCTTCGAAGGTCGGTCCGGCGCTGATCAGCAAGCGGCGTCCGGCCAGCAGTGCGGGCACGGCGCTGGTATCGAGCGCGTTCACGATTTGCATCGGTTCGAGCATGCGGCCGGCGCCGACTTCGCCGCAGGCCTGGTCGCCGTCCCCGGGACCCAGCACTTGCATGCCGCGGGCGCGCAGCGTGGCGACATTGGCCTGGGTCGCGGCATTGGCCCACATCACGCGATTCATTGCTGGCGCAAGCGCGATCGGTGCTTCGCTGGCCAGGCAGATGGTGCTGAGCAGGTCGCTGCCCATGCCCTGCGCAAGCCGCGCGATCAGGTCGGCGCTGGCGGGGGCGATGACGATGCGGTCAGCCCACCGGGCCAGTTCGATATGGCCCATCGCGGCTTCCGCGGCGGCATCCCACAGGGAGCTGCGCACAGGCCGGCCAGTGAGCGCCTGGAACGTCATCGGCGTGACGAACTGCGTGGCGGCATCGGTCATCACCACCTGCACCTGCGCGCCGGCGTCCTGCAAACGGCGTGCGAGGTCGGCAGCCTTGTAGGCAGCGATTCCACCGGTTACGCCCAACAGGATCCGCTGTCCAGCCAAGCCACTCATCGTCGAGACAACTCCGCTTCGATTGCGTCTTAGCTTACCCGATGACGCGGCGATTCCCGACCCCGCCGCCGGCCGGACCCATGCACGATGGTCACATGCACATTCGTGATTGGCCTGAAGACGAGAGACCCCGGGAAAAGTTGCTGTCGCGCGGCGCACCGGCGCTGTCGGATGCCGAACTGCTGGCCATCTTCATCGGCTGCGGCCCACGCGGGCAGAGCGCGGTGGACCTGGGCCGGCAGCTGCTGTCGGAATGCGGCGGCCTGCGCGGCTTGCTGGACCGGCCCAGCGCGGAGCTCGCCAAGCTGCGCGGCCTCGGCCCGGCCCGGGCCTGCGCCCTGGTGGCGGCGCTGGAGCTCGGCACCCGGCACCTGGGGCAGCAGTTGCAGCGGGGGGAAGCGCTGGCCGACCCCGACCAGGCCGGTGCCTACTTCGCCCGCAAGCTGCGGCCCCTGCCCCACGAAGTCTTCGCCTGCCTGTTCCTGGACACGCGACACCGGGTGCTGGCCTATGAAGAGCTGTTCCGCGGCACGCTGGATGGTTCCGAGGTGCATCCGCGCGAAGTCGCGCGGCGTTGCCTGGCGCACAACGCGGCGGCTGTCATCTTCGGGCACAACCACCCCAGCGGAAATCCCGAGGCCAGCGCGGCCGACCGGGCGGTAACGGCCCGGCTCAAGCAGGCCCTGGCACTGGTCGAGGTGCGCGTGCTGGACCACTTCATCGTCGGCGATGGCGATCCTACCTCCATGGCCCGGCGCGGCTGGCTCTAGGGGTCGGGTGCGTTGGCTCCGCGCCGGGCTGGTCAACGCGGCGCATTGCGTCATACTGCCGCCGTCACCCTGTCGCCAGGCGGCCAGCTTGCTTCTCGGTTACTCCAGTTTGTATCCCGCAGATGCCATCGAGCTCGCCCTGCCCGACGTGGCAGCTGCGCGCGCGCTGCTGGCATCGAAGCGACCTGACCTGGTCGCAAGCCTGGCGGACGTGGCCGCGCGCTTTGCCGGCGATCCCCGAGCGTTGGACGCCGCCGTGCTGGGCGCCGCGCGACTGGGTTTGCGCCATGGCAGTTTCGGCACGGACGTGCACGCCTACCACAACGAAACCCATGTCCTGGAAGTTGGCCAGCGCCGATTGCTGCGCATGGTCGAGGGCATGGGCGAAGCGGCGCCGGGTCCCGGCGATGTGGACATGTTGCTGGTGTTCGCGGCCTGCCACGACTTGCGCCAGCGCGAAACGGTGGACGTGCCCGGCCCGGTCGGCGGCAACGAGGCAGCCAGCATCGCCGAAACGCTTCGCATCCTGACAGTCTGCGGTTTCGACCGGGTCGGCGACCGCGCGCAGTTCGTGGCGATGGAACTGATGATCGCGGGCAGCACCTTCGATGCGCGACCAGTGCCGTCGGAAGACCCCGCGACCGACGAACTACCCAACATCGCCGGTGGCGCGCTGGCCCGCGGCCTCGCCCTGTGGCTGGACAGCGCGTTGCCGCGCTGGCGCGGTGATGCCGATGCCCGACGCGGCGAGCGCCTGGCGCGAGTGGCAGCCGATCTCGATACCGCCAACGTAGGTGAGGATTTCGTACAGCTTTGCGAAACGGCGATCAGGCTATGCCGCGAACGGGAGATGCGTTTCGGTCGCGACCTGGGAAGGTCCGAGTCGGCGCAACCCTGCCTCGATTTCCTGAGCGTCGGCCAGGAGCGCTATTTCCACGAGCTGCATCGATTCAATTCACGCGAAGGCGAGCGCGTATTCGGCCCCGGCAAGTTGCTAAACGGGCAACGGGTGCGCGAGACCACGGCCGCGATGCTGGCCAGGTTCCAGGCGCAGCGCCCGGCCAACGGCGACCAGGTCATCGCCGCATTCAGCGAACTGACCGGCGCCCGCTAGGCGGCTGGCCGCATCGGGCCAAAAAAAACCGGCCCCGGTTTCCCGGCGCCGGCGCTTGCCCGAGCGGTTTGACCCGCCGGAATCCAACTCTCTTTTCCGAGTCCCAGTTTGCACGCAGCCGATGAACACCTTGTGACAGCTCCGCCGGGCGGCCAGAACCGGGCCGTGGCCGCGTTACAATATCCGGCTCACCCCTAAGAAAACCGCCCCGTGAAAGAGCATCTGCGCGAACTGGTTGCCCAGGCCCTGCTGGATCTGCGTCGCCAGGATCGCATTCCCCAGGACCTGGCTACCCCCGATTACGTGATCGAGCGGACCAAGTCGCGCGAGCACGGCGACTACGCGACCAACATCGCCCTGTTGCTGGCCAAGTCCGCCGGCATGAAGCCTCGCGAACTGGCCGAAGCGCTGGTCGCCAATTTCGGCGAGACGCAGCATGTGTCCAAGATCGAAATCGCCGGGCCGGGCTTCATCAACTTCAAGATCTCGCAGCCTTGCCGCCTGGCCACGGTGCGCCGCGTCTTCGAGCAAGGCGCGGACTACGGCAAGCAGACGCCTGGATCACGCGACTCGGTGACGGTGGAATTCGTTTCGGCCAATCCGAATGGTCCGCTGCATGTGGGCCACGGCCGCGGCGCCGCCTACGGCGCGTCGGTCGCCAACCTGCTCGAATCCGCCGGGCACAAAGTGCAGCGCGAGTACTACGTCAATGACGCCGGCCGGCAGATGGACATCCTGGCGGTAAGCGTGTGGCTGCGTTACCACGAACTGAGCGGCGTGAACGTGCGCTTCCCGGATAACGGCTACAAGGGCGACTACGTATCGGAGATCGCACGCAGCCTGCGCGCGAAGGAAGGCGACCGCCTGCGCTTCAGCGCACTGGACATCACCGACGGCCTGCCCGCCGATGAAAGCGAAGGCGGCGACAAGGAATTGCACGTGGACGCGCTGATCGCACGCGCGCGCAAGCTGCTTGGCGCGCCCGACTACCGGATCGTGTTCGACGCCGGCCTGCACTGGTGCCTGGCCGACATTCGCAACGACCTGCTCGGCTTTGGCGTGGTGCACGACAACTTCTTTTCGGAACGCTCGCTGACCACCGACGGCTACGTGCAGCACGCGATCGAGCGATTGCGCGAGCAGGGGCATCTGTTCGAGCTTGACGGCGCACTGTGGTTCCGCGCCACCAGCTTCGGCGATGACAAGGACCGCGTGCTGATCCGCGAGAACGGCGCGACCACGTATTTCGCCTCCGACATCGGCTACCTGTTGTCCAAGTTCGAGCGCGGCTTCGATCGCGCGCTGTATGTGTTGGGCGCCGACCACCACGGCTACATCGCGCGCTTGAAGGCGGCGGCGCAGGGCATGGGCCTGGACCCGGCCAAGATCGAGATCCAGCTGGTCCAGTTCGCCATCCTGTATCGCGGCCATGATCGGGTGCAGATGTCCACGCGCGCCGGCAGCTTCGTGACATTGCGCGAATTGCGCGAGGAAGTGGGCACCGACGCGGCGCGTTTCTTCTACGTGATGCGCAGCAACGACCAGCACCTGGACTTCGACCTGGAGCTGGCCAAAAGCCATTCCAACGATAATCCTGTTTATTACATCCAGTACGCGCACGCGCGCATCGCCAGCCTGTTCCGCCAGCTGAAGGAAAAGCAGCTGGCCTACAACGATAGCGCGGCCGTGTCGGCGCGCAAGTTACTGACCAGCGAGGCCGAGGATATTTTGCTGGTGGAGCTGATGCGCTTCCCGGAAATGCTCGAGTCGGCCGCGGTCGGCCGCGCGCCGCAGGTGATGGCGCATTACCTGCGCGATACGGCGGCGGCGTTCCATGCCTTCTACAACGCGCTGCCGATCCTGACCGCCGAGGAAGAAACGCGACACGCGCGCCTTGGCCTGTGCAAGGCCACGCAGCAAGTATTGGCCAATGGCCTCGCCCTGCTGGGCGTGTCGGCCCCGGAGACGATGTAGATGGCACGTGCGAAGAACCAGGCGCGGCGCAGCGGCCGCAGCGCAGGAACCCCGGGATGGGTGTGGCTGATCGTCGGCCTGCTGATGGGCGCCGCGGTGTTCGGCTACCTGCAGTTCAAGGACAAGTGGGGCAAGCCCACAAGCACGCTGCCGCAACCGGATCCGCAGGCGCAGGCGCGGGCGACGCGCGGCGAAGAAGTCGCGCCCGACAAACCGAAGCCCAAATACGATTTCTACACGCTGCTGCCCGAAAAGGAAGTGGTGATTCCCGACGCCGAGCTCGATGCCCAGGCGCGCGCGGAAGCGGCCAAGCCGCCGGTGCCGGTCGATGCCGTACCGCCGACGGAGACCACGGGTGATCCGGCCGCGCCGACCGTTGCCAGTGCCGGAGATGTCGCGCCGACGGCGCCGGCGGCAAGCAGCGAGGGGCCGCGCTACCTGATCCAGGCCGGCGCGTTTCGCGGCAGCACGGAAGCCGAGGCACTGAAGGCAAAGATCGCGATGACCGGCGAGATCGCGCGGGTCGAAGTGGCGCAGATCAACGGCAACACGGTGCACCGAGTGCGCATGGGGCCGTATCCGAATGCCGGCGCATTGGCCGCAGCCAAGTCGGCGTTGGCCAGCCACGGCATTGCCGCGCAGGCCATCAAGGTCAAATAGTCCGGTCGCGCGCGTCGAAGCGCGGCGCGACTAGCCGCGCTTGAGGCGGATCAGCGCGGACGTGTCTTCGTCGCCGAACCCGCGCTGCATCAATTCGCCGTAGTCGGCAATCGACTGGTCGATGACGGTGCTACGGATTCCTGCGGCGCGGGCCATCTCGCGAACGATCAGCAGATCCTTGTGCAATAGCCCCGACTTGAAGCCCGGCGTGAAGTTGTCGGCCAGCATCGTGGCGCCGCGCTTGTCCAGGAACCAATTGCCGGCGGCGCCTGCGGCCAGCGTGGGCACCAGCAGGTCCGGCGCCAGGCCGAGCTTTTCGCCCAGGGCCAGGCCTTCACAAACCGCTTGCGCGATGCCCGCCACCAACACCTGGTTGACGGCCTTGGTGGCTTGTCCGCTGCCCGGGCCGCCCATGTGCGTGATGCGCAGTGCGTAGGCCTCGAGCACCGGCCGTGCTTTTTCAAGATCGGCGGCATCGCCGCCGGCCATGATCGACAGCTTGCCGTTGCGCGCGCCCTCGACGCCGCCCGACACCGGTGCGTCGAGGAAGCCGATGCCCGATTGCGCGAGCAGGGCATGGGCCTTTCTTGCCGTTTCGGCGGCAACCGTGGAGTGGTCGACCACCACGCTGCCAGGCGCCAGCACCGTGGCCAGGGCCTGCACGTTGGCGAGGACATCGGCATCGGCGGAAACGCAAAGCACGACCACGTCGCAGTCGGAAAAATCATCCGCGCTGGTGGCGGCGCGCACCAGCAAGTCGGTGGCGATCCGTTCGGCCTTGCCCGTGCTGCGATTGCCCACCACGCTGAGCAAACCGCGCGACTGCAAGTGCCCCGCCAGCGGCTGGCCCATCGCGCCCAGCCCGATGAATCCCGTTCGCATCCCGCGCCCCTTATTCGTGCACGGTTTCGTGCAGGTAGGTGTAACCGGTCAACCCGGCTTCCAGTGCATCGAGCATCTGCCCGGACTCCGCATCGCCCAGGCCTGCCGCCTTCACCTTGGCGCGATAGGCGTCGCGCAGGTCGTCCAGTGCGTAGCCCACGTAGTCCAGCATTACGTCGGTCGTGTCGCCGCGGCGTTGACGGACCAGCGTGTAGCCGCCGTCGTCGGTCATGCGCACATTGGCCGTGTCGGTGTCGCCGAACAGGTTGTGGATGTCGCCGAGGGTTTCCTGGTAGGCGCCGACAAGGAAGATGCCGAGGCGGTAGCTCTCGCCGACTTTCGGACTGTGCAGCGGCAATGAGCTGTCGAGTGTTTCCGATTCGACATACGTATCAATGCGTCCGTCCGAATCGCAGGTCAGGTCGGCGATCACGCCGCGGCGATCAGGTTGTTCGTCCAGTCGGCCGATCGGAACGATCGGGAACACCTGGTCGATGGCCCAGACATCGGGGATGGATTCGAACACCGAAAAATTGACGAAGTACTTGTCCACCAGGCGCTCGTCGAGTTCGTCGAGCACGTCGCGATGGCTCTTTTCATCGCCGGTCAGTCGCTTGCGCACGTGGTGGGCGATGGCATAGAACAAATCGTCGAGCTGCGCGCGTTGCACCAGCGTCAACTGGCCGAGGGAATAGAGCGCCTGGCCCTCCGACAGCGCCTGCTGCGCTTCAAGATACAGTTCCAGCACCGGCCGGGTACCGAGCGCGGCGTGCGTTTCGCGCAAGTGGCGCAGCACGGCCGGTTCTGCCGGCTGCACTGCCGGCACCGAGCCTTCCGGCGCGCGCTCGACTTCCGACACGTTCACCACCATCACGGCGTGGTGCGCGGTCATCGCGCGGCCGGCTTCGGTGATCATCATCGGCGGCGGCAAGGAAAATTCGATGCAGGCCTCGGCCAGGGGCTGCACCAGCGTGTGCGCGAACTGGTCCAGGCCATAGTTGATCGAGCAATAGCCGCGCGAACGCGTGCCTTCGTAGTCCACGCCCAGGCCACCGCCAGAATCCATGTAGCGGATACCGCAACCCATGCGCGAGAGCTCGACGAAATAACGCACCGCTTCGCGCATGCCATTGGCGATGTCGCGCACGTTTGAAATTTGCGAGCCCATGTGGAAATGCAGCAGCTGCAAGGCGTCGAGCATGTCGGCGGCTTTGAGTTTTTCCACCAGGTCGAGCACTTGCCGCGGCGAAAGGCCGAACTTGGCCTTGTCGCCGCCGCTGTTCTGCCACTTGCCCGCGCCCAGCGAGGCCAGGCGCATGCGCACGCCCAGGCCCGGCTTCACGCCCAGGGCCTGCGCCTCTTCGATGATGATGGCGAGCTCGGACGGCTTTTCCACCACCAGGAAGGTCTGCAGGCCCAGCTTGCGACCGATCAGCGCCAGGCGGATGAATTCGCGGTCCTTGTAACCGTTGCAGATGATGATGCTGCCTGGACGGGCCAGGCCAAGCACGGCCATCAACTCGGGTTTCGAACCCGCTTCCAGGCCGAAGCCCTGGTCGCCTTGCGCGGCGAGTTCGCCGGCCACGTTGAAATGCTGGTTGACCTTGATCGGATAGACGGCCGTGTAGCCGCCGCTGTAATTCAGTTCGTCCATCGCCTTCTTGAACGCCGCCTGCAACTTGCGCAGGCGATCGCCCAGGATGTCGGAGAAGCGCAGCAGCAAGGGCAGCTTCAGGCCGGTGGCTGTGGCTTGTTCGAGGATTTCAGGCAGCGCCAGCATCGGGCCGCCGTCGCCGCGGGGCAGCGCGCACATGCGGCCCTGGTCGTCCACGTCGAAATAACCATCCGACCAGTAGGGGATGGAATAGGTGTGGCGGGCGCGGTCGAGGGACCAGGCGGGCATGGGCTTTGAATCCTGAACTAGGAACGAAAGGCGATTGTATCGCTATGGGGTGAACGGGGGGTGCCGAGGTGGTGAGGCGGAGCGGGTAGAATGGTGGCCTTGCTAGCCGCTTGTTGGAGCCGCAAATGGATAACAGTTCACAGACTTGGCTCCACGAGAACTTCACCCACACCGGGTCGGCGTTCGGCCTGCGCATCAAGCGCAAGCTGGAGGAAGTGCAGTCGCCGTTCCAGAAGATCGAGATGTACGAGAGCACCGACTGGGGCAACGTCATGCTGATCGACGGCGCCATGATGGTGACCACGCGCGACAATTTCTTCTATCACGAGATGATGGCGCATGCGCCGCTTTTCACGCATCCTAACCCGAAGAACGTGGTGATCATCGGCGGTGGCGATTGCGGCACGCTGCGCGAAGTATTGCGCCACCCGGGCGTGGTGACGGCCGTGCAATGCGACATCGACGAACAGGTGACGCGCATGGCCGAGAAGTACTTTCCCGAGCTTTGCGAAAGCAACAACGATCCGCGCGCCACAGTCATGTTCGATGATGGCATCGCTTACATGCAGAAGGCCCCGGCCGGTTCGATCGACGTGATCATCGTGGACTCGACCGATCCGGTCGGCCCGGCCGAGGGTTTGTTCAACCAGGCTTTTTACGAGAACTGCCTGAAAGCGCTGCGTCCTGACGGCCTGCTGGTGCAGCAGAGCGAATCACCGCTGGCACTGATGCATTTGATCCTGGAAATGCGCAATGCGATGCGCGAAGCCGGCTTCAAGGATTTCCGCGTGTTGCCGTTTCCGCAGCCGTGTTATCCGACCGGCTGGTGGAGTTGCCTGATCGCGTCGAAGCAATCGCGCGACCTGGCGTCCTTCCGCAAGGCGGACGCGGCGGCGAAGTCGTTCGAGACGAACTACTACACCGCCGACGTGCACCAGGGGGCGTTGGCGATGCCGCCGCTGATCGAGCGCGCGCTTAAAGGCTGAAGCGCGCCGCGTTTCCGGAGAGCGACGCCCTGTTAAAGCGCGTCGCCATCCAGTTCGCCGGTGCGGATGCGCATCACCCGCTCCAGCTCGTAGACGAAGATCTTGCCGTCGCCGATCTTGCCGCTGTTGGCCGCGGTCTGTATCGCTTCGACCACGCGATCCACCTGGTCGGTCGTTACCGCGACTTCGAGCTTGATCTTGGGCAGGAAGTCGACCACGTATTCGGCGCCACGATACAGCTCGGTGTGGCCCTTCTGCCGGCCGAAACCCTTCACCTCGGTGACGGTGACGCCGGTGACGCCGACTTCCGACAAGGCCTCGCGGACATCGTCGAGCTTGAACGGTTTGATGATGGCCATGACCATTTTCATTGGAATCTTCCTTGTCGGTGCGCTGATAGATTACAGGGTGTAACCGCGCTCATCGTGCAGGGCGAGGTCGAGGCCATCGGTTTCGCCTTCGGCATCCACGCGCAGCGAGGTGAAGCGGCTGATCAGGAACAGGGAGGCCGCAGTGACGACGCCTGTCCAGGCGACGGTTACCAGCACGGCCAACGCCTGCTTGCCCACCTGCGCGCCGATGGTGACGCCCTCGGCCAGGCCGACGCCGCCGAACTGCTCAGCGGCGAATACGCCGGTCAGCAAGGCGCCAACGATGCCGCCGACGCCGTGCACGCCGAACACGTCGAGCGCATCGTCATAACCGAGTTTGCGCTTGAGCCGCGACGAGGCCAGGAAGCAGAGCACGCCGGCCGCGGCGCCGATGGCGAGCGCGCCCAGCGGACCGCAGCTGCCTGACGCGGGGGTAATCGCAACCAGTCCGGCGATGGCGCCGGACACCACGCCGAGCAGCGAGGGTTTGCCGTGCAGCTTCCACTCCACCAACATCCAGGCCAGGGCGGCGGTGGCGGTGGCGACTTGTGTCACCAGCATGGCCATGCCCGCGCTGCCGTTGGCGGCGACGGCCGAGCCGGCGTTGAAGCCGAACCAGCCCACCCACAGCAGGCTCGCGCCGATCAGGGTGAGGGTGAGGTTGTGCGGCGGCATCATGGTGGTGGGCCAGCCCTTGCGGCGGCCGACCATCAAGGCCGCGACCAGGCCGGCGATGCCGGCGTTGATGTGGACCACGGTGCCACCCGCGAAGTCGAGCACGCCCCAGTCCCAGAACAAGCCGCCGACGCCGGCCCATGTCATGTGCGCGATCGGCAGGTAGGCGAAGGTCAGCCAAAGGACCGTGAAGGCGATCATCGGCCCGAACCGCATCCGCTCGGCGAAGGCGCCGACGATCAGCGCCGGGGTGATCGCGGCGAAGGTCAGCTGGAACATCACGAACACCGATTCGGGCACGGTCAGGAACAAGCCGTCGCGGGTCAGGCCCGAAAGGAAGGCCCGGTCGAGCCCGCCGAAGAACGAATTGAGGTTGATCTGTCCTTCCACCATGCCCTGGGTGCTGAAGGCGACGCTGTAGCCGTAGGCCACCCACAAAACCGTGACCAGCGAGACGATGGCGAAACACTGCATCAGTACCGAGAGCACGTTCTTCGACCGGACCAGGCCGCCGTAGAACAGGGCCAGGCCTGGCAAGGTCATCAGCAGGACCAGCAGACTGGAGGTGAGCATCCAGGCGGTGTCGCCGCTGTCGAGGGTCGGGGCCGGGGCGGCAGCCGTGGCGAGCGCCGGAAGGGGAAGCGCCAGCAAGGCGAGTGGCAGGAGTCGGTACAAGGCAGGTCGTGGCGCGAGGACGGCGGGCATGGCGGCGGCTCCAAAGTGGACGCCTCCGACTCTGTACAGGTTTGCGGGATTGATTGCTCATTAAAAAAATGTTTCGATAATGGCCCCTGCGCACCGCCGGGCCTCGTGTCCGACCCCGTCGGAATCCCCCTACGCCCGCTGTCGATCACGCCTGATTGCGCCGCTTGGCGCGCCGCGGCGACACTGCCGGCAACCCACGGAGAATCCGCATGATCGACTTGAAATCCATTGATGACCTCGCCCGTCGCCTGAGCGAACTCGTGCCGCCCGGCCTGAAGGACGCACGCGCCGACATCGAACAAAACATGAAGGCGACGCTGCAGGCCGGCCTGGCGAAACTCGACCTGGTCACGCGCGAAGAATTCGAAGTGCAACGCGCGGTGTTGCTGCGAACGCGCGAAAAAATCGACGCGCTCGAACGCGCCGTGCAGATCCTGGAAGCACGACAAGCCACGCCCGGCGACAGCCGCAACTAGGTTTCAATCCGATGACACTGGCGCTGGCGCACAGTCGCGCCCGCACGGGCGTGCTTGCGCCTGCGGTGCGGGTCGAGGTCTATCTCGCACCTGGCCTGCCGGCCTTGAATATCGTCGGCCTGCCCGAGGCCGCGGTGCGCGAGAGTCGCGATCGCGTGCGCGCCGCCATCCATTGCGCGCAGTTCGAATTTCCCAACCGCCGCATCACCGTCAACCTCGCGCCGGCGGATTTGCCCAAGCACGGTGGGCGCTTCGATCTACCGATCGCCATCGGCATCCTGGCTGCGAATGGCGTGATCGACGTGCAGTCGTTGGCGCAAGTGGAATTGCTGGGCGAACTGTCGCTGACCGGCGAGTTGCGCAGCATCGATGCGGTATTGCCGGCCGCACTCGCCGCTACGCAGTCGGGCCGCGCGCTGATCGTGCCCTTGGCGAATGGCGAGGAAGCCGCGCTCGCCAACGACTGCGAGGTGTTGGTCGCGCGCACGCTGCTGGAAGTGGTCGCGCATCTCAATGGCGAAAAAGTCCTGCCACGCGCGCTGCGCAACGTCGACAGTTTCCTGCCACCGCTGTACGCGGACCTGGCCGACGTGCGCGGCCAGGCACAGGCGCGGCGCGCGCTGGAAGTTGCCGCCGCAGGTGCGCACCACCTCATCTTCATCGGCCCGCCCGGCTGCGGAAAGACACTTCTGGCCTCGCGCCTGCCCGGACTGTTGCCGGAAACCGACGAGGCCGAAGCGCTGGAATGCGCCGTGCTCGCTTCGGTCAGCGGCCAGGGCTTCGACCTGTCGCGCTGGCGGGTGCGTCCGTTCCGGTCGCCGCACCACACCGCCAGCGCCATCGCGCTGGTGGGTGGTGGCGGTGGGCCGCGACCGGGCGAGATTTCTCTCGCGCACCATGGCGTGCTGTTTTTGGACGAGCTGGCCGAATGGGGCCGGCATTCGCTGGAAGTGCTGCGGCAACCCTTGGAATCGGGCGTGGTCACGATTTCGCGCGTGGCAGGCACCTGCGAATTCCCGGCGCGATTCCAATTGGTGGCGGCGATGAATCCCTGTCCGTGCGGCTGGGCCGGCGACCCGTCGGGTCGCTGCCGATGTACCCAGGAACTGGTGTTGCGCTACCGCTCGCGCCTGTCCGGTCCCTTGCTCGATCGGATCGACCTGCAGGTGAACGTGCCACGCCTGGCTCCGCATGAAATGCGCGGCGATGCACCGCGCGGCGAATCCACGCTGGCAGTTCGCGCGCGGGTGCTGTCAGCGCGCGAACGCCAGCAGGCGCGCTGCGGCAAGACCAACTCCCACATGCGCCAGGACGAAACCGAACGCTTCTGCCGCCTGCACGATCGCGACCAGGCCATGCTGGAACGGGCGATGGCGGCACTGCAGCTCTCCGCGCGCGCCACGCAGCGCATCCTGCGCGTGGCACGCACCATCGCCGACCTGGACGGTGCCAACAACATTGGCACGGCACATCTGTCGGAAGCGATTGGCTATCGCCAACTCGACCGCGACGAGCTGCGGCCTGCGGCATGACGCCTTGCGCTTGCCCCAGGTATTTCGGGGCGCATAATTTGCCCAAGGATCGGCGAGGAGCTTTGCCATGAACCCCGCGAACGGCCGCTGCCTGTGTGGCGACATCCAGTTCAGTGCGCAGCTGCCCAGCAAATGGGTGGCGCA
>JANNWV010000003.1:0-2439 GCA_031408815.1 Gammaproteobacteria bacterium
CTTGCGCTTGCCCCAGGTATTTCGGGGCGCATAATTTGCCCAAGGATCGGCGAGGAGCTTTGCCATGAACCCCGCGAACGGCCGCTGCCTGTGTGGCGACATCCAGTTCAGTGCGCAGCTGCCCAGCAAATGGGTGGCGCATTGCCATTGCACGATGTGCCAGCGAAGCAGTGGCGCGGCCTTTGTCACTTGGGTCGGACTGGATGCCGACCACTGCACGGTCGACGACCCCGATCATCGCCTCATCTGGTATCACTCGTCGGACCTGGCTGAGCGCGGCTTCTGTTCGCGCTGCGGCTCTACCCTGTTCTTTCGCTCGCCGCGCTGGCCCGGCGAACTGCACCTGACGCTGGCCAATTTCCTCGGCCCGGTCGATCGCCCGCCGCAAGCGCATGTCTTCTGGGACACGCATGTGGACTGGGTAACGCTGGACGACAACGACGGCCTGCCGCGCAAGCTGGAACAAGAGGTTGAATAGCCTCGTTCGCGGCTAGCCTACCGCTTTGCCCAGGGGGTCAAACTCTACCGCCGACCGCGTCGCGATCCTGCGGCCAAAGCCACACACGGCAATCGCCCCCATCGAGATCCCATCGAGCTCGAACAAACGCTCGGCGCATTCGTCGTTGATGGCGCCGGTGACGAAGGCGCCATAACCGAGCTCAGTCGCCGTCAGGTAGAGGTTTTGCGATAGATGGCCTGCGTCCAGCTGGATGACCCGCCAAGCCTTCGCGTGGTTGCGATACTTCCAGAAATTCCGCCTGAAGCGTGCCGCCATGAGGACCAGTACGGGCGCATCGGCGAACCAGGGCTGGCCGGCGACGAGCTCCTTGGCCATGGGCGCAATTTCGTCGGCGTCCAACAGGCGCAAGACCTGAAGCGCATGGGCGGTGCTGTGGTAGTGGTAAAGACCGGGCGCAACGCCCTGCGCGCGCTGCACCAGCAAGTAGGCTTCGATGGGATGCAAGCCGCCGCCGGACGGGCTGTTTTTCTTGAGTGCGATCGCACCGGGCGCCAATTCCTGCGTCGCTTGTGCGCCGAACACCCGATGCATCAGGCTGGCGATGTCAGCAACAGGGAGATGATGGCCGGGGTCAAAATTGCGACAGGTCGTGCGTTGCGCAAGCAAGCTGTCGAGCTGGGTCTTGCGGGCGGCGGGCAAGGCAAGCCAATCTTCCCGGGCACGCAAGTCCAGGGCCTCGGGGGGTGGCGGGCCATGCTGCTGCATCAGGCTGCCAATCGTGCGCTTGCCGGTGCGCTTCTGGTCGGCATCCACGTCGATGCCTTGCCACCTGCCGAAGCTGTGCGCAACGGCGGCAGGGGCCCACCAGCCCGTGTCCTTCAGCAGCCGGTCGCGCAATAGCCAGTGTTCGTGGCCTGCGTGGTCGCCTATCAACAAGCCGTTGTGGACGAGGTAGTCGATGCGGTCGCCGCCGAATCGCTTCGACAGGTCCTCGCGCGAGACGACTTCGTCTCCGCCCAATGCGTCGAACACCGCCAGGTCGGCCAGTCGCAGGGGCACTTCGCAGCCCAGATGGGGAGCGAGCGCGCGCCAGCCGTCGGCTGTGCCATCGTTTGACAATAGTTGCTGCAGCGACAGGGGTCGCGGGGCGTTGCGCTCGATCAGCAGGACGAAGGGTCGCTTCAATTTCATGGCCACGATTGTGCCGGAGAAAATCTTGCGCTGGTGCGATACAGCCGCTAGCCTGAGTGCGCTCCAATCAGGGGTAGCAGGGGAAGCCGGATGACCACCATCATTTCCAGGGAAGTAGCGACCGTGCTACTCAAGAAGCTAGCGACCGACAAGGGATTTCGCGAAGTTTTTCACCACAATGTGCGCGCCGCGCTGAGCAGCATCGGCCACGAGACACCTGACGCCCACCGTGGCGTGCCCGGTCGCGATCCGGTGTTGCCGCTGGAAAACCTGCGCGGCGGGCTCGCCAGCCCGGAAAAGATCGCTGCGGGGACCGAAGCAATGCTTGCCACGTATGACGAATACGAACGGACAGGCGATGCGTCCGTGCTGATTTTCCACCAGTTCGATATCTGCGCCGGATAAGCGACCTGCCGTCGGGGGGCCCGCCCAGGGCCGGTTCATCATCGATACGGCCGGCATCAAAGCCGCCTTCCATTGCACTTCCCGCGTCGACGAGAACGACTTTGCCTTCTTCTCCGAGCATCAGAAGAGCGTCCCCCTGCCCCACGTGAAGGAGATGAACTTCGTTTCGAAGTTTTGAAAGGCACGGCATCAATGCACATACGGTCACAAGGATGCAGCCCCATACCCATCGTTTTCGAAAACCGAACCCGATCACGATCAGAACCAAAAAGTATCCTGCAATCGCGGGAAGCGGCGGCTTGCCCGTGATGAAGTGTGTTCCCGGCCACTCGGCTAAAAACTCAAGCGTTCCAATGGAGATTTCCAAAAAGGGATCGATCGCG
>JANNWV010000004.1:0-10782 GCA_031408815.1 Gammaproteobacteria bacterium
CGGTGTCGCGCACGCTGGAGCGCATCACCGAGATTTTCGCGCGGCTTGGCTACCAGCTCGCCGACGGCCCGGAGATCGAGGACGATTTCCACAATTTCGAGGCGCTGAATTTTCCGCCGCACCATCCGGCGCGGGCGATGCACGACACTTTCTATTTCCCGCCTGATGAAAACGGCGCTGCCCGCCTGTTGCGCACCCATACCTCGGGCGTGCAGGTGCGCTTCATGACCGATGCCGTGGCTGACAAGAGCGGGCCGCCGCTGCGCATGATCGCCGCCGGCAAGGTCTATCGCTCGGACTCCGACCAGACGCACACGCCGATGTTCCACCAGGTCGAAGGCCTGCTGGTCGATGAGACTTCAAGCTTCGCCGACTTGAAGGGCACGCTGGCCGAATTCGTGCGGGCCTTCTTCGAGCGCGATTTCGAGATGCGTTTCCGGCCCAGCTATTTCCCTTTCACCGAGCCTTCCGCCGAAGTGGACATCGCCTGGCAGCAGCCCGATGGCAGCACGCGCTGGCTGGAAGTATTGGGTTGCGGCATGGTCCACCCGAACGTGTTGCGCAACTGCGGCATCGACCCGGAGCGCTACACCGGCTTCGCCTTCGGCATGGGCGTCGAGCGACTGGCGATGTTGCGCTATGGCGTGAACGACCTGCGCAGCTTCTTCGAAAACGACGCGCGCTTCCTGAAGCAGTTCGCCTGAGCCCACCGGATTAGACCCAGATGAAATTTCCTGAAAGCTGGCTGCGCGAACACGTAACGGTCAATGCCTCGAGCGAGGAACTCGGCGCGCGCCTGACTGCCATCGGCCTTGAAGTCGAGGACGTGCAGCCGATCGGCGCTGCCCTTGAAGGCGTGGTCGTGGCCGAGATTCTTTCCTGCGCGCGGCACCCGGAAGCCGATCGCCTGCAGGTTTGCCAGGTGTCCACCGGCAGCGGTGAAGAGGTGCAGATCGTTTGCGGCGCGCCCAATGCGCGGCCCGGCCTTAAGGCGCCACTCGCCACCGTCGGCTCGGTCATTCCCGGCGGCATCACCATCCGGGCCGCGAAACTGCGCGGCGTCGAGTCCTTCGGCATGCTGTGCTCGGCGAAGGAATTGGGCGTGGATCCCGATGCCTCGGGCCTGCTCGAGCTGCCGTTCGATGCGCCCGTTGGCGCGCCGCTGGCCAAGTATCTCGGCTTGCCGGATTCGAGTTTCGAACTGAAGCTGACGCCGAACCGCGCCGACTGCTTCTCGATCCGCGGCGTCGCCTTCGACGTGGCTGCGGCGATGGGCGCGCAGGTGAATGCCCTGCAGATTCCCGAGGCATCGGTTGGGTCGTCGGCAACGTTCGATGTCGTGCTGCAGGCCGGCGCCGATTGCCCGCGCTATTGCGGCCGCGTGGTCGAGGGCCTGGATCCGGCGGCGCGCTCGCCCTTGTGGCTGACCGAAAAGCTCAAGCGCGCCGGGCTGCGGCCGATCAGCCCGCTGGTGGACGTGAGCAATTTCGTGATGCTGGAACTCGGCCAGCCGATGCACGCCTTCGACGCCGACAAGTTGAAAGGCCCGATCGGCGTGCGCCGCGCCCGCGCCGGCGAAATCGTGAAGACCCTCGACGAGCGCGACTGCACGCTGACCGATGAATTCCTGGTCATCACCGACGCCGACCGCCCGGTCGCGCTGGCCGGCGTGATGGGCGGCTTCGATACCCGCGTCACCGACACCACCACGCGCGTGTTCCTGGAAAGCGCACACTTCGCGCCGTCGGCGATTATCGGGCGCTCGCGCAAGTTGGGCCTGCACACCGATGCCTCGCACCGTTTCGAGCGCGGCGTGGATCCGGAATTGCCGCGCTATGCATTGGAGCGTGCCACGGCGCTGGTGCAGCAGATCATGGGCGGCACCGCCGGCCCGATCACCGAAGCCGCGCTGCCCGAACATCTGCCGACCCCAAAGCCGGTACGCCTGCGCCGCGCGCGCCTGGCCCGCGTGCTTGGGATAAGTGTCCCCGACACCGATGTCGAGCGCATCCTGCGCGCGTTGGGCATGCAGGTCGCCAGCGACAGCGAAGGCTGGCAGGTGACGCCGCCGACGCGCCGCTTCGACATCGCCATCGAAGAAGACCTGATCGAAGAGATCGCGCGCATCCATGGCTACGAGGCCATTCCGGTGCGCACGCCGGCCGGCGTGATCAGCCTGGTGGCGCCGTCGGAAACGCGCGTGCCGGAATCGGTGCTTCGCCGCCAACTGGCCGCGCACGATTTCTCCGAGGCCATCAACTATGCCTTCGTGGATGCATCGCTGCTCAAGATCTGGGCGGTGGAAGAGGGCGCCGTGGCGCTGGCCAATCCACTCAGTTCCGAACTCGGCGTCATGCGTACGTCCTTGTTGCCTGGCCTCGCCAGCGCCGCGCATCGCAATCGCGCACGCCAACTCGATCGTGTCCGCCTGTTCGAACTTGGACGCGTCTTCCATCTTTCCGAAGACGCACCGCGCGAAACCCAGCGCATCGCCGCCATCGCCTGCGGCCCGGCGTCGTCGGAGCAGTGGAGCGCCAAATCGGCCGACGTGGACTTCTTCGACATGAAGGCCGAGGTTGAAGGCTTGCTCGCGTTGTCCAACAAGACCGCGGAATTCCGCGTTGCCTCCGATTCATTCGGACATCCCGGTCGCAGCGCAACGGTCTGGGTTGATGGCGCACGAATCGGCTGGGTCGGCCACTTGCATCCGCGCCTGGTGAAGGCGGTGGACCTGCAAGGCGAAGTGGTTGGTTTCGAGCTGGACGTGGACGCGCTGACACAGCGCAACGTGGCGCGCGCCGGCGAAATTTCCCGCTTCCCATCCCTGCGCCGCGACCTGGCGTTGGTGGTGCCGGAAGCCACGCCGTGGGACGCGCTTCGCAAAAGTCTTTTCAACACCCTGCAACAGCGACTACGCGACGTAGTACTTTTCGATCAATACCGCGGTCCCGGCCTAGAATTTGGGACCAAAAGCCTCGCTATGGGCTTGATCTTGCAGGAAGTTTCCCGCACTCTGACCGACGTGGACGCCGACCAGGCCGTACAGGAAGCACTCGCCGGACTGGCCAAAGATTGTGGCGCGACATTAAGAAAATAAGACGGGTAAGCAGAACCGTCACGGGGATGAAATGGCATTGACCAAGGCCGAGATGGCCGAGCGATTGTTCGAAGAAGTGGGCTTGAACAAGCGCGAGGCAAAAGAATTCGTGGACGCGTTTTTCGACGCGCTGCGCGAGTCGCTCGAGCGCGGGCAAAGCATCAAGCTGTCCGGCTTCGGCAACTTCGACCTGCGTGAAAAAAACCAGCGCCCCGGCCGCAACCCGAAAACCGGTGAGGAGATTCCGATCTCCGCCCGTACCGTCGTTACCTTCCGCCCAGGCCAGAAGCTGAAAGAACGCGTGGAGGCCTATGCTGGATCCGGGAAGTAACCGCGAGCTACCGCCGATTCCGGCCAAGCGCTACTTCACCATTGGCGAAGTAAGCGAGCTGTGCGACGTAAAGCCGCACGTGCTGCGCTATTGGGAAACCGAATTCGAAAGCCTCAGCCCCGTGAAGCGCCGCGGCAACCGCCGCTACTACCAGCGCCACGACGTGCTGATGATCCGCCAGATCCGCGGCCTGCTGTACGAAGAGGGCTACACCATCAGCGGCGCCCGCCAGCGCCTGGAAGGCGAAACCGGCCGCCAGGAAACCACCATGTCGGCCCAGATAATCCGCCAGGTCCGCCAGGAACTGGAAGAAGTCCTGATTCTGCTGCGCCGCTGAATGTAGGAGCGGCTTTAGCCGCGATGCCTTTTGGCCGTATAATCAACCCATGTCGGGGCGTAGCGCAGCCTGGTAGCGCATCTGCCTGGGGGGCAGAGGGTCACAGGTTCAAATCCTGTCGTCCCGACCAATTCGCCGGAGCGACCCATCTCCGAAAAGAACCCGCGCAAGCGGGTTTTTTTGTGGACAGCTGCCGGGATCGACTGGAGCTCTAACTCCTCTAATCCGCTCCTAAAACGAACCGCATCCTCCCCGCTTCTCGAATCGACAAAACCTACACGCCCCCCCACCTACTCTCCCCACTCGAGCGCACCGGGGGGACCGGCTGCGCCGCACCGACTCCCAGGAACTCCCGACCATGCAGCTCAACTGCCTGCGCCTCGTCTACGCCAGCCGCGCCAATTTCTCGGCCGGCACCGACAACGCAACTGTCAATGCCGACGTTGCACGCATCCTCATGCAGTCGCGCCGCAACAATCCCGCCAACGGACTGGTGGGCGCCCTGTACTTCGCCGACGGTTGTTTCTTCCAGTGCCTCGAAGGGCCAACCGAGGCCGTCGACGCGCTCTATGCCCGCCTGCACGACGACCCGCGCCATCGCGACTTGAAGGTGCTCAGCCGCACGACTGTCGAGCGGCCGTCCTTCACCGGCTGGTCCATGAAATTCGTTCCGAACGCATCGGCTGTTCGCAGCGTAATGCGCGAGCACGGGTTGACGACGTTTGATCCCTATCAGTTTCCGCCTGTGGCCCTTGCCGACATGGTGGAGCTGTTGGTCAAGGGCTCCGACCCGGGCCTGCCAGCGACGGGTGGGAATGCCCCGGGAACGACCGTGTCAGCGCCGGTCGACCCGGCGCTTGCCCTTGCCCGCCAGGCGCGGGGCTTCGCACTCGTCGCGTTCGCACTTTCCGCGCTCAGCCTAGGAGTCGCATTTATTCGGTAGACGACAGCTGTCCACCACCCATTGGCCCCTGACCGTTTCGATCCCCCAATCCCGTAAACTCCTGAGAACGGCGACCGGTCCCGCGACCACTCGCCACGACAAGGGTTTGCATTGGCCAGTCGCCGCGCGCAGCAGTCACGATTCCTTACCATCGCGCTTGCCGCGTCCGTGGCGTTTGCATCGCTCTGGTACGCCGACGACATCCATCGAATCGCCGATGACTGGCTAAGTGCTTCGCAGGGCGATGCTTCGCCACCACGCATTGACGCTGGCGCTACGGACGCATTTCGCGCCGCAACCCTGGCAAGCGTGCCCCCGAAGTTTTCCTTCGAGCAGACCTGGTCCGGCTCGGAGTTCGCTTGGGCGGTTGCCACCGGCGATTTCAACGGCGACGGGCGGGACGACCTTTCGGCACTGGCTGCGACAGCCCCCGGCTACGGCACCGAGCCGAAAGTGCACCTATACATCCAACAGCCGAACGGAACGCTCGGCGCTCCTGTCTTAATCCCGTTCCCGGTCGCGCTGTATTC
The DNA here is from genome assembly GCA_031408815.1 of Gammaproteobacteria bacterium. Lineage (GTDB taxonomy): Bacteria > Pseudomonadota > Gammaproteobacteria > Xanthomonadales > Xanthomonadaceae > Arenimonas. The sequence goes on from JANNWV010000004.1 coordinate 5,239, forward strand.
GCCCTCGGTTATCGGGATGGTTGCAGCTGACTTCAACGAAGACGGCATCGACGACATCGCCGTCTCGCAATCCCAATACCCGGGGCTGTTTTACCTGGTATCGCAGCCGGGTGGCGGATTCGCGTGGCGCGTGGATCACTGGAGTACCGAGCACCCCGCCGCACCCGCGCACACCGCAGACATGGACGGCGATGGTCACCTCGATGTGGTGATGCAGTTAGCGCTGAGAAACTGGAATATCCCGACTGATTATCCGGGCCAGGTCGTCACCTATTTCGGCGACGGGGCCGGAAATTTCGACAGGCACCACTCCGAGACAAGCACGGAGTTCCCAAGGTCCAGTGCCATGGGCGACCTGAACAACGATGGTCGGCCAGACTTTTTTTCGACGCCGTGGCTGTCCTTGGACATGCGCCCGGTTTACCGCAGGAACGACGCACAGGGTGGCTGGCTCTCGCCGATTCGAATGGGGCAGAGGAACAACGACTACTACTCGGGCCCAGCGATTGCCGACATGACCGGTGACGGGCTGCCGGATGCCTTGGTAACAAATATTGCCGGCCTGCCGCGCCTGATGATTTATCCGCAACTTGCCAACGGGTCACTCGCAACCCGCCCGTCCCTTTTCCACGCGGCCACTTATTCGTCCGATACGGCCCTGGCGGACTTGAATGGTGACGGCCGCACCGACTTCCTGCAGCTCGGCGAGTCCTCCTATGGGCCGACGCTTTTCTACTACCTGCCCGATGTGTATGGCGTTGGCTATTCGCGCGAATTCAAGTTGTTCGTCCCCGATCCGGATCTCCAGTTCATCGGCACGGACCTCGCCGTGGGTGACTTCAACCACGACGGCATCAACGATGTCGCGGTCGCAAGCCAAACGCATCCCATGGTGCTGTTGTCGGGCAAGTTGACGCTATTTGGTGGCGCCGGCGGACTGCCTGGCGCCCCTGTTGTCACCCAAGTACAGGAAGTGTCACCGATGGCGGGCGCTTTGCGCACCGTGGACGTTACCGTCGGCCCACCCGTCGATGCCGGTGGCAATCCCATCACGGGCTATACCGTGTTTGCCATTCCGGGCGGATCAAGGGACAGCGATGAGGGTTCCGCTACCTCCGTCCACCAGATACACCTGCTGGACGAAAACGAAAGCTACGTGTTCTATGCACGCGCAACCAATGCCGCAGGCATGGGGCCGGCATCGGCACTATCGTCTCCACTCGTGGTCGGCACACCCGTGGATCCTGATTCACCACCCGTGTTGTCCTTCGATGAGTTCGAGTCGATCAAGGAATGCGATGTCGGGCCGCGGACGGTGGAAATCAGGGGCAGGCTGAGCAAGCCGGCGCCGCCTGGCGGCGCGCGTTTCGACGTGGCCACCAGCGATGGCAGCGCGAAGGCCGGCATCGACTACGTGGCCTCCTTCCAGGGCGACGTATTCATTCCGGAAGACGAGTTGTTGACGCCGCCCATCTTCATTACCGTGCTGGGCGACCAACTGCTGGAAGGCAATGAAGACCTGCATCTGGTGCTGAGCGACCTGCAGGGCATCACCGTAGTGAATCCGACGCCATCCATAGAGATTTACGATGACGATTCGGCGCAGCCAACGATTGGCCTGAATATTCCCACGGTGTTCGAGGGTGATGCCGGCGACAAGATCGTGATGCTGGCGGTACAGATTTCGCAGGTGATGCCGAACGATGTGACCTTCGACCTCGGTACCGGTGGCGACCGGGCGGAAGCGGGCGTCGACTACGAGCCCCTGCATCTCGGGGGCTTGCGGATACCTGCGGGCCAGACCAGTTTGCAGGTTCCCATGATCGTGCACGGTGACACGGTGTTTGAAGAGACCGAATACGTCGGCATCGCGTTGAACAACTTCCAGGGCGGAGTCATCGACGGTACCAGCGATATCTCGCTGACCATCGTCAATGACGACCCGGTGCCCACCTTGTCCATCGCCGACGTTGTCGTGGAAGAAGGCAGCCAGGGCAAATCGTATGCGAAGTTCCGCGCATCGCTTACCGCGCGCATGCCTTATGGCGTAAGTTTCTCGGCCTTTACGAAGGATGGAACGGCGAAGGGCGGCAGTGATTTCGTGTCCAGCTATCAGGGCGGCATCATCATCCCGGCGGGGCAGCCCTGGGTTGATGTGACGGTCGCGCTGATGCCGGACACGCGCTTCGAGCCGAACGAGACGTTCTCCATCAAGCTCGAGAGCCCGACCGGCATGGCAATTACCGACGACACCGCCGTCGCGACCGTGGTGAATGACGATGTGCCGAACGGTATCGCGATTGACGACCTGACAGTAGGCGAGGGTGGGGTGGCGCAGTTTACCGTTCGCCTGTCGGAGCCCAGCGCGTCGCCCGTGACATTCGACGTCGGCACCAGTTATGGCACCGCCATTCCGGGTGTCGATTTTGAAGCCAAGCAGGCCAATAACTTGTTGATTCCTGCGGGCAGCCTGTCCGCCACGTTCAGCGTGGCGACCTTCCAGGACGACCTGGTGGAAGACAACGAAACCTTCGTGGTGAATTTGTCCAACGTGATTGGCGCGACAGTTAGCGATGCGCAGGGCCTCGCACGCATCATCAACGACGATGTAGCGACGCTGTCGGTTGGCGATGCATCCATTGTCGAGGGCAATGACGGCGAGACCACCCTGGTCTTCGAAGTCCGGCTGTCGCAGCCGATGCCCACGCCGGTGACCTTCCACGCTTACACGGAAGAAAATGGATCGGCGACATGGGGTGCGGACTACGTGGGCTTCTGGACGCCGGAAATGACCATCGACGCCGGACGGACTCGGCAGATTTACCAGGTGCAGGTGTTAGCCGACACGGATGCGGAGCCGGACGAGACCTTCCTGGTGAAGGTGGGCAATGTCACTGGTGCGGTCTTGGCTGATGACACGGGCGTGGGCACGATCATCAATGATGATGGGGCAGGGGTGAGGGCTGGGCGCGGCTCTGCCAAGGCGAAAGCAAAAATCCTTTCTGCCAAGCCGCGCCATTGATCCTGCGTTTCAGATCACCAGGCGCTTGCGACCGAGGGACTCGACCAGCTCGGCAATAGTCAGCGTCTGCCAGTGCTCGAGTTTTCGCAGTCCTTGCAGCACGCGCTCCTCGATGCCGTCGTGCGCGTAGAACTGCAACTCCAACGTGGGTGCGACCGACATTTCAGCCGTTGTCGCCGCGCACATCTGCCCGCGACCCGTCGCCAGCCACTCGTAATGCACAGAAGTAATCACGGCGATTTTCGACAGGTTGGAAGAGGTGGGCGTTGAGCCACCCGGTCGTTCCCACTGCGCGACTGCGCTTCTGTTGACGCCCACCTGTCCTGCGAGATCGGTCTGTGAATAGGCGACGCGACGACGCGCCTGCCTGATTCGTGTCGTCAAATCTCTCATTGAATCCGCTCCCCAGCGGTGACGCAGTGCTTAGTGACGCTGCTGAGGTCAGCAACTCTCCCCAAATCTTGTACGCATTCACTGACGGACGGCACCCACATCCCCTGATGTCGCAGTCTGCCCGGCTCGCGGCAGCATGGCTTCCCGATGACCAATACGTCAAGGCCTTGCGACGTGCGTCACACGACGCTGCTATCGCATAGGCTGATTGCGAGTCGGGTTGCGTCATCGGTTCGCATGGATTGTTCAACAGGGGAAGGGCATGCAGTTCAAATGGGATACGTGTCTGGTTGGCGCGATGGTGTTGCTCTGCTTTGCACTCGGGGCTACAGAACTTCGTGCGGACACGGTGGTGAATCCGTCCACTGAATATCTCAACCGGATCAAGGGCGCGGAAACCATCCAGCCTCTCGGGGACACGCCCTTCGGCGAGAACATCAGTCTGTTCAACGGTGCGCTCAGCTTCCGTCAGACCGACATTTCCTATCCCGGCATCGGTCCGACCATTACGCTGGCGCGCAGTTATGAGGCTTCTGGTTCGCCACTCACCTACGGCAACGATTTGCCGATGGCTGACTGGGACTTGTCAATTCCACGAATCGCCACCGTTGTCTCGGGCGACCGGATGGGCAACAAAGGCATTTGGAAAGTGATTCCTTACGTCGCCTCGCAATTGGGCACGACAGCGCTCTCCCGTTGCACCGGATTTGGCGAAATCGGCCATTCGCCATACGGTTACGGCTTGTCCTGGTGGCATGGTTACCAGTTGATTACCGGCGATGGCAGCAGCCAGCCGCTGCTCCTGCGTACTGCCTCAAATACTTTGGCACCCGGAAACAATGTCTCTGCCTATCCGATTGTCACGCCCGGGCACTGGATGATCAGCTGCCTGCCCAGCACTGCAAACGGCCTCGCCGGCGAAGCATTCCTGGCCACTGCGCCGGATGGCACCAAATATTGGTTCAACCATCTGGCGTATGGAGCGCCGATGGAAATGCTGATCGAACAGATTCCCCACATGAATAATCCCGACAATCCGCCCGTGACCGTGCCAGGCGACGGGGGGGACAGCACGTCCGCTCCCGCACCCACGGGCAGCGATCCGAATGTGTACTGGGGCGAAGACGAACAGTACTTGCCGCGGAAGATGGGCTACCTCTATGCGACCCGGGTCGAAGACCGGTTCGGAAACTGGGTCAGCTACACCTATGACGTCAACAACCACCTGACGGAAATCAACGCGAGCGATCTTCGCAAAGTACTCATCACTTGGCGCACCGACGCGCCCTTGATTGACCGGATCACGCTGCAGCCCGGCAGTCCCGACGCCAGAACCTGGCGATACGAATACAGCACGCCGATGGTGCGTGAAACGCGCGAGCTCGTCCGTGTCGTCCAGCCGGACCAAACGGCTTGGGAGCTGATGATGGGATCTTCCAATCAGGTGAAGGTACCGTCCGCCGATCCCGAAAATAGTTGTGGTGTCCGCTCGTTCACGCCGATCGCGTCTGATGACAATTGGTCGCTGATTACCATTGCACATCCCAGCGGGCTGGTCGGCAGCTTCTGGCTGTCGCTTCGCGCGCACGCGCGCTCTTGGGTGCCCACGATCTGCGCCCAAATGAACGGCACCCTGGCACCCTGGGTCGAACGGCGCCCAACCGTCTACCTGGCACTGTCTATTACCAGCAAGACCATCCAAGGCGTCGGAGTTCCGCCTGCAACATGGGCCTATCGGTATTCGCCGGCTGCCGGCAGCTCGGAAGCCGAGTGCGTTGCCGCGGGCTGTCGCGACTGGAAGTGGACCGAAGTTACCGATCCAGGCCTGCAAACCGCGCATTACCAATTCAGCACGCGATGGGGCTATCTGGAGGGCAAGCTGCAAGGCGCGGTAGTCGCCACGACGGCGCAAGGCCAGGATTTTCCAACGGGCTTGCAGTCGGAAAGCCTGAGCTACGCCGACCCGAAAGCGGCCTGGCCCTTCCCGACCCGCATCGGCGTGGCTATGGAGGACTCGATCGCGTTCTCCAATACTGCGCCGACCGAGACCCTGAGTCCGGAAGTACTCAGTCAGACAACCCGACAAGAGGTGGTCTTCTCGCGCCAAACCACCAGCTTTGACCGCTTCG
>JANNWV010000005.1:0-26464 GCA_031408815.1 Gammaproteobacteria bacterium
CGAACAACTGCCCCTGCTGGACGAACCGGTCCGCGGCAGCAAGCGCTAGGCCATGCACATCGACTACCTGGACCAGCATCGCGACCTCGTCGCGACCCTCGCCGATTGGCACCACGCGCAATGGGGCCACTTGTTCGATGACTGGGGCATCGAGGTCGTGCGCGTCGAACTCGAAGGCCACGCCACGCGGCGCACACTGCCGACCACCCTGGTGATGGTTGAAGATTCGAAGCCGCTCGGCTCGGTCAGCCTGGTGTTGGAAGACGCGCCCGAATTCTGCGACCAGGGCAGCCCCTGGCTGGCCAGCCTGTTTGTCGCGCCCGAACACCGCGGCCGCGGCTTGGGCGCGCGGCTGGTACACGCGGCGGTGGACGCGGCGGCAGGGCAGGGCATCGATCAACTCTTCCTGTTCACGCCCGAGCACGCAAACTTCTATCAGCGCCTCGGCTGGAGCCGGATGTTGCGCACCACCCTCAAGGGCACCCCCGTGGACTTGATGACCATCCATCCGACGTTGGACATAGCGAAGGCCGTCGCATGACGACGGCTGCCTGGTCCGCCACCGACCACGCCATGATGGCGCGCGCGCTGCAGCTGGCCGCGCGCGGCGAATTCACCAGCAAGCCCAATCCGATGGTGGGCTGCGTCATCGCGCGCAAGGACAAGATCGTTGGCGAGGGTTTCCACCTTCGCGCCGGCGAAGCGCACGCCGAAGTGCACGCGCTGCGCGAGGCCGGCGACAAGGCCCGCGGCGCCACGGCTTATGTAACGCTCGAGCCCTGCGCGCACATGGGTCGCACGCCACCCTGCGCGGATTCGTTGGTGGCCGCGGGCATCACCCGCGTCGTCGCTGCCTGTCGCGATCCGTTCGCGTCGGTGGATGGCGAGGGTTTCCGCAAGCTGATGGCCGCGGGCGTGTTGACCGAAACCGGCTTGATGGAGCCGGCGGCACGAGAATTGAATCGCGGCTTCTTCTCGCGCATCGAGCGCGGCCGCCCCTGGGTGCGGGTGAAACTGGCGATGAGCCTGGACGGCCGTACCGCCATGGCCGACGGTGAATCGAAATGGATCACCTCGCGCGCGGCCCGTGCCGACGTGCAAGCCTGGCGCGCCCGCAGCAGTGCGATATTGACCGGTAGCGGCACGGTGCTGGCGGATGATCCGCAACTCACGGCGCGGCTTGCCGACGACGCACCGGTGGCCGCGCCCTTGCGGGTAGTCCTCGATACCCGCGGCCGGCTGTCCGGCACGCGACGGATCTTTGACGACACGGCCCCGACAATGGCAGTGCACGCGCTCGACATGATTCCCGACTATCCCGACTCCGTGGCCGCCTTTGCCGTACCGCGCGATGGCGAAGGCCTCGACCTGCATGCCACGCTGTCGCAGCTCGCCCAGCGCGACATCAACGAGGTGCAGGTGGAAGCCGGCGCGACCCTGTGCGGCGCGCTGTTCCGCGACGGCCTGGTGGACGAGCTGCTGCTTTACATTGCGCCGGTGCTGCTGGGCGACAAGGGCCGGCCGCTGCTGGGCGGTCTGGGCATCAACCTGATGTCCGACCGGCACAATCTTGATTTGATCGACACGCGCCAGGTCGGTCCCGACCTGCGCCTGTTGCTGCGGCCGGTGCGCTGAACCATGTTCACCGGACTCATCCAGGCGGTAGGCAGCTTGCGCGACGCCCAGCCACGCGGCGGCGATTTGCGCCTGCGCATCAACGTCGGTGCGCTGCCGATGGACGAGGTGCAACTGGGCGAAAGCATCGCGGTGTCGGGCGTCTGCCTGACGGTTGTTGAATTCGACCAACAATCCTTTGCCGCCGATGTATCGAATGAAACCCTGTCCCTGACCACGCTCGGCGCACTGGCCGTCGGCGCATCGGTCAACCTTGAGCGCGCGCTGTTGCCGACCACGCGGCTCGGCGGGCACCTGGTCGCCGGCCACGTCGATGGCATCGGCCATGTCGAAAGAACCTGGGACGACGGTCGCTCGCAACGCTGGCGTTTCAGCGCGCCGACCGGATTGCTTCGCTACATCGCCAACAAGGGTTCGATCTGCGTGGATGGCGTCAGCCTGACCGTGAATCTCGCCGACGACACCGGCTTCGAAGTCAACCTCGTGCCGCACACCATCGAACACACCGCCTTCGCGAGCACCCCGGCAGGCTCGCCGGTCAATCTCGAAGTCGACCTGATCGCCCGCTATGTCGAGCGACTCAACACCGGACCCCGCCCATGAGCTTCGCCCCCATTTCCGAAATCCTCGACGACATCCGCGCCGGCCGAATGGTCGTGATCGTGGACGACGAGGACCGCGAAAACGAAGGCGACCTGATCATGGCCGCCGAAAAAGTCACGCCCAGCGACATCAACTTCATGGTCACGCATGCGCGCGGCCTGGTCTGCCTGTCGCTGACCGGCGAGCGCTGTCGGCAGCTGAACCTGCCGCTGATGGTCAGCGACAACCGCTCGCCGTACCAGACCAACTTCACGGTCAGCATCGAGGCCGCGGAAGGCGTCACCACCGGCATCTCCGCCTACGATCGTGCGCTGACCATTCGTACCGCGGTACGGCCTGATGCGAAGCCGCAACACCTCACCCAGCCCGGACATATCTTTCCGCTGATGGCGCAGCCCGGCGGCGTTTTGACGCGTGCCGGGCATACCGAGGCCGCAACCGATCTGGCATTGCTCGCAGGACTGGAGCCGGCGGGAGTGCTGGTGGAAATCCTGGATGCGGATGGCGGGATGGCGCGGCGACCGGCGCTGGAAATCTTCGCGAAGCACCACGGTATTCGAATTGGTTCTATCGAAGACCTCATTCGCCACCGCCTCGCCACCGAGCACACCATCGAACGCGTGGACACGCGCGATGTCGAAACCGCGCACGGCAATTTCCAGATGGTCACCTACCGCGATCGCCTCAGCCGCGAACTGCATTTCGCGATGGTGCGCGGACAGCCAAGCCCGGACGCGCCGACCCTGGTGCGGGTGCATGTCAAGAACCCGCTGTCCGACGTGCTGCATTGGCAACGCGCCGATTTCGGCATCAGCGTATCGGAGGCGATGGCGCGCATCGCCGAAGAAGGCTGCGGCGTGGTGGTCGTGTTGTCGGAGGCGCTGCGCCCGGACGACCTGCTGGCGCGCATCACCGAGCAGCCCGAGGCGGAACCGGTGCGCGGCGCTGAATGGCGGCGCAACGGCGCCGGCGCGCAGATCCTCGCCGACCTGGGCCTGCGCCAGCTGCGCGTGCTGGGAACGCCGCGTCGCCAGGTCGCCCTGGCCGGCTACGGGCTGGAAGTGGTGGAGACCATCCCGGGTCGGCCGCCAACGGCCTGCTAAACTAATCGCCCAACCCGCAAAGCCCGAGCCATGCCCCTAATCGAAGGTGAAGTGCGAGCCGCCACCGGCGCCCGCTTCGCCATCCTCGCCAGCCGCTGGAATCCGCGCATCACCGATGCGCTGGTGGACGCTGCGCGCCAGGCGATGCAGGACCAAGGGGTCGTCGAGTCCGACATCGACCTGGTGCGGGTGCCCGGCGCCTGGGAACTGCCCGTAGCCGCTGCCGCCCTGGCCGCCACCGGCAACTACTCGGCCCTGGTCGCGCTCGGTTGCGTGGTGCGCGGCGAGACACGGCATTACGAACACGTCGCCGACGAATGCGCCAAGGGCCTGATGCGCGTGGCCATCGATTACCGCCTGCCGGTCGCCAACGGCGTGCTGGCGGTCGAAGACCCTGCCCATGCGCAATCGCGCGCGGGCGGCGCGCATGGCAACAAGGGTGAGGAAGCCGCGCTGGCGGCCCTCGAAATGTCCCGGCTGTTGCACAAGATAAGCGAATCCAATCCATGAAACCGCACCGCACCGATGGCATTGATCCGGCCGCCCGTTCGCGCGCGCGCCGTCGCGCATTGCAGGCCCTCTACGCCTGGCAGTTGTCCGATTCGCCGATCGAAAAAGTCATCTCCCAGTTCGAAACCGAACAGGACATGGACGTGGCCGACCTCGAATACTTCGAGGCCCTGGTGCGTGGCGTCGCCAAGCATGCCGAAGAACTCGATGCGGTGTTGGTGCGCTACATCGACCGCACCATGGACCAGGTGGACCCGATCGAGCGCGCCGTGTTGCGCATCGCCGGGTTCGAACTGCGCTTCCGCCCCGACGTGCCGTATCGCGTGGTGATCAACGAAGCCATCGAAACCACCAAGCGATTCGGCGCCGAGCACGGCCACACTTACGTGAATGGCGTACTCGACCGCGCCGCCGCCGAATGGCGCGCGCAGGAAATACAGGGCGCGCGTCGCTGAGATGGAAATCGATCCGGGCGCGCCGCGCAACGCGGAGTTCAGCCTGATCGATCGCATTCGCGAACGCGCCGGCTCGCGCAGCGACGTACTGCTGGGCATCGGCGACGATGCCGCCGTGTTGCAGGTGCCGGAAGGCCACAACCTCATCGTAAGTACCGACACGCTTGTCGCCGGTGTGCATTTCCCCGAGGACACCGCGGCTGCGGATATTGGCTGGAAGTCGCTGGCCGTCAACCTCAGCGACCTCGCCGCCATGGGCGCGACGCCGGCCTGGGTCACGTTGGCGCTGACGCTGCCCGACGCCGACGCCGATTGGCTGGACGCGTTTCTGGATGGCTTCTGCGAACTCGCTGATGAATTTGGCGTGGCGCTGGTCGGCGGCGATACCACGCGCGGCCCGCTGTCCATCACCATCGGCGCGCATGGATTTGCGCCCGCCGGGATTGCGCTGCGCCGGGATGGCGCAGGCTTCAACGACGATATCTGGGTTACCGGGACCCTGGGCGATGCCGCGGGCGCACTGCGGCAGTGGCAAGGGCAGGGCCTGATGTCTTCGAAACTTCGTTACCGGCTCGACCGACCGACGCCGCGCATCGCGGCGGGCATTGCGCTGCGCGACCTTGCCAGCGCCGCCATTGATTTGAGCGACGGCCTGCTAGCCGACCTCGGCCACGTGCTGCAGCGCAGCGGCGTTGGCGCCGAACTCGACCTCGGCCGCCTGCCGACCTCACGCACGCTGGCCGAACACTTCCCCGATGAACACGCCCGCTGGCGCCTGCAACTCTCCGGTGGCGACGATTACGAGTTGTGCTTCACCGCGTCGCCGGCGCATGCGCTGGCCATTGAACAAGCCCTGGCTGCCTGCGATACGCCAGCCACCGTGGTCGGTCGCATCACCGCTGGCAACGGCCTGCGAATGAGCACGCCGGATGGCGAAGATTTCGATGCCGGCCCGCGCGCGGGCTTCGAACACTTCGCAGGCAACGCATGAGTTTTCCGCAACCCGCGCGCGTCGTGTTGACCCATCCTGCCGGCTGGATCGCCAGCGGCTTTGGCATCGGTCTGTCGCCGGTCGCGCCGGGCACGATGGGATCGCTCGCGGCCTTGCTGCCGTGGTGGTTCTACTTGCAGCACGCAACGCTTGCGGTGCAATTGGCGATCATCGGCGCGACCTTCGTGGTCGGCGTGTTCACCGCCAACTGGGTGATTGAAAAGACCGGTGTGCAAGATCCGTCGGTGGTGGTCCTGGATGAATTCATCGGCCAGTGGATCGCCCTGTTGCTCGCGCCCGCAGGTTGGATGTGGATGGCGCTGGGCTTCGGCCTGTTTCGGCTGTTCGACATCTGGAAGCCCTGGCCGGTGCGCTGGGCCGATCGCAAATTGCATGGTGGTGTCGGCGCCATGCTCGACGACGTGCTCGCCGGCATCTATGCCTGCGCGAGTCTTTACCTGATTGCCGCCTCGCTGGACGCGAGTGGGATACTGAAATCGACCTAGCCGGAAAGGACCGCCGACACCTGTTCGCGCAGGGCCGGCAACACCTCGGCGTCGAACCAGGGGTTGTGCTTGAACCAGGCCACGTTGCGTGGGCTGGGATGCGGTAGCGGAAACGCGCGTGGCGTGTATTCGCGCCACGCCTGCACCGTATCGGTGAGCGACTTCTTGCGCGTGTCGCCCAGGAAATAGACCTGCGCATATTGGCCGATCGCCAGCACCAGTTTCACGTCCGGCATCAGCGGCAGCAGCCGGTGATGCCAGGTCTTTGAGCATTCCGGGCGCGGCGGCAAGTCGCCGGAATTGCCGCGGCCGGGGTAACAGAAACCCATCGGCACGATCGCGATCTTGCCCTCGTCGTAAAACGTATCCCGGTCCACGCCCAGCCAGCCACGCAGGCGCATGCCGCTGGCGTCATTCCAGGGAATGCCGCTGGCATGCACCAGCGTGCCCGGCGCCTGGCCGACGATCAGCAGGCGCGCCGTCGCGCTTGCGCGCAATACCGGCTTCGGCCCCATCGGCAGGTGTTCCTCGCACAGGCGGCAGGCGCGCACATCGCGCAGCAGCAGGTCCAGGTCGGTCGGGGCTTTACTCATGGCGATGGCGCTTCGATGTCTGGCAGCAGCTTGCCGGGATTGAGGATGCCATCGGGATCGAGCAATGTCTTGATCGATCTCATCAGCGCCAGGGTGGCGGGGTCGATCGCACGGGTCATGAAATCGCGCTTGGACAGGCCGATGCCATGCTCGCCGGACAGCTGTCCGCCCAACGCAAGCGTAGCCTCGAAGACTTCGGCCAACGCCTTGCCGGCGCTGTCGCACGCGACCGCATCGGCGGGGTCGTAGAGGATGTTGACGTGCAGGTTGCCATTGCCGGCATGGCCGAAGCAGACGATGTCCAGCGCATGCTTCGAAGCGATGGATTCCACCTGTCCCACCAGGGCCGGCAATCGCGACACCGGCACCACCACGTCTTCATTGATCTTGCCCGGCGCGATGGTGCGCAGCGCCGGCGACAGCGCCTTGCGCGCGGCCCACAGACTCTCGCGTTCGGCTTCGTTGGCAGCGACGCTCACGTCGATGCAACCTTCGCCGTTGGCGCTGGACTGCAAGGCCGCGATGGCCGCGGGCAGGGTGGTCGCATCGCCATCGGCTTCGATCAGCAGCAGCGCGCCGGCATCGGGCAGGTTCACGCCGCCAACATCGCGCGCCAGCTTCACACAGCGCGCATCCATGTATTCGAGCATGGACGGTGTCACCGGTTGCGACATCAATCGCGCGACTGCTTTCGCCGCGGCATCGGTGTCGCGATACAACGCGCGCAATACGCGACGCTGCGGCGGCAAGGGCACGAGACGCAACGTGGCTTCGACTACCAGCGCCAGCGTCCCTTCCGAACCGATCAGCAGACGCGACAAGTCATAGCCGCTGGACGCTTTGGTCGTCGCCGCGCCGAACTGCACGATCGCGCCGGTACCGGTGACCGCCGTCAGCGCCAGCACGTTGTCACGGGTGGCCCCGTATTTCACTGCGCGCGGACCACCGGCGTTGCAGCCCAGGTTGCCGCCGATGGTGCAATACGGCGCGCTGGTCGGATCCGGCGGCCAGAACAGATGGTGGCCCGCCAGTGCTTGTTGCAGGTCGCCATTCAACACGCCCGGTTGCACCACCGCGATACGGTCGCCGGGGCGGATGTCGATGATGCGGTTCATGCGCTCGAAGGCCATCACCAGCCCACCGCCGACAGGCACGCTGGCGCCGGTAGTGTTGGTGCCACGGCCGCGCGGCGTAATCGGCACCGCGTGTTCCCGGCACAGGCAGACGACGGCCTTTACCTGTGCTGCATCCGTCGGCAGCACCACCGCATCGGGCAGGGACTGCCGGCGCGAGTTGTCGTAGGCGTAGGCCAGTCTTTCAGCCGGGTCGAGCAGCAAGCCCGGGCCGAGCAAGGCTTGCAGTTCGGTGATGAAAGACGCGGGCAGGTTCGATTGCACGAAGGCGATTCTATCCCGGCCCGGTCGCTTACCAGAGATCGTCGAGGGTGAAGGCGGCGCGGATCCAGTCGCATTCGATGCCATTTGCACCGGGTATCGCAGCGACCACGTCGAAGCGGCAGCCGGCCTGGGAATATTGCTTGTGCGACGACAACCAGGCTTGCGAGGCACGCGCGATCTTGCGTCGCTTGGTCGCATCCACCGACAGCGCGCCGCCGCCGAAGCGCGATGGCCGACGGAAACGCACCTCGACGAAAATCAGTGTCGCGCCCTCGCGCATCACGAGGTCGATCTCGCCGAAGGGGTAGCGCGCATTGCGCGCAAGCAGGACGAGTCCTTCAGCCTGCAGATGGGCCAGCGCCGCGTCTTCCGCCGACGCGCCGGCCTGCTGTCTATCAGCGGGCGGGTGGGCGCGCATCCGGCGCCCGAACCGACAAGGTGCTGGGACGGCCGCGGCCTCCGCTGAAAACCGCCCAGCCCGGCGTGCGCCGCACCGGACCGGAAATGTCGATGCGCAATGTGCCGGTCGCGCCGCGGATGGACGCCGAGGGCTGGTTGTACAGATGGTCGAACCACGCGCACAGGCGCCAGGCATCGGCGCCGAACGCGAACAGGCGCTGCGACGGACCGCGTGCGCTGGGCAGGCTGCGCGCCAGCGCGTCCGCATCGGGCAGGCCGCCGCCCTGGTCGAGTAACCACGGTAGTTCCGGATATTCGACGCCATCGAGTTCGGTGTCGGCCTTGGCATTGGCGCCGTTGAGGATCAGGGACGTTGCCATGCGCGGCAGACCGGCCAGCTTCGAGGCCTTCAATTGCGCGGCGATACTGCGGCCCTGGCCGGCATCGAGTGCGAGCAACACGGCCTGCGGCGGATTGGGTGCGGCCTGCAATGCCGACAGGCGTGCGGTCAGGTCGGCGGTCTCGCCGGCGATGGCGATGTCCGACACGACGTCGCCACCACGCTTGCGAAGTTGGTCGCGGAAAGCGGCGACGCCTCGTTGTGAGTTATCCGACTGGTTGCTGAACACCAACACCGACTTGATGCCGCGATCGGCCAGTCGATCGGCCGCCGCCGCGCCTTCTTCATCGGGAAGCAGCGCGAACGAAGTCGTGCCCAGCGGCGGCGACTTCGCGCCCCGATTGAGCGTGATGATGGGAATGCTGCCATCGGCGGCGCCGACCACCGCGCTTACTTCATCGCGGCCGAGCGGGCCGACGATCATCTGCGCGCCATCGGCGCGGGCGCGGTTCATCGCTGATTGCGCGCCGCCACCGGTGCCATGCGTGTCATAGAACTTCACCGTCGGCCGGCGACGACCTTCCGCGTAATACGCTGCAAGGAAGCCGTCGCGCACGCCTGCAGCGGCCGGCGCCAGGCTGCCGGTCATCGGCAGCAGGACTGCCACGGTGGACGGCGGGCGATAGCCGTCACTGTCCGCCGCAGGGAAGCCATCGGTGCGGGCGCGGTCTTCGCGTACCGGCGGTGAAAGGTCGGCATCCGCGCCCGGGCGCGAGGGCGCGACGCGCACCGTCGAACAGGCGGCCAGCACCAGCAACATCAGGCAACACGACAAACGGACAAAACGCATAAGGGCTTCCAGGGGCAATGCCGCTAAGATGATAACCCGCACGCCTTGAGAGAACGCGGCCATGGCCACCGTGCCGGCAGGAACCCTTTACGTAGTCGCAACCCCCATCGGCAACCTCGGCGACCTGAGTGTCCGTGGTCGCGAAGTGCTGTCGCAGGTGGCGGCCATCTGCGCCGAAGACACCCGCCATACCCGGCAGATGCTGTCGGCCTACGGCATGGAAAAACCGCTGCTCGCTGTTCATGAACACAACGAGGCCGAGATCGCCTGGCGCTTGGTCGAACGCCTGCGCGCCGGTGAATCGCTGGCCCTGGTGTCGGATGCGGGCACGCCGCTGGTGTCCGATCCGGGTTATCGGCTGGTGCGTGAAGTGCGCGCGGCCGGCCTGAAGGTCAGCCCCGTACCCGGTGCCTGTGCCGCCATCGCCGCCCTGTCGGTGGCCGGCATTCCCAGCGACCGCTTCTGCTTCGAGGGCTTCCTTCCGGCCAAGGGTTCGGCCCGGCGCGAGCGTTTGCAGTCCCTGGCCCGGGAAACCCGCACCCTGGTTTTCTATGAATCCGGACATCGAATCCAGGAATCCCTCGCCGATTTCATCAGCGTTTTCGGACCCGGGCGCGAAGCCGTGCTGGCCCGCGAGCTGACCAAACTGTTCGAAACCCTGCTCGGCGACACCCTGGCCGACATCGCCAGCCGCGTGGATGCCGATGAAAACCAGCGCCGCGGCGAGTTCGTGCTGGTCGTGCGCGGCTGTGAAGACGATGCCGCGGCCGCCTTGCTCGAAGGCAGGCGACTGTATGAGAAACTGAAAGCCCACCTCGCCCCGTCCCAGGCTGCCAAGCTTGCGGCCGAACTGAGCGGCGCGCCGCGCAAGTCGCTGTACGGCGGCCCCGGCCCGGCTGACGGGGAATGAACCCTTTGCCCCTTCCATGTTCCCAGTACCGACCCGCCTTCCGGAGTGACCGATGATTCGTCGTAACCTGCTCATCCTGCTGCTCAGCCTGCTTCCGCTCAGCGCCTTTGCCCAACCCATGGCGCCCGGCTATCGCGAGGGCGTGGACTTCGTGACCCTGCCTGCGCCGCAGCCGCCGTATGCGCCCGGCAAGATCGAAGTGGCGGAAGTGTTCAGCTACGCCTGCATCCACTGCTTCACCTTCCAGCCGATGGTCAATAAATGGAAGAAGACCATGGCCAAGGACGTGCGCTGGGAATACGTGCCTGCCGCCTTCGGTGGTCCCTTCGACCAGTTCGCGAAGGCCTACTTCGCCGCCCAGATCCTGGGCGTGCAGGAAAAGACCCACGACGCCGTGTTCAAGGGCATCTTCACGGACAAGCTGGTGAAGCAGGGCACGCCCGATGAAGTGGCTGACCTGTACGCGCGCTTCGGCGTGGACCGGGCCAAGTTCCTGGCCACCATGGCCGGCAATGATGTGAAGGCGAGAATGGCCAAGGCGAAGGACTTCGCGATGCGCTCCGGCATCGAGTCCACGCCCACGCTGATCGTCAATGGCAAGTACCGGGTGCTGGGCCGCAACGAAACCGGCTACGACGGCCTGCTCAAGACGGCCGAGTTCCTGATCCAGAAGGAACGTGAGTTGGCAGCCAAGGCGGCCAAGAAGAAATAGGGCTTCACGCCCTGATGTGAAGGTCGCTCGCCGCCACCCCGGCGAGTGACTCCGAACGGCTTTTCGCCTACCCTCCTAGGGCGGCGGGGAGCCGTTTTTTGTTGCGTTATCTGCACGGGGTGGGAAACGCATGGCGGCACTATTTGCCGAGCTAAAGCGCCGCAATGTGGTCAAGGTCGGCGCTGCCTACCTTCTGGTCGCGTGGCTCGTCGTGCAGGCGGCCAGCATCGGCTTTCCCGCGTTCGACGCGCCGCCTTGGGCGTTGCGTGTTTTCATCCTCGTGTTGCTGCTCGGCTTCCCGATTGCGATCGTGATGGCGTGGATGTTCGACGTTACGCCGGAAGGATTGAAGCGTGACGTCGCGCCCGCCGGCAACAAGCGGATTCTCATTACCGCCGGCGTGCTCGCCGTGCTGGCCATCGGCTGGTACTTCCGCGGCCAGCCAACGGTGCGGGTGGCTGATATTCCGGCGGGTGAGGTGGGTTCTGCGAAACCTGCAGGCAAGCCCGAAGCGCCGCTGCAGAAATCCATCGCCGTGTTGCCCTTCGTCAACATGAGCTCGGATCCCGGCAACCAGTTCTTCTCCGACGGCATCAGCGAAGAACTGCTGAATGTGCTGGTACGCGTGCCGGAACTGGGCGTGGCCTCGCGCACTTCGTCCTTCGCCTACAAGGGCAAGGAGATTAGCGCCGTCGATATCGCGCGCGAACTAAAGGTCAGCTACATCCTCGAAGGCAGCGTGCGCAAGGCGGGCGACAAGGTCCGCATCACCGCGCAGCTGATTGATGCCGTACACGACCGACACCTGTGGTCGGAAACCTACGACCGCGAGTTGACCGACATCTTTGCCATCCAGGACGAGATTGCCAATGCAATCGTCGCTGCTTTGCGTGGCTCATTGATCACGGCCAAGGCAGCACCCGCAGTAAAAGTGCGCGCCGACACCGAGAACATGCAGGCCTACGAGCTGTACCTGAAGGCGCGCGAGAATTTCATCGCGCGTCGTGAACTGTCGGAAACGGCCGGCATGTTCGAACGCGTCGTGCAACTCGACCCGAAGTTCGCGCGCGGCTGGGAGGGCCTGGCAGCGGTGAGTTCGGTCGCCCCGAGCTGGGGCTATTCGGACCGCGACTACTTCGCCCTGGCCCGCAAGGCTGCGGAGCGCGCGCTGGAACTGGATGCGTCCCTGTCGATGCCATGGGCCGTCAAGTCCCAGATAATCGGCAACACCTGGCCCATTGACTTCAGTGCGCAACTCGCCGACCTCGACAAGGCCGTTGCCGCCGATCCCCGCAACGCGAGTGCTTTGCTCTGGCGCTGCATCGCCTGGACCAAATTGGGCTTCTTCGACCGTGCCATCGCCGACATCGATCGCGCGATCGCGGTCGAGCCGGTCTACCTCAATGCGATCCGGCACAAGGCGCTGGCAATGTTGCTCGCTGGTAAAGAGGAAGAAGCGTTCGCACTTTACGACTCCGGCATCGACAAGGGCTTTGTTTCCAGCCGCGCGGAGAATTTCATCGCGCCGATGCTGGCGCGCGGACGGCGTGGCGAGGGTCTGCTCTTGATGGGCGTGGCAACCTTGGCACCGGAGTTGCGCGATGCACTGGTGACCAAGCTAGATCATCCCGAAGCGTCGATCGCAAACGTACGCGCGCTGGTCGAGCGACACGCCGCGGATCCGGAGATCCATCCAGCGACCGGCAGTATGACCGTGTCGCACCTGTACCTGTGGCTGGGTGACTACGACGCCGTCGGCACGTCCGACGACGTGGTCTCGACCACCATCATCCACTGGGACCGCTATCCGCCCACGTTCCGCAACTCGCCGGGCATGAAGCTCAAGCTGGAGAAGATGGGCGTCGTCAGCTACTGGCGCGCCAAGGGTTTCCCGCCGCAGTGCCGTCCGGTCGGCGCCAAGGACTTCACCTGTGATTGAGCCCCGCCCATGAGCCTGATCGCCGAACTCAAGCGCCGCAACGTCATCCGCATGGCCGGGCTGTACCTGGTCGGCGCGTGGCTGCTGGTGCAGGTGGCGGGCACGGTGTTGCCGATGTTCGGCGCGCCGGACTGGATGCCGCGAAGCATCGTCATCTTGCTTGCACTGGGCTTCGTGCCTGCACTGGTGTTCGCCTGGGTGTTCGAGATGACGCCCGACGGCATCAAGCGAGATGCCGACGTCGCGCCGGAAAAATCCATCGCCTCGCACACCGCGCAGCGAATGAATCGACTGATCGTCGCCACCCTGGTGCTGGCAGTCATCTATTTTTGCGTGGACAAGTTCGTGCTGGCGCCGCATAGGGAGGCGACTCTGGTCGCTACCACCACGCAAGTCGCCAAGGCCGAAGCCAAGACCGAAGCCACGCAAAAAGCCCGCGACAACTCCATCGCCGTACTGCCCTTCGTCAACATGAGCGACGATGCCAACAACCAGTTTTTCTCGGATGGAATATCCGAGGAGCTGTTGAACGTGCTGGTGCGTGTCGACGGCCTCAGCGTCGCCTCGCGCACGTCGTCGTTTGCCTATCGGGACAAATCCATTGGCAGCGTTGCCATCGCCAAGGACCTCGGGGTCGGGCATATCCTGGAAGGTAGCGTGCGCAAGGCCGGCAACAAGGTGCGCATCACCGCCCAGCTGATCGACGCCGTCAACGACCGCCACCTGTGGTCGGAAACCTACGACCGCGAGCTCACCGACATCTTTGCCATCCAGGACGAGATCGCCAACGCGATCGTGGTCGCCTTGCGCGGCTCGCTGGAAGCGAACAAGGCCAAACCCACGGTCAGCGTGCAGGCCGACACCGAAAACATGGAGGCGTACCAGATCTACCTGGAAGCGCGCGAGTTGTTCATCGCGCGCAAGGACGTGGACAAGAGCGTGCGCCTGTTCGAAAAGGTCGTTGAGCTCGATCCGAAATTCGCGCGCGGCTGGGAAGGGCTTGCCGGTGCCTGCGCCATTGCAAAGAGCTGGGGCTTCCACGACCGCGATTACACGGCCCTGGCCAACACCTCGGCCAGGCAGGCACTGGACCTGGATCCCAAGTTGTCGATGCCCTGGGCCGTGCTGGCGATGGTGGAAAACTCCACCCTTCCCATCCACTGGGAAAAGACCATGCAACTCCACGACCAGTCGGTGACGGCCGATCCAAAGAACGCGACGGCCTATCTCTGGCGCGCCATCAGCTGGAGCAACCTCGGCTTTTTCGATCGTGCCCTGGTGGACCTGGACCAATGCATCGCGCTGGATGCCGCGTACAAGAATTGCGTTCGCTGGAAGGCCGTCGTCCTGTTGAACCTGGGCAAGGACGATCCGGCGTTGGCACTGCTGGAACAAGGCGTCGCCGATGGCTTCATCAGGAATCGCGCGGCGGAATTCCTGCCGGTGCTGGTGCGCCGTGGCAATCGTCTTGCAGCGGAGTTGCTGATGAACAGCTTCAGCACGAATCCGAAGTTGAACACGTTCCTGCTCGACACCCTCGCCGGGCCAGCGCAGCCAAACTCCACGGCCAAGGCCCTGGCCAACAAGAAGCTCATCGAGGGCGACATCAACTCCGACCAGTCGATCGGAACGTCCCGATATTATTTGTGGACTGGCGCCTACGACCTGGTCGCCACGTCGCCAGACATCGACAGCGACTCGCAAATTTCCTGGGACCGAAGCCAGCCGGAGTTTCGCAACTCGGCTGGATTCAAGGCCGTGTTGAGGAAGCTCGGCGTACCGACCTACTGGCAGGCCAAGGGCTTTCCGCCGCAGTGCCGCGCCCAGGGCAACAATGATTTCGTTTGTGACCCCATCCAACCCGACATTCGGCAGGCTGTCCAATGAAAATATCCCCTCTCGCGAAATCCGAGTTCGAAAACATTGCCGGCGCGGCGATAGCACGTGGCCAGACCCTGCCGCAGATGCTGATCGCCGCCTGCCAGCGCTATGGCGACAAGCCGGCCTTCACCAACCTCGACCGCAGCCTGAGCTTTGCCGAAATCGACAAGCTCAGCGCCGATTTGGCGGCAACCCTGCGCGGTGGCCTGGGATTGGATGCAGGCGACCGCGTCGCCATCATGGTGCCGAACCTGCTGCAGTTTCCGGTGGCGCTGCTGGGTGTGTTGCGCGCCGACCTGATCGCGGTACTGGTCAACCCCATGTACACCGCGCGCGAACTGCACCACCAGCTTGCCGACTCCGGCGCCCGCGTGCTGATCGTCGTGGACAACTTCGGCCATGTCGCGGCGGACGCCATCGTGGCTACCGATGTGCAGACGGTCATCACCACGCGCATCGGCGACATGCTGCCCTGGCCGAAGTCGCTGATCGTGGACTGGACGATCAAGTACAAGAAAAAGCTGATCAAGCCTTTTTCGATTCCCGGTGCGCTGCGTTGGCCCAAAGCCCTGGCCGATGGCGCGCGACAGCCGCGGGTCGAAGCCACGTCCTTGCAATCGGATACCGCGCAGTTGCAGTACACCGGTGGCACCACCGGCGTTTCCAAGGGCGCGGCCCTGCAGCACACCGCGCTGATGGCCAATGTCGCCGCCGCCGAGCAATGGCTGGGCAAGCTTCTCGATCCGGCGAAGGACATCTCGCTGATTTGCCTGCCGCTCTACCACATCGCCGCGTACGCCAACATGCTGTACATGTGGGCGCACGGTATCCATAGCGTACTTATCACCAACCCGCGCGACATCCCAGGCCTTATCGCCACTTTCGAAAAATATCGCCCGGCCACTTACTCGGGCGTCAATACCTTGTTCGATGCGCTGTTGAATTCGCCGGATTTCGCCAAGCTTGATGTCTCGAACCTCAAGCTGTGCGTGCAGGGCGGCACCGCGTTGCGCCGCGCCACGGCCGAACAATGGAAGTCGGTGACCGGCAAGGACGTGGTGGAAATGTACGGCTTGTCCGAGACCAGCGCCGGCATCACGGCCAACCGATGGGACGCGCCCAACCCGGTGGGTTCCATCGGCCTGCCTTTGCCCGGCGTTGATATCAGCCTGCGCGATGAAGAGGGCAGGGAAGTGGCCTTCGGCGAGCTCGGTGAACTGTGCGTGCGCGGCATGCAGGTGACGACGGGTTACTGGCAGCGCCCCGAGGAAGCGGAGACCGCGTTCTTCCCGGACGGCTGGTTCCGCACCGGCGACATCGCGAAGGCCGACGAGCAGGGCTACCTGTTCATCCTGGACCGGCGCAAGGACATGATCCTGGTCTCGGGCTTCAACGTATTCCCGAACGAAATCGAAGACGTGATTTCATTGCACCCCGGTGTGCTGGAAGCCGCAGCTGTCGGCATGCCGGATGAAAAATGTGGCGAAGCGGTAAAGCTGGTGGTGGTGCGCAAGGATCCGGCGCTGACCGAGGAAGATGTGCGCGCGCATTGCCGGCAGTTCCTGACCGGCTACAAGCAACCCAAGCTCGTCGAGTTTCGCGATGCCTTGCCGAAATCTGCCGTCGGCAAGGTCTTGCGTCGGGAGCTGCGTTGATGAGTTTGACCAACGACAATCAGGATTACCTGCAATGAGCCTGTTCGACGAACTCAAGCGCCGCAAGGTTTTCAAGGTGGGCGCCGGCTACCTGGTAGTCGCATGGCTGGTGGTACAGGCAGCGAGCATCGGCTTCCCGGCCTTCGATGCGCCGCCCTGGGCCTTGCGCATCTTCATCCTGGTCATATTCCTGGGCTTCCCGATTTCGCTGGTATTCGCCTGGGCCTTCGAGGTAACACCCGACGGGTTGAAGACTGAAGGCGTACGCGGCAGCAAGCGCTTCCTGCTGATTGCCGCCGGCCTCGCTGCACTGGCCTTCGCCTGGTACTTCAAGGGCCAGCCCGCGTATCTGGAGGCTGCCACTGCACCCGCCGCCACGGCAAGCGATACGCCGCGTTCGATCGCGGTGCTCGCCTTCGACGACCTCAGCGCCGAGGGCGATCAGGCCTACCTCGCCGAGGGCATGTCCGAGGAGTTGCTCAACCTGCTGGCGCGCATCGATGGTCTCAAGGTCGCCGCGCGCACGTCATCGTTCAAGTTCAAGGACGGCAACGCCGACATCGGCGAAATCGGTCGCGCGCTGAAGGTCGACGCCGTGCTCGAGGGCTCGGTGCGCAAGTCCGGCGACCAGGTTCGCATCACCGCCCAGCTGATCCGGGTATCCGACGGCTTCCACATCTGGTCGAACAGCTACGACCGCAAACTCGACAACATCTTCGTGGTGCAGGACGAGATCGCCACGTCGATCGTCGCGGCACTGCGGCTCGAACTCGATGCCGACGCGCCGGCCGTGCGCATCGTCAATGTCGCCGCCTACGAACACTACTTGCAGGCTCGCCTGCTCGCGCGTGAACCGATCCGGGCCAACCTGTTGGCTGCGGTCGCGAAGTACGAACAGGCGATCGCGCTCGATCCTGGTTTCGCGGGACCTTACGGCGGCCTCGCCGAGGCCTGGGTGATTCTGGCGGACTACGGCGGTGTGCCAAGGGCCGAAGCCTTCCCGCGCGCCGAAAAGGCGGCCCTGCGTGCACTCGAAATCGACCCCCAGTCGGCCGAGGCGCTAACGGCGATAGCCTTGATGCGCGACCTGAACAACGACGCCGCCGGCGCAAGCACGGCGTTTGAGGCGGCGTTGCAAGCCAACCCCAGCTACGTGCCTGCCTACAACCTGTATGCCGATATGTTGCGCGACAGGGGTGATACCCGGCGCATGCTCGAGATGCAACAAAGGGCTGCCGAGCTCGATCCGCTGTCGATTTACATGAAGTCGCGCGTCGCTAACAAGCTAATGACGATGGGCAGGCTCGACGAGGCCGGGCACACCATCGACGCCATGCTGGCGGCCGCACCGAACAACGACTATGCCCTCGAGGAAGCCGCCAATCTCGCGGCATACCGTGGCCAGCTCGCCGAGGCGGTGGAAACCTACCAGCGCGTACATGCTTCGCGCCCCGGCGACGCGTACAGCGCGGCGCGGATTGCGATCGTCGCTGCCTGGATGCAGGACCGACCGCTGGCCGACCGGGCCTTGATGGCGGCGCGCGCACGCGGCGCCGGCAACAGCTGGGAGTTGCGCGCCGTGGCCGAGCTGGCCGACTGGCAGCGCAAGCCGGCGCAGCTCGACACTCTCGGTCGGCAGGACGGCTGGGAGGGCGCATGGTGGCGTGCACGACGTGCGACGCTGCAAGCCGACCTGCCCAAGGCACGCGCCGATCTGCTCGAGGACTTGCGCCTGAACAGCTACGACACCGGCCGACCTGCGCTTGCCAACCATATCTCGGCGCTGATCGAGCTGGCCCGTGTGGAGCACGAGTTGGGGCGGGCCACATGGCAAGCAACCCTGCAGGCCGCTGACGTGGCTCTGAAAGCGGTGTCCGCCCAGGAAACGGTTCGCCTCTCCGTCTACGAATACGTGGCCTACGAGCAGGCCCGCGTGCATGCGTTGCGAGGCGAGCGCGAAGAGGCGCTTGCGGCGTTGCGCAGGGCCGTTGCGCAGGGCTATGCGCGGCACTGGTTCCTCGCCAATGATCAGGTGTTCGCCCCATGGCGCACCGATCCGGAATTCACCGCACTGGTCACTGGCATGAACGCACGTGCCGCCGTGGAGAAGGCGAAACTCGCTGGCAAGGTCATCATCCTGTGAGCCTGTTCGACGAACTCAAGCGCCGCAAGGTATTCAAGGTCGGCGCCGGTTACCTGGTGGTCGCATGGCTGGTGGTACAGGCAGCGAGCATCGGCTTCCCGGCCTTCGATGCGCCGCCCTGGGCTTTGCGCATTTTCATCCTGGTCGTATTCCTGGGCTTCCCGATTTCGCTGGTATTCGCCTGGGCCTTCGAGGTAACACCCGACGGGTTGAAGACTGAAGGCGTACGCGGCAGTAGACGCTTCCTGCTGATCGCCGCCGGCCTCGCTGCCCTGGCCTTCGCCTGGTACTTCAAGGGCCAGCCCGCCTACCTCGATGCTGCGCCGCCGCCGTCTGCGACGTCGGGTTCGGCGGCAGCGGTTGCGAGCAAGCCGTCCGCACCCATCAGCCAGAAATCCATTGCCGTGCTGCCCTTCGTCAACATGAGCGCCGACAAGGACCAGGACTATTTCTCCGATGGCATCGCCGAGGAAATCTTGAATGCCCTCGCGCAGGTGAAGGACCTGAAAGTCGCCGGCCGCACGTCCTCGTTCCAGTTCAAGGGCAAGAGCGACGACCTGCGCGCCGTGGGCCAGGCGCTCGGCGTCGCGCACATCCTGGAAGGCTCGGTACGCAAGCAGGGTGACAAGGTGCGCATCACCGCGCAGCTGATCCAGACCGACAGCGGCTTCCACCTATGGTCGCAAAGCTACGACGGCGACCTGAAGGACGTATTCACGCTGCAGGAAAACATCGCGCGTTCGATCACTGACAAACTCCAAGTCATCCTGCAGGGCGACCAGATGAAGCAACTGGTGGAGGCGCCGACTCAAAATACCGAGGCATACACGCTGTACTTGCAGGCTACGCAGGTTTTCAATCGTCGCGATGGCGTGCGATTCCCGGCGGCCATCGCGCAGTTGGAGCAGGCGCTGAAACTTGATGCCAATTTCGCGCGGGCGCATTCGCGATTGGCTGCCGTGCAGGCAGTGGCGGCCAACTATGATCCTGCCGTGCGCGACTCGGCCGCGAAGGCGGTCGAGAAACACGCCCAGCTGGCGACGAAACTTGACTCCCGGCTGGCCGAACCGCATGCCGCATTGGGCGCGCTGTACACGCGCCAGCGCCGTTATGTCGAGGCGTTCGAAAGTTTGGACCGCGCGTTGGAGCTGGACCCCAATGACGTTACCGCGAATTTCTGGCATGCAACCTTGCTGTGCACCACAGGCTATCTGACCAAATGCGATGCCGGGCTGGACCGGGTGCTGGAAATTGATCCGATGATGCCGAATGCCTTGTCATGGCGAGGCCGCGAGTTGGTCCGGACCGGCGACCTGGGCAAGGCCGAACTGCTGCTGCGGCGATCGGAGGATGTCGGCCTGGCCCATGCCGGCCTGTCGCTGGGTGTGCTCGCCAATGCCCGGGGCAATAAAGCAGAAGCGGAAAGATACTGGGCGCTTGGCAATCGTCCCTTTCTCAACGAGTTCCCGGCCGGCAGCGCCGAAATCATCGCCCACGGCCTCTACTCGGATGCAGCGGCAAAAGCCAAGGCCATCGACGTCATCGATCAATATCTCGCGACGAAACCCGAGACCATCTCCGCCGTGGCCATCAGCGCGCTGATGCAGCTCGGCCAGCCGCAACGCGCACTGGCGCTCGCCCAGCGCGGCATCACCAGCAACGAAGCCATCGTGCTCAATCCGATCTGGGACAACAGCGGCGTGGGCGTCCGCACCAGCCCTGAATTCATGACGTTCGCGCGTGAGATCGGCCTGGTGCGCCTGTGGGACAAGCTCGGCCCGCCCGATCTGTGCGCCAAGAATGCCAAGGGCGACTATGTCTGCCGTTAAAAGTCGCGCTAGGCGGAGATTGCAATGATCCTTCGCCGCCTTTCGCAATCGCTGAAGGAACAAAACTGGACGGCGATCGTCATCGAGTTCGTGTTGCTGGTCAGCGGCGTGTTCCTCGGCATCCAGGTATCGAACTGGAATGCCGATCGCGAGCTGCGCAAGAAATCGGCGACCTTCACCGAGCGTCTTACCGCCGATCTGCGAGTGGAAGCCTGGGGCTACGAATACCTGATCGAATACAACAAGGATGTCCTCGCCAACGCGCGCCGCGCGCTTGACTCGCTGACCGGCGACCACCCCCTGTCCGACGAGCAGTTCGTGATCGCCGCCTACCGGGCCAGCCAGTACGAATCGCAGGACCGCCGTCGCGCAACCTACGATGAGCTCGTATCCACCGGGACGATTGGATTGATCACCGATCAGAAGCTTCGCGACAGGGCGATCTTCGTCTACGCAACAACCTTGATCGACCAGACCATGGAAGAAGGCAAGCAATCGGAATATCGCCTGATCTTCCGCAGGACGCTATCCGCCCAGGTGCAGCAGGAATTGCTTGAAGCGTGCGGCGATCGCATCATCCCGCCCCTTGACTACGCAGGCCTCGTCCATTCGCTGGACTACCCGTGCACGCTGGACCTGCCCGCCGAAAAGATTCGCGCGGCCGCGCAAGACCTGCGTTCGCGCGATGGGCTGGAGCCTGCGCTGCGACTTCGATTCGCCGATGTCCAGACCGTGCTGGCCAACCTGCAGTTTTATACCCAAGGGTCATTGCAAAACCTGCGTGAAATGAGGGGCAGCAAATGATCTTGCGCAGCGTCATGCACCATGTTCGCAAGCAGGAATGGACGGCGATCTGGATCGACCTGGTCATCGTGGTGGTCGGTGTCTTCATCGGTATCCAGGTTTCGAACTGGAACGAGGCGCGTGCCGACCGTGCCGCCTACAAGGCGGCGCTGGGGCGGCTCGGCGCGGAGATCGACACCAATCTTGCCAGCCTCGACGCGTTCGATGTGGACATCGAAAGTTCGATTGCTAAAGGAACGAGGGCTCTCACGGCACTACAGTCCTGCGTCGATAGCGAAGACAATCTCCGGATCGTGAATGCGGGGCTTGAAGAGATACGTGGCACCTCTGGCTTGCATCCGCGCCGCAATGAGCTCAACGAGATCGCCTTGAACCCACGCCTGCTGGCGCAGCAGACACGCACTGAGCGCCAACGGTTTTCCGAGCTGCTGTACTTCTTCGACGTACTGCAAAAGACGGCCGATAGCTCCGAGCGCCGGCCCGAGGAGAACGGGATGGAGAACAATCCGCTACTTCGGGTCGGTGCGCCTTATCTCTTCTCGTCGAAATATCAAGGATTCGACTGGGTTTCGACCCGGCGCAAGCTGGAACTCGGGGTGCCCGTGGCTCAGGCGTGCCATGACAACCAGCTCATCAAGGCCTTCTTCAATTGGGAACGGATCCAGGGAAGCCTGCCGGTGATCTCGCGCAAATGGCGAGCTGAGCTGGTCGCGACCAAGAAATTGATCGAGGCACGCCGATGATCCTGCGCCGCGTCATCGACCATGTCCGCCGGCAGGAATGGACCGCGATCTGGATCGATCTGGTCATCGTGGTGGTTGGCGTGTTCATCGGTATCCAGGTGGCGAACTGGAACGCCGCGCGTGCCGATAACGCCCGGGCGCAGGCTTACGTGGGCCGAATCGAAGCGAACCTGCAGACGGACCTGCTGTCGATCCAGCGCCGCGAAGTGTTCTGGCCGCAGGTGATCGCCTACGGCAAGGCCGCCATCCGCTACGCCGAAACCGGCGAACGGGTGAATGGCTCGGCCTGGAAAACTGTGCTGGCGTTTTATCAGGCCAGTCAGCTCTGGCAGTGGGCCCCATCCGATTCCACCTATCAAGAAATGCGTAGTGGCGGTGAACTCGGCCTGATCCGCGATGAGAAGTTTCGCGATGCGCTGTCCCAGTACTACCTCGAGACCGGTTCCGGCGTCGACTACCTGTTCAAGCTGCAACCGGAATACCGCAAGCTCGTGCGCGGGCTGACGCCTTCGGTCGCCGCCGACCATATCTGGGCGAAGTGCTGGCGCCAGCCCGAAGTGGGCGAACAGTATTTGCTCGATTGCGACTCGCCGATCTCTGAAGTCGAGGCACAGGCGATACTCGATGGCTATATGAAAGCCCCGAATCTCCTGCCGGAGCTCCGCTTCTGGGTGGCCAACCAGGGCGTCACATTAAATGCGAGTGCGAACTTCAAGAGGTCGTTGAATGCCATGCTTGTGCACCGGCCGACGCAGGCGGCGCCATGAATCTCATCCGCGAACTAAAGCGCCGCAATGTCTTCCGCATGGCTGGCTTGTACCTGGTCGGTGCGTGGTTGCTGGTGCAGGTGGCCAGCACCTTGTTCCCCGCGTTTGGTGTTCCCGGCTGGGCGTTGCGCGCACTGGTGATCGTGTTATCGCTCGGATTCATTCCGGCCGTCGTCTTCGCCTGGGTGTTCGAAATGACGCCCGATGGCATCAAGCGCGATGAAGAAGTCGCGCCGGGTCAGTCCATCGTGCCGCAATCCGCACAGCGGATGAATCGCATGATCATTGCGTTGCTGATGCTGGCGCTGGTGTATTTCGGCTTCGACAAGTTCGTACTCCAGCATCGTCGTGAGGTGGCCCAGGCCGCGCCGACGGCACAAGTCACCCAACCCGCTGCCGCCGTCGTAACGGAAACGGCGGTCGCACCCGGCGTTGCGGTGCTGCCCTTCGAAAACATGAGTCCCGACCCGGACAACGCATTCTTTGCCGGCGGCGTGTTCGAGGAAGTGTTGACCAAGCTGTCGAAGGTGCCGGAGCTGCGGGTCATTTCGCGCACGTCGATGGAGCAGATCGCCAAGCAAAACCTCGAAGTCTCCGCCATCGGCAAGCGGCTCGGCGTCAGCCACGTGCTGGAAGGCAGCGTGCGCCGCGCCGGGGATCGGGTACGGGTGACCGTGCAGCTGATCGAGGCGGCTACGGACAACCACGTCTGGGCTGAAAACTACGACCGCAAGCTCGATGATGTGTTCGCGATCCAGTCCGAAATCGCGCTGGCCATCGCCGACCAACTCAAGATCACCCTCAGCAAGCAACTGCAATCCAACCTCAGCGACCGGCCGACCAAGAACCAGGCGGCGTACGATCTGTACCTGCGCGCGGTGGAAGAGCGTCGCGTCTGGCGTGGCGCGACAACTTTCCGGGCGATGATTTCATTGCTGGAGCCCGCCGTCGCGGCGGACCCGGAATTCTTGCGGGCGCGCGTGATGTTGTCCGAGGCTTACGGACGCATGTATTGGTTGGGCGAAGATCCGGACAACCAATACAAGGCCAAGGCGCGTGACCTGGTTGCCGACATCAGCAAACGCTGGCCGGATCGCCCCGATAGCAAATTGGCGCAGGCGCAGCTGCTGTACAACGTCGATCGGAATTACGAGGCGGCGTTGCAGGAGTTCCGGGCGGTTGAAGCAGCGCTCCCCAGCGACATGGCGGTGGTGAGTGGTATTTCCAGCAGCTATAAGCGACTCGGCCGCGCCAAGGAATTCCTGGCGGCCGCTCGTCGCTGGCAGTCCCTGGATCCCGAATCTCCACTTACCGTCGCAGAAGTCATGTTTGCGTTGGATGCCAACGGCCTCTATGACGAGGAGATTGCCCTTGGTGAACAGGGCGTGCGGAAATTTCCGGAAGATGAAAGCGCCGCCTACACGCTGGCGGTGGCCAAGTTGGGCCGGCGCGGCGATATTGATGCCATGCTCGACTACGCGCGCCGCTTCAAGGTCAGGTCCGAAGCCGATGCGCCGGCCAAAGTGTCCATCGCCCGATTCGTCAGGGGAGACATCGAAGGCGCGCTTGCGGTACGGGCAAGTCGCCAAAGCGACAATCCGGCCGTGAATGCCATCAACGATGCCGAGCAGGCCGATTTGTTGCGCGTGGCTGGACGCGCTGCCGAAGCGAAGGTCCTCGCTGACCGTGCATTTGCCGCAGTCAGCGCCGCCATCGCCCAAGGCCGGCCAGCACCACGCGGACAAGTGGCGGCATGGTATGCGGAGGCGGCCTCCATGGCGGCGCTCGCAGGCCACCGCGAACAGGCCGCCGACTGGGAACGCAAGTCCAGCACCGCACCCGTTTCCAATCCCGAAGAGAAACTTTTGCTGGCCGCGAACCTGGCCGACCTGCACCGATTCATGGGCGACCCTGAAGGTGCGTGGCGCATCAAGTCGAAGACCCTCGATGTCTTTACCGGGATCGCCAGCGGCGAAGTACTCGCCTTCAAGCCCTACTACGACAAACTCTATGGCCAGTCGTCGTCCTATCGTGCCTACATGTCGAAACTAGCCGCCAAGCCATGACCCTGATCGCCGAACTCAAGCGCCGCAACGTCATCCGCATGGCCGGGTTGTACGTGGTCGGCGCCTGGTTGATCGTGCAGGTGGCGGGCACCGTGTTGCCGATGTTCGGCGCGCCGGCCTGGCTGCCTCGTAGCGTTGTCATCCTGCTGGCAATTGGCTTTGTGCCGATGCTGGTGTTCGCCTGGGTGTTCGAGATGACGCCCGATGGACTCAAGCGCGATGCGGAAATTCTGGCAGACGAGTCCATTGCCCCGCAGACCGCTCGACGCATGGACCGCATGATCATCGCCGTGTTGTTGCTTGCGCTGACGTTTTTCGGATTTGACCGATTCATCCTTGCGCCCCGGCGCGATGCCGCGCTGGTGGCAACGACGACCCAGACCATTGAAGCCAAGGCCATCGCCCAAGCCAAGCCCTCAGTCGGCCGCAACTCCATCGCCGTGCTGCCCTTCGTCAACATGTCCGGCGAGGCCGCCAACGAATATTTCTCCGATGGCATCAGCGAGGAGATCCTCAACGTCCTCGCCGGCAGTCCGGAACTGCAGGTTGCCGCGCGCACATCGTCGTTCGCGTTCAAGGGCAAGTTGATGGAAGTGCCCGCCATTGCCGGGCAGCTGAAGGTGCGGATGGTGCTGGAGGGCAGCGTGCGCAAGCAGGGCGACAAGGTGCGCATCACCGCGCAGCTGATCGATGCCCAGACCGGATTCCACGTGTGGTCGCAAACCTACGACCGCAAGCTCGAGGACATCTTCGCCATCCAGGACGAGATCGCCAAGGCCATCGGCGACGAGCTGAAGGTGAAGATCGCAGCGGTTGCCGAACCAGGCCAACACGCGGGTACGACCCGAAACGTCGCTGCCTACGACCTGTATCTGCGTGGCATGGCCCTGTGGCACAAGCGAACGGGAGAAGATCTATTGGAGGCGGTGTCGTTGTTTGAAAAGGCGGCTGCGATGGATCCGCAACTTGCCCAGGCCTATGCCGGAAGTGCCCTGGCGTACAGCGTGCTTCCCGCTTACAGCGACCAACTCACGGTGACAGAGGCGTATTCGCGATCCACCGACGCAGCCCTGCACGCACTCGCGCTCGACCCGGGCATGCCGGAGCCATACGCTGCCCTGGGCAACACCAGTTGGGGCCAAGTGCAGCGCGAGACGGCTGTGGCCTTGCTCCGCCGCGCCATCACCTTGAGGCCGTCGTTCGCGACGGCCCACCAGTGGCTGGGCAGCGTCGCAACGTCCAGCGGGCAGCTTGCGGAGGGGCTCGCGTCGATCGAGCGGGCAGCCGTGCTCGATCCGCGTTCGCTGGTGATTGGGGAAAACCATGCCTGGATACTGCTGACCCTCGGCCGAAATGCAGATGCCAGGACATCTTGCCTGCGCGTATTGGCGTTCGCGCCGACCTATCAGGGCTGCCTCGGCGAAGTGGCGACGGCCGACCTGCTGATGGGTGATTTCGACGAAGCGAGGCAAATGCTTGATCGGCTGTCGGCCGTATTCAATCCCAGTGCCAGCGGGCAGGGTCGTGAAATTATTGATGCGCTCAGCGGCAAGGGCGATCGCCATGCCTTGGCCGTGCGCATGTCCGCCCTGCCGTTTCGCAGCCGCCTGGACGCGTCCAGCGGCAACGCCCT
>JANNWV010000006.1:0-17353 GCA_031408815.1 Gammaproteobacteria bacterium
TGCCGCAGCAGAAGCCGCCGCAGCAGAAGCCGCCGCAGCAGAAGCCGCCGCAGCAGAAGCCGCCGCAGCAGAAGCCGCCGCAGCAGAAGCCGCCGCTGCAGAAGCCGCTGCAGCAGAAGAAGCCGCCGCAGCAGAAGCAGAAGCCGCCGCCGAACAGGCCGCCGTCGAAGCAGCGCTCGCTGCCGAATCCCTGGCACAACCCGCCGACGAATCGCTCGACGCGCTCTCCGACAGCGCGCTGGCAGGAATGATCGCCGCCTACTCGACGGACGAGGAAGCCCAGGCCGTCGCCAACGTCGAAGCCGGTACTGAATTCATCCTCTCCGACGAATTCCGCGACGACATCGCCGCATCCGAAGCCATGGCTGGCGTGGGTGGTGAGCGCGTCGCCCCGGCTTCGATGCAGGGCGAGGCTGATGAACCCGCTTCGGTGCAGGTCGCCATCGGCGACGAGTACTACGGCATGAGCCTGGCCGAACTCGAGGCGCTCACCTCGCCCGACGCCGCCCCGATGGTCGAGGCCGACGGCTTCGCCGATCTGCCGACCATCAGCGACGTGCCCGCATGGACCAGCGACAATGCGCCGGAATTCGAGACCGCTTCGACCTCCACGGTGGTGGAATCCCTCGAACTCGCCCCCGAATTCGCGGACCTGGAAGCGCTCGCTTCCAGCAATTTCGAACTCGATGCCGACGAGCCCGAAGCGGCGCCTGCGTCGGACTTTGAAACCGTTGCCGCCTTCGATTTCATCGAGGAAGCACCGGAACTGATTGCCGAAGTGGAAGCTGTCACCGAATCCGCCGAAATTGCCGAAGACCAGCCGGTAGGCGAGGTCGAAGCATTTGCATCGATCGAAGCAGTCGAGCCAATGCTTGAAGCCGAGTCCTTCGTCAAGGTCGAAGTCGGCGCCGCGACCGACGATGAGCCGGTGGTCGCGCTCGAAATCGCAGCCGAACCCGAAGTTGCGGCCGAAGCAGAGCTCCCCGCCGAACCCGAAGTCTTCGCCGGGATCGAGCAAGAAGCCGAGCTCGTATTCGAAGATTCGCCCGAGGAAATCGCTGAGGCCGCCGTGGCCGCGAGCCCGGAAGTGGTTGCTGCCGAGCCCGCCCGCCAGCAGCGTCCGTCGGTGCCATTGGCGGTGGATGCGGAAGATCCAGACGCCGACCTCGACATGAGCGATCTCGACCCGGAACTGCTCGACCTGTTCCTGGAAGAATCCAACGACATCCTCGACCAATGCGATGGCGTGCTGGCGCGCTTGCGCGAGCAGGCCGGGGACCGCGACTCCATCGTCAGCCTGCAACGCGAGCTGCACACGCTGAAGGGTGGCGCCCGCATGGCCGGCATCTATGCGGTGGGCGAGTTGGGCCACGCGATGGAATCGTTGCTCGAATCCGTGGCCGAAGGCCGCCAGCAACTCGACCAGACCGGCGTCGTGGTGCTCGAACGCGGCTTCGACCGTCTGCACGGCATGGTCGCCCGCATCGGCGAGCGCAAGGCCGTGTCGATGCCTGTTGGCTTGATTGCCCAGGTGGAAGCGCTGTCCGAAGGCCGTTCGCTCGACCAGGCCGTTGGCGCCGATACCGTCGCCGCGACGACGCCGGCCCCGGCGCGTCCGCGCATCGAGACCGCCACGCTCGAGGCGTTGTCCGCGCCGCTGGACGAACTGGGTGCGGAAGACGAGATGACCGGCGTTCGCGCGCCGCAGGAACAGGTCCGCATCCGCGCCGACTTGCTCGATCGCCTCGTGAACTACGCCGGTGAGGTCGCCATCTATCGCGCGCGGCTGGAACAGCAGTTGGGCGCGTTCCGAAGCAACCTGGGCGAACTCAACCAGACCACCACGCGACTGCGCGAGCAGCTGCGTCGCCTGGACATCGAGACCGAAGCGCAGATCATCGCGCGTTACCAGCGCGAGGGCGAAGCCAACGACGAGCGCTTCGATCCGCTGGAACTCGACCGCTTCACCAACCAGCAGCAGCTGACCCGTGCCTTGAACGAGTCCGCAAACGACTTGGTCAACCTGCAGGGCGTGCTGGATGAACTGACCCGTCAGTACGAAACCTTGCTGTTGCAGCAGTCGCGAGTGAGCTCGGATCTGCAGGAAGGCCTGATGCGCACGCGCATGGTGCCCTTCGATGCACTGGTCCCGCGCCTGCGTCGCGTGCTGCGCCAGGCCGCGACCGATACCGGCAAGCAGGTCCAGCTGAAAGTGGACGGGGCGTCCGGCGAAATGGATCGAAACGTCCTCGACCGCATGACCGCGCCGCTGGAACACATGCTGCGCAACGCCATGGCCCACGGCCTGGAGTTGCCGGACGTCCGACGCAAGGCGCGCAAGCCGGAAGAAGGTACGGTCCGCATCGCAGTGCACCGCGAAGGATCCGAAGTCGTGCTGAAGGTCAGCGATGACGGCATCGGCCTGAACAAGAAGGCCATTCGTGACAAGGCGATGGAGCGCGGACTGATCAAGCCCGACGCCGAGTTGTCGGACGAAGCGCTCTACAGCCTGATCCTCGAAACCGGATTCTCCACCGCCGAAACGGTCAGCCGATTGTCCGGTCGCGGCGTCGGCATGGACGTGGTCTACAGCGAAATCCGCCAGCTCGGCGGCACGCTGCAGATCCACTCGACAGAAGGACAGGGCAGTGAATTCGTTATCCGCCTGCCGTTCACGCTGGCGGTTACCCAAGCCGTATTCGTCAAGATCGGCGACACCAGCTTCGCGGTGCCGATCGCATCCGTGCAAGGCGTGGGCCGAATTGCCCGCACCGACTTGGACAAGCAGTTGGCTACCGACAATCCGGTCTTCAGCTACGCAGGCGAGGACTATGCGATCCACGACCTGGGCACCCTGATCGGACACGCCCCGGCCAAGGCGCAGGACAGCTTGCAGATGCCGTTGCTGCTCGCCCGATCCGGTGAATTGCGCACCGCCATCTCGATCGACCAGGTGCTCGGCAGCCGCGAAATCGTGGTGAAGCCGGTCGGCCCGCAGGTCAACTCGGTGCCCGGCATCTTCGGCGCCACCATCATGGGTGATGGCCGCGTGGTCGTGATCCTCGACGTGGCCCCGTTGGTGCGCCGCCAGACCGCGATCATTCGCGACATCACGCCGGTCGCACTTGCCCCGGTGGTTGCCGCGCGCCGCGTCCCGGTGGTGATGGTGGTGGACGATTCCATCACCATGCGCAAGGTCACCGGCCGCGTCCTGGAACGCAACAACATGGAAGTGCTGACCGCGAAGGACGGCGTGGACGCGGTCGAGAAGATGGCCGAACGCGTGCCCGACCTGGTCTTGCTCGACATTGAAATGCCGCGCATGGACGGCTACGAAGTGGCGCAGAACATGAAGTCCGATCCGCGCCTGAAAGACGTGCCGATCATCATGATCACCTCGCGTACCGGCGACAAGCATCGCCAGCGTGCCATGGACATTGGCGTCGACCGGTATCTGGGCAAGCCGTATCAGGAGCCCGAACTGATGCGCAATGTGTTCGAGATGCTGGGCCTGGAGGCAGTCAATGGCTGAGGCCGGCGTTCGCGTCGCCCTGCTGGCCCGCGCAGGCAAGGCTCGTGACCAGTTGCGTACCGCGCTCGACGAAGCTGGCGCCACCGTCGTAGCGGAAGGCGATCCCCTGCAACTCGACCCTTCCGAGGTCGCCGCTGCAAAGCCAAACTACTATCTCGTCAGCCTCGAGCCCGCAGTTGAAACGGCGCTGGAGCGTTTCGACGAGCTGCTCGGCGCACCCGGCGTCGAAGTGATGTTCGACGATGCCGAAGTCACCGCCAAACTTGACGGCTGGGATCTGAATCGTTGGGCCCGCCACTTGGCCAGCAAGATGCTGGGCCACGATGGCTTGCCGCCCGTACCCGAGGATTCGCCGGCCTGGCCGGAAACCGAGCTCTCGGAAGCCGGCGCACCGCCGACGCCTGCGCAACTGATGGACGACGCGAAACTCGAGGACTACACGAACGACACCGCCGCCCTGGCGGACTCGGTTCCGATGAGCGCCTCGTTGGCGACCCCGGACATGGGTCTGGACATGGACATGGACCTCGACTTGTCTAGCCTCGAATCCGATTTCACGCCTGCCGCCGCCCAGGTGTCCGACCCCGGGCCGCTGCTCGCCGCCGACTCCGGGTTTGGCGATCTCGACTTCGACGAATCGGTGAGCTTTTCCAGCTTCACGCCGACCGAGCCGATGGCCGGAGACCTCGATGCCGACGTAGCCGAACTGGCGGCGCAGCTGGAGGCCTTTGACAAACGCGACCATGCCGCAACGGTTGCCGTTGTCGCGCCGATGGCCAGGGAAGATGAATCCATCGAAGCGATTGTCGTGGTCGCGCCAACTCCCGCGCCAAATTTTGATTTCAGCAACCTGGCCCTGGCGCCGATGGAAAACGAATCGCCTGCCATGGCGGTCGCGTCGGCAGCAGCGTCTGCGGGCCTGGGTGCCGTGGTGATTCTTGCCGGACTCGGCGGGCCCGATGCGGTGCGCCAGTTGCTGTCGAGCCTGCCCGAATCCTTGTCCGTGCCCGTGTTGCTCTACCAGCACCTGGAAGTAGGCAAGCACGAGCGACTCGTCGAGCAATTGGCGAAAATCAGCAAGCTGCCGGTGGTGCTTGCCGTGGACGGCGGAGTGCCCGAAGGCGGCAAAGTCACCTTGCTGCCCGCGGGTCTGTCCGCGCACGCCAGCGATGGCAACCTGTCATTTGCAACAGGTACGCTGGCCAGCCTGCTGCTCGCGGTTTCCGCACCTGAAAGCATGGTCATCGTACTCAGCGGCGCCGATGCGCAACTGGTTCCCGCCATCCTTGCCGTTCGCGACGCGGGTGGGTCGGTATTGGCCCAGGACCCGGAAGTCTGTTTCGATTCCGCGGCGGCCGATGCCATGCAACGCCAAGGTGCGCCCGTCTATCCAGCGCTTGGGCTGGCGCGGCAGATTGCTGCGCGCTGGCCGGCCTGATCCAAGGAGAATTCCAATGAATGCCCCGATCCGCGACATCCGAGGTGTGCTGATCAGCGTCAACCAGGGCCGGCTGTTGCTGCCCAACGCATCGGTGGCCGAGGTGATCACCTTCTCCGAACCCGAGCCGGTCGAAAACGCACCGTTCTGGATGCTCGGCCAGATTCGTTGGCGCGGCTGGCGCCTGCCCTTGTTGTCGTTCTCGCGCTTCGCGGGCTGGTCGAATGAAGAAGGCCAGATCGGCGCGAAGGTGGTCGTACTCAAGGCCTTGGGCGGCAATCCGAAGCTGCCGTATTTCGCAGTATTGTCCCAGGGCTTCCCGCGCCTGGTGACGGTGGCGCATGCCGCACTGTCAGAAACCGGACAAAAAGACCTGCCGGTAGGCATCCACTCGATGGTGATGCTGAACGACGATGCCGCGGCCGTGCCCGACCTGGCTGGCCTTGAAGCCCTGATTGAAAAGGCGCTGACGCAAGCCGCCTGAACGGCCCTAGCGCCAGTCCCCGAACAAGGCATTGATGGCGGCCAGGGCCGCCAGTCCTGCTGTTTCCGTGCGCAGTATCCGTGGCCCCAGGCGCAAGCCCTGGTAGCCCGCTGCCCGCAATACCAGGCGATCGCGTTCCGACAACCCGCCTTCCGGGCCGATCAGCAATGTCACCCGCTGGCCCGCTTCGATGCCCGCATCGGCGATGCCTTTTTCAGCGAGCGGGTCGAGGATGAATCGAAATCCCGGCGTCGGGTCGCTGGCGAAATTCGCCAGGGTCTGTGGTTCCATCACCTCGGGCACGCACGCGCGGCCGCTTTGCTCGCACGCCGCCACCACTACGCCGCGCCAGTGCAGCATTCGTTTGGCCGCGCGTTCATTGTCGAGTCGGACTTCGGTGCGCTCGGTGATGACCGGTGCGATGCGGATCACTCCAAGTTCAGTGGCCTTCTGCAAGATCAGGTCCATCTTCTCGCCGCGGGCGATGCCCTGGGCCAACGTCAGGTGCAAGCCCGACTCATTGTCCACGCGACACTGGCCGAGCACCTCCACCTCAGCAGCCTTCTTCGACAGCGACGAGATTTTCGCCGCATAGTCGAACCCATCCCCGTTGAACAAGGTCACCGGATCACCCAGCCCAAGCCGAAGCACGCGCACCAGGTGCGCCACGGCATCCTCGGGCAACGCCACGATGGCGCCTTCCGCCAGCGCCGCATCCACGTAATGGCGCACGACGCGCATCAGTCGGTCATCCTGTCGATGGCGCCGGTGGTGACGCGAGCCAAATGTTGCAGCGCCGCTTCATCGATGCAATACGGCGGCATCCAGTACAGCACCTCGCCCAGCGGCCGCAGCAGCACGCCGTTGTCCAGTGCATGGCGATAGCCACGCAGGCCGCGCTTCTCGTGCGGGTCGTAATGGCGTCGCGTGGCCCGATGGGCCACGACCTCGATCGCCAGGATCATTCCCGTCTGCCGGACATCGGCGACATGGGGGTGGGCGCGCAATGGCTCCGCCAGCGCCGCCATCCGGCCAGCGGTGATGCGGTTGGATTCGAGCACGGGCTCCGACTGGAAGATGGCCAGCGAAGCCAGCGCCGCCGCGCAACCGAGCGGGTTGCCCGTGTAGCTGTGCGAATGCAGGAAGGCGCGGTCGCGGCTCTCGTCCAGGAAGGCACCGTACACATCGGCTGTCGTCAGCACCGCGGACATCGGCATGAATCCACCGGTCAGCCCCTTCGACAGGCACAGGAAGTCGGGCGTGATGCCGGATTGCTCGCACGCAAACATCGTACCGCTGCGGCCGAAGCCCACGGCGATCTCATCGGCGATCAGGTGCGCGCCGTGCGCATCGCAGATTTCCCGCGCGCGTCGCAGATAAGCGGGGTGATGCATGCGCATGCCACCGGCACACTGCACCAGGGGCTCGAGGATCAACGCGCAGATTTCGCCTTCATTGTCTTCGAACAAGGCCTGCAACTGGTCGGCGCGGCGCAATGCGCATTGTTCGGCCGACTCACCGGGCGCGGCCTCGTAGGCATCGGGGGAGGGGGCGAACAGCGGCGTCAGCAACAAGGGCGCGTAAGTGCGCCGATAAAGCGGAATGTCAGCCATGGACAGGGCGCCCAGCGTCTCGCCGTGGTAGCCGTTCTCCAGGGCGACGAAACGGCGACGCTGGGTGTCGCCGCGATTGAGATGCGCGTGGAAACTCATCTTCAGCGCGATTTCCACCGCCGCCGAGCCGTTGTCGGCATAGAACACCCGGGCCAGCCCCGGCGGTGCCACGCGCAACAAGGATTCAGCCAGCAATACCGCAGGTTCGTGCGTGAAGCCCGCGAATATCACATGCTCAAGTTCCTGCGCTTGCCGTGCGATTGCAGAGGCAATGCGCGGCTCACCGTGGCCGAACAGGTTGGTCCACCACGAACTGACCGCGTCCAGGTAGCGATGGCCGTCCACGCCCTCCAGCCAGGCGCCACGGCCACGCCGGATCGGCAACAGCGGCAGTGCGTCGGGATGCTCGGCCATCTGCGTGCACGGATGCCACAGCACGGCCAGGTCGCGCGCCCGGAGCCGGGCCGCCTCTGCTAGCATCTGTGCTTCGTTTTTCTCTTCCTGCATGCGTACATGATCACACCGATCCTGCCAATCATCCATGGCCGCCAGGAACACGAATCGGGCGGCTACCGCCGCGAAACCATCGACCTGGAATTTTCCAACGGCGAGCGCCGCAAGTACGAGCGCATCTCCAGCCGCGGCCATGGCGCCGTGATGATCGCTGCCATTCCCGAACCTGGCACCATCCTCCTGATCCGTGAATACGCCGCAGGCGTGCATCGCTATGAGCTGGGCCTGCCCAAGGGTCGCCTGGACGCGGGCGAAACCGTGCTTGATGCCGCCAACCGCGAATTGAAGGAAGAGACCGGCTTCGGCGCGCGCAAGCTCACGCATCTGCGCTCGATCACGCTGGCACCCGGTTACATGACCCACGAAATCCAGCTGGTGCTGGCGGAAGACCTGTATCCCGAGCGCCTGGCCGGCGACGAACCCGAGGAGCTCGAGGTGATTCCCTGGAAACTGGATGCCTTGCACGAATTGGTGCTGCGCGAGGATTGTTCCGAAGGCCGGTCGCTGGCCGGCATGTTCATCGTTCGCGAAGTGTTGGCGCTGCGATGACGCCGGAAATGCGCGAGGTGGTGCTACAGCTGGCGCGCGACGCCGGCGCCGCGATCATGAAGGTTTACGTGCAGGATTTCGCCGTCGAGCACAAGGAAGACCGATCGCCGCTGACGGCCGCGGACATGGCCTCGCACCACCTGATCGTCGCCGGTCTTGAAGCCCTGACGCCGGACGTACCGGTGTTGTCGGAGGAGTCGAAGGACGTGCCCTGGGAAGTTCGTTCGGCTTGGCGGCGCTACTGGCTGGTGGATCCGCTGGACGGCACACGGGAATTCGTCAAGAAGAATGGCGAGTTCACCGTCAACATCGCGCTGATCGAGGACGGCGTTTCCGTCTTCGGCGTGGTCTACGCGCCTGCGCTGGATGAAATGCATTATGGCGAGCGCGGACGCGGCGCCTTCATCTGTGACGCCGGCGAGCACTTGCCGATCGCCTCGCGCCGGCCGGCCGCCGCACCGCTGCACGTGGCCGCCAGCCGCTCGCACATGGACGCGCGCAGCGCCGCCGCGATCGAACGCATGGGCGAGGTACAACTGTTGGGCATGGGCTCGTCACTGAAATTCTGTCGCATGGCCGAAGCCAGGCTCGATGTCTATCCGCGTTTCGCGCCGACCTCCGAATGGGATACCGCTGCCGGTCAGTGCGTGCTGGAAGCTGCTGGCGGCGCGGTGATTACGCTCGACGGCGAGCCGCTCGCCTACAACACCAAGGAGTCCCTGCTCAATCCCGATTTCCTGGCGCTGGGCGACCCGGCGTTGCCGTGGAGGGATTGGCTTGGCTGATCCCGAAACGCCGATCTCGCGCCTGGTGCAGATCATGGCGCGGCTG
Organism: Gammaproteobacteria bacterium; assembly: GCA_031408815.1. GTDB lineage: Bacteria > Pseudomonadota > Gammaproteobacteria > Xanthomonadales > Xanthomonadaceae > Arenimonas. The sequence goes on from JANNWV010000006.1 coordinate 8,961, forward strand.
CGCGACCCCGACGGCGGCTGCCCGTGGGACGTCGAGCAGGACTTCGCCAGCATCGCCCCCTACACCATCGAGGAAGCCTACGAGGTGGCCGATGCCATCGATCGTGGCGACATGGACGACTTGAAGGACGAGTTGGGCGACCTGCTTCTGCAGGTCGTGTTCCATGCGCGCATGGCCGAGGAAGCCGGCGACTTCGCCTTCGATGACGTGGTCAATTCGATCTGCGACAAGATGGTTCGCCGGCATCCGCACGTATTCGCCGCACAGGGACGTGCAAGTGCCGCGGGAGGCAGGATGCCGATAGCGGCCGGAGACGTGGTGATGTCTGGTGTGGAAGAACAGACCGTTGCCTGGGAAGCGGGCAAGCGCGACGAACGGCTCGCCCGCGGCGGCGTGGTGGATGAAAGCGCGTTGGCTGGCATTGCGCGCGGCTTGCCGGAATGGCAACGGGCGATCAAGTTGCAGAAGCGGGCCGCGCGGGTCGGCTTCGATTGGCCGGACGTGAATCCGGTGTTCGACAAGTTGCATGAGGAAATCGACGAACTGCGCGCGGAATTCGCCAGCGGTACCGGCCACGAAGCGCTGGAAGACGAACTGGGCGATGTGTTGTTTGTCTGTGCCAACCTGTCGCGCCACGGCAAGGTAGATTTCGGCGCCTCGTTGCGCCGCGCCAATGCCAAGTTCGAACGCCGCTTCCGGCGCATGGAAGAGATGGCCGCCGCCGAGGGTGTGTCCTTGTCCGACCTGTCCCTCGAGGCGCAGGACGAATACTGGAATCGCGCCAAGCGCGAGGAAAAGGCCAAGACACCCTGAGTTGATGCAGCGCCTGCCGCGGGGCAGAATGGCTTGATCGAGGAGACACCGATGAGCCAGTTCGCCAGCTTTCGCGAGTTCTATCCCTACTACCTGTCCGAGCACGCCAACTCCACCTGTCGTCGCCTGCACTTCGTCGGCACGTCGCTGGTGATCGGCTGCCTGGTGATGGGCGTGCGCAGCATGAACCCGGTCTGGGTCCTGTACGCACTGCTAAGCGGTTATGGCTTCGCCTGGATCGGTCATTTCTTCTTCGAGAAGAACAAGCCGGCGACCTTCAAGTACCCGTTCTATTCACTGGCTGCCGACTGGGTGATGTACAAGGACATGCTGGTCGGCAAGATCCGATTCTGACGCTCGAGCTCGGGAAACTCAGCGATTTCACACTGGAATCACCCCCGCCGGGGTGTAATTTCACAAAGCTGAAGACCCCTTCCCTCGAGGTGAGCCATGCGTCGTGACGATCCATCCGGACTGATTTTGCTGGTCGAAGACAACCGAAGCCTGTCGGAAATGGTGGGCGAATACCTGGAATCCCGGGGTTTCGGCGTCGACTACGCCGGCGACGGCGTGGACGGCCTGCGCCTGGCTACCGAGAACTCCTACGACGTGGTGGTGCTCGACCTGATGTTGCCGCGAATGGACGGCATCGAAGTTTGCCGCCGTCTGCGCAATGAGTCCAAGAAGTCCACGCCGGTGCTGATGCTGACCGCGCGCGACACACTGGCCGACAAGGTCACCGGCCTGGATGCCGGCGCCGACGATTACCTGGTCAAGCCCTTCGCCATCCAGGAACTGGAAGCCCGCGTGCGCGCGCTGATTCGCCGCGACCGACGCCAGGTCAGCGCCGAAGTGTTGAAGATCGCCGACTTGGTGCTCGACACCGCCAGCCTGCGGGTTACCCGCGCCGGCAGCGAGTTGCAGCTTTCCCCGATCGGCCTGCGCCTGTTGACCATCCTGATGCGCGAATCACCGCGGGTAGTGACCCGCCGCGACATCGAGCGCGAGATCTGGGGTGACGGCTTGCCCGATTCCGACACCTTGCGCAGCCATCTCTACAACCTGCGCAAGGCCATCGACCGGCCGTTCGAAAAGCAATTGCTGCACACGGTGCAGACCGCGGGCTACCGGATCGCTGACCTCGACCACGCGCCGGCATGAGTGAACGCAGCGGCCTGCGTCGAAAGATCTGGGTCGCCTTCATCCTGCAGGCGACCGCAATCAGCTTCGCCGCCGTGCTCGGCGTCTATGGTGCTTCTGCGGTACTCAAGCACGTGCTGATCCAGCAGGCGCTGCAGGAAGAGGCGGCGCATTTCTGGGGCCGTCGCGAAGACGACCCTGCAGCCACCGTGCCCGATACCTACAACATGAATGGTTACCTGGTGAGCGCGGGCGACCTGTCGGCGGTGCCGGAGCCCTTGCAGCCCTTGCCCGTGGGCTTCCACAGCCTGCCACGCACGCAGGGCGGTTCGCTGGTGATGGTGGAAGACCGCGGCGGCATGCGCCTGTACCTGTTGTTCAAGCAGGAGCAGGTGGATTCGCTGGCTTTCTGGTTCGGCATGGCGCCACTGGCGCTGGTACTGGCGGTCGTCTACATCATCGCATGGACGACTTACCGAACCTCGAAGCGCGCGGTATCGCCGGTCATCTGGCTGGCCAACCAGGTCCGCCACTGGGACCCGAAGCATCCCGACGCCACGGCACTGAAGCCGGAAAACCTGCCCGTGGACGTGGAAGGCGAGACCTTGACGCTGGCCTCGTCGCTGCATGATTTTGCCAGCCGCATCGGTAGCTTCGTTGAACGCGAACACAATTTCACCCGCGATGCCTCCCATGAATTGCGCACGCCATTGACGGTGATCCGCGTGGCCGGCGACATGATGGACGGCGACGAATCGCTGTCGCCCATGGCGCGCAGGTCGCTTAAGCGGATCCAGGGCGCGGGTCGTGACATGGAAGCCTTGATCGAGGCCTTCCTCATCCTGGCGCGGGAGGGCGATACCGGCCTGCCCGACGATGATTTTTCGGTGGGCACCATCGCCTGCGAGGAACTGGAGAAGTCGCGGCCCTTGCTCGCCGGCAAGCCCGTCGAATTGGAGTTGCATCGCGAGGCCGACGTGCAACTGCACGCGCCGGCGCGAGTTTTTTCAGTGATGCTGGGCAACCTTCTGCGCAACGCCTGCCATTACACCGAACAGGGCAAAGTGGTGGTGACCGTGCGCCGCGACAGCGTGCAGGTCGCCGATTCCGGCGTCGGCATGAGCCCCGACGAACTGGCGCGCGTGTTCGAACCTTTCTATCGCGCCGGTGATGGCCGCAAGGACGGGCAGGGCATCGGACTGTCGATCGTACGTCGCCTGTCCGAACGCTACGGCTGGCCGGTACGACTGGAAAGTGAGACTGGCAAAGGCACCACGGCCACCATCAGCTTTCCCTCAGCAGGCTGAAGCCATTCCCGGGAACATCGCGTGCGACGGAATGTCCTACTGCTGCATCGTTGCGTAATGTTCAATTCGCGCCTCCCGCCTCACCCCTCAACAGCCACCTCTCAAGAATCCCCGCTCCAGGAGAATCCATGTCGTCGCCCCGTGTGACTGCCCCAGCCCGGCCCCGCTGGATCGTTCCGGTCGTGCTGCTCGTCCTCGCCGCACTTGCGGCGTGGTGGTACCTCGGTCGCGGCGAAACGGATGACACAGGCGGCTATCGCACCGGTGCCGTGGAGCGCGGCGAAATCCGCACGGCGATTTCCGCAACCGGCACGCTCAGTGCAACCGCCACCATCGAAGTCGGCACCCAGGTATCGGGCACCTTGCAAAGCGTGGATGTCGATTTCAATGACAGCGTGACCAAGGACCAGGTGATTGCGCGCATCGACCCGAGCACGTTCCAGGCCCGGCTCGACCAGGCGTCGGCATCGCTGTCGAGCACGCGCGCCGGCTTGAATGAAGCGCAGGCGGTGGCCCGCAATGCCGAACTCGATTACACCCGCAAGGCCGATCTGGTGAAGCGCCAGCTGATTGCGCGCAGCGATGCCGACCAAGCGTTGGCGGCTCGCGACCAGGCGCGGGCACGCATCGTTTCGGCCAATGCCCAGGTGCGCCAGCAGCAGGCCAACGTGGATAGCGCGCGACTCGACCTCGAGAAAACCGTCATCCGCTCGCCGGTCGACGGCGTGGTCCTGTTGCGCTCGGTGGAAGCGGGCCAGACCGTGGCCGCCAGCCTGCAGACGCCGGTGCTGTTCAAGATCGCCGGCGACCTGCGCAAGATGGAAATCGTGCTGGCCATCGACGAGGCCGACATCGGCCAGGTGCGCGAAGGCCAGACCGCGCGCTTCACCGTGGACGCTTTTCCGGACCGCAATTTCGCCGGCCGCGTGAAGCAGGTGCGGCTCGCCGCGACCAATACCGCCAACGTGATCACTTATCCGGTGGTAGTGGAAGTGGACAATCCCGACCAGACCCTGTTGCCGGGCATGACGGCGAATGCCGAGATCGAGATCAGCCGGCGACCCGATGTATTGAGCATACCCAACGCCGCCCTGCGCTTCCGTCCCGCCGAAGAGAGCAAGGCCAATATGGGCCCGGGCTTCGGCGCGCCGGCCAATCCCAGCCGCGCGGCGGCGACCGGTGCGAATGGCGGCCAGGCTGGCGGCGGATTCGTGCAGGCGTTCGAGAAGATCGCCGCAGGCTTGCAACTGGATGACACGCAGAAAGCGGCATTCGATTCGGCGTTGCAGGAAATGCGCGATCGCGCGCAACAAGGCCGCCCAGGTGGCGCGAATGGTGCCGGTGCGGCGGGCGCTAGTGCAGCAGGCAATCGCGGCCAGGGCGGCGCCGCACCTGGTGGATCCGCCGACCGCAGCCGGCGCATGGCAGAACGAATGAAGAAGAATTTCGAAGGCTTCCGCGCCAGCTTGCGTCCGGATCAGCAGGTCAAATGGGATGCCGAATTGCTCGCGATGACCAGCGGCAAGCGCGCGCCGGTCTACAAGCTGGTGGACGGCAAGCCCGAGCAGGTGACCATCCGCGTCGGCGCAAGCGACGGGACCCGCACCGAAATCATCGGCGACGGCCTGGCCGAAGGCGAACTGGTCATCATCGGCAGCGCCCGTCCGACGCCATGACCGACGCCACGCCCATCATCCAGACCGAGGATTTACGCAAGGTCTATTCGCCCGGCACCCAAGCCGAAGTGAAGGCGCTGGACGGCGTCAACCTGCGCATCGATCGCGGCGAGTTCGTCGCGATCATGGGTGCGTCGGGCTCGGGAAAATCCACGCTGATGAACGTGATCGGTTGCCTGGATCGCCCGAGCGGCGGCCGCTACCTGTGCGACGGCGTGGATGTCGCCACGCTCGATGCGGAATCGCTGGCGCGACTGCGCCTGGAGAAGATCGGCTTCGTCTTCCAGGGCTTTAACCTGTTGTCGCGCATGGACGCACTGCACAACGTGATGATGCCGCTGGGTTATTCCAACACGCCGTTGGCGGAGCGCACCGAGCGCGCGCGCGCGGCGCTGGAAGCCGTGGGCCTTGGCGAGCGCACGCACCACCGCCCCGGCGAGATGTCCGGCGGCCAGCAGCAGCGCGTATCCATTGCGCGCGCGCTGATCAACCAGCCGGCCCTGGTGCTGGCCGACGAACCGACCGGCGCGCTCGATACCAAGACCAGTGCTGAAGTGATGAGGCTGTTCGAAAAACTGAAGGCGCAGGGCCAGACCATCGTGCTGATTACCCATGAAGCCGATGTCGCGCACCATGCCGACCGCATCTGCGTGATGCGAGACGGCAAGTTGTACGAGGGCGAACATGGCCTGGGAGCCGCTGCATGACCTGGAACGATACGCTGCGCACGGCGGTATTCGCGCTACGCGGAAACTGGATGCGCAGCACGCTGACGTCATTGGGCGTGATCATCGGCATTGCCGCAGTCATCGTGATGGTATCGGTGGGCCAGGGTACGCAGGCCGAGATCGACAAGCTGGTGTCGGGCCTGGGCGCGAATCGCCTGGACATCAATTCCGGCGCGCCCAGTACGGGCGGCATCCGCGGCGGCGCCGGCAGCCAACAGACCCTGACCGACGGCGACGCGCTTGCGATTCGCGAACAGATTCCGGAAGTGCAGTATGTCGCGGCCAGCTCCCGCGGCAACGCCCAGCTCGTCTACGCTGAAAGAAACTGGTCCACCAGTTGGCAGGGCGTGCAGCCGGACTTTTTCGAGATAAACGGCTGGAAGATTGGTGCAGGCAGTGGGCTGGAGCCGGGCGACTACACGTCCGCGGCCAAGGTCGTGGTGATCGGCGAAACCATCGGCAAGGAATTGTTCGGCGAAGAAGAACCGCTGGGCCAGAGCCTGCGCATTGGCAAGGTGCCGTTCCGCGTCGTCGGCGTGCTTGCGCCGAAAGGCCAGGGCGGCTTCGGCCAGGATCAGGACGACGTGATCATGGTGCCGCTGGAGACGGCGCGACGACGCCTCACCGGTGCCTCGGGCGCGCCTCCGGGAACCGTGCGCCAGATTGCGCTGGGCGTGACCCGCAGCGAGGACCTTTCCTTCGTGCAGGAAGAAGTGGAAGCCCTGCTGCGCGAGCGCCACAAGATCGCCGCCGGCGGCGAGGACGACTTCAGCGTGCGCAATATTTCCGAGATCGTCGCCACCCGCACCCAGACCACGCGGATCATGTCGCTGCTGCTTGGCGCGGTCGCGGGAATTTCACTGATCGTCGGCGGCATCGGCATCATGAACATCATGCTGGTGTCGGTGACCGAGCGGATCCGAGAAATCGGCTTGCGCATGGCCGTGGGCGCCGGTCCGCGCGATATCCAGAGGCAGTTTCTTGCCGAGGCGATGCTGATCTCGTTCGGCGGCGGCGTCATCGGCACGCTGATCGGCATCGGCGGGGCGCTGCTGGCTGGCAAGCTCGGCTCGCTGCCGGTGTTGCTGGACTGGCAGGTGGTCGCAATGGCCGCGGGTTGTTCGGTGGCGACCGGCCTGTTCTTCGGCTTCTATCCGGCGCGCAAGGCGGCCCAACTCGATCCGATCGAGGCACTTCGACACCAGGGTTGATCGCGCTGCCGGTATCATTGCGCGCATGAAGACGCCTGACGCCCCAACTGCCGGCACCCAAGTCCCTGCCAGCGAGGCCCACACCGCCCTCGTGATCCACGGAGGCGCCGGCGTTTCATCGCGCGCGTCTATCAGCAGCGAAGACGAAATCGCCATCCGCCATGATCTGGATCGCGCGCTCGACGCCGGGCAGCAGGTGCTCGCGTCGGGCGGAACCGCGCTCGATGCGGTGACGGCCGCGGTCGTGGTGCTGGAGGATTCGCCCTGGTTCAACGCCGGCAAGGGCTCGGTGTTCGATGCCGAAGGCCGGCATGAACTCGATGCATCGATCATGGAAGGCCACACGCGTCGTGCCGGCGCGGTGGCGGCGGTGACCACGGTGAAGAACCCGGTCCTGCTGTCGCGCGCGGTGATGGAACATTCCGAACACGTGATGCTGGTGTCGGCCGGCGCGGAAAGATTCGCCGATACGCGCGCGGACATCGAGCGCGTCGCGCCCACCTACTTCGACACCGACCGGCGCTGGCAACAATTGCTCGATGCCCGCGCACTGGAAACCGCCCAGGCCACGCATACCGTGCAGGGAACCTATTTCGGCACGGTCGGCGCGGTTGCGCTGGATTCGCACGGCAACATCGCCGCCGCCACGTCCACCGGCGGCATGACCAACAAGCGCTACGGTCGCGTTGGCGACTCGCCCATCATCGGCGCAGGGACCTATGCCGACGAGCGCTGCGGTGTGTCCGGCACGGGCTGGGGCGAATTCTTCATCCGCGCGGTAGTAGCGCAGGACATCTGCGCGCGCGTCGCCTATCGTGGTGATTCCATCGCACAAGCCGCGCATGACGTGATCCACGGCGTGGTTGCAACGATGGGTGGCGACGGCGGCGCGATCGCGCTGGACAGGCAGGGCAACATCGCCATGCCCTTCAACACGCCGGGCATGTACCGCGGCTGGGTCCGTCCGGACGGCAGCCGCGGCACCGCGATTTTTCCCGACGCCACCGACTAGTAACCGCGGTCGCCGGAAATCAATCCGCCCAGTCCGCCGAGAACTGAACCTTCGTCCTTGCCGCCACCCTTCTGGTAGGCCGCACTGAACATGCGCCCGGCCAGGCGCGAAAACGGCAGCGACTGGATCCAGACTTTTCCCGGGCCGGTGAGGGTCGCCAGGAACACGCCTTCGCCGCCGAACAATGCGGACTTCACGCTGCCGACGGTCTGCAGGTCGAAGTTGACCGACGAGGTCATCGCGACCACGCAGCCGGTGTCCACGTCGATGCGTTCGCCCGCGGCGAGTTCGCGCTCGACAATGGTGCCGCCGGCGTGCACGAACACCAGGCCGTCGCCTTCAAGTTTCTGCATGATGAAACCTTCGCCGCCGAACAAGGCGGTCATGATCTTCTTCTGGAAGAACAGGCCGATGCTGACGCCGCGCGCCGCGCACAGGAAGCTGTCCTTCTGGCAGATGATCTTGCCACCGTAGTTGGAAAGCGTCATCGGCACGATGGTGCCGGG
>JANNWV010000007.1:0-8022 GCA_031408815.1 Gammaproteobacteria bacterium
ATCACAGCTACAGCCACGCCGACCTGCACGCCGTCGGCCTGGAGACCTACGAGTCGGACATCCTTCGCGGCGAAGTTTTCCTGCGGCCCCTGCTCGCTGAAAAAAACAAGAAGCCCGAGTGGTTCCGCCATCCCTACCTGCGCGCCGGCCGCACTGTGGACGACAAGGCCGCGTTGCAGGCCTTCCTCGCCGAACACGGCTACCGGATCGCGCCGGTAACGGTGGATACCTCGGATTGGGTGTGGGCGGGCGCCTATCGCAAGGCGATTGCGACCGGAGACGCAGCGTTGATGGCCAGGCTGCGCGAGGACTACGTCCGCTACATGGTGTCGAAAGTCGACTACTTCGAAGACCAGTCCATCCAGTTGCTGGGCTACAACCTGCCGCAAATCCTGCTGATGCATGCCAACGAGATCAACGCCGACACGTTTGGTGCACTCATCGCGGCCATTCGCGCGCCGGGCTACGAATTCATCGATCTGGAAACGGCGATGAAGGATCCGGCCTACCAACGACCGGACGCCTATTTGGGCAAATGGGGTCCGAGTTGGATCCATCGCTGGGCGGCCGGCGAAGGCAGGCCCAAGGATTTCTATGCCGGCGAGCCGGTCACTCCCGCCTGGGTGATGGCCATGGCCGGGGTCGATTCCGAATAAGGCTCAGCCTGGGTCGACCGACGCCGGATCAACGGCGCTCGACGCGCGTGCCGCGGCACGGGCGGCATACATCGATGCATCCGCGCGGGCGATGGTGACGGCCAGTGATTCTCGATCTTCGCGCAACGCGCTACCCACCGTGAAGGCACAGGGCGCAGCTACCGAATCGAGTTGCAACCTGCCCGCAGTCGCGCGAAGCGTCTCGCTGTCCGCCTGCGCCAGCAGCAACAGGAACTCGTCGCCACCCAGCCGGACCACCGCATCGTCGCCGCGTACGCGGTCGGTGAGGAACTGCGCGAAGTCAATCAGCACCTGGTCGCCGCGATCGTGGCCCTGGCTGTCGTTGATCTGCTTGAAGTGGTCCAGGTCCACCGTGATGGCGGCCCAACTGGCAGCGACGGGATGACTTGTCTCAAAAATTTCAAGGTGCCGTCGGTTGTAGACGCCGGTCAGAGCATCGCGCACGCTTTGCTCGTGCAACGCGCGGGTGTGATGCACTTGGTCGGTGACGTCAACCGCGTTGCCGACCACGTAGGCGCGGCCATCCTTCGGCTCCGAAAGCCTGGAACTGTAGCGCCAATGACGATGGTCGCCCTCGCCCGAGCGGACCAGGAACACGCCCTGGTCCTCGCCGTGCGATTGCACCCGGTCGAGATAGGCGGCGAACGACTCGCGACCGGCACGCGGCTGGTAATCCTGCAGCAGGCGACCCACCAGGGCTTCCGACGGCTGGCCGAGCGCCTGCGCCGCCGCAGGGTTCACCAATAGCAAGCGACCCTCCACACCATGCAGGAAGACGAATCCCGCGCTCAGGTTCAGCAGGTCGTGCGCCCGCGCCTCGCTCTCGCGCAACAGCGCGAGCGTGACCTTGAGCCGCTGGTTGGACCGGCGTTGCAGCAAATAGAACACGCCCACCACCAGCAAGGTCGCGCCCGCCAGCCAGCCCAGAAGGCGCGATTGCCGGTTGCTAGCCGCCAGCGCGCGTTCGCGTTCGCGCGCAAGCGCTGCCTCATCCTTCAGGCGCAACACATCCAGTTCGCGTTCGGCATACGCCAGGCGTGCGTCGAAATCATCCGCCGCCTTGGCCCGGTCGCTTTGCTCGATCTCGCCATCGATCTCGAGGAAACGCGTGGTGAACTCCTCCACCTCGGTGCGTGGCCTGCCCTGCTCGATCGCGATGTGGATCAACTCCCGCAGCACCCGCGACTCGTCCCGCTTCAGGCCCAGGCTGCGGAAGCTGCGGTAGGCGGCATTGAGTTCTCTGATCGCCAATGATCGATCGCCCGCGTCGGACGCCGCCAGGCCGAGCACTTCATGGCCCATGCCGGTGACCTGCGAGTTCTTGAGCCGCGATCCCAGTTGCAGCACCCGCTGGCCGGAGCGCACCTGCGCCTCGATATTGCCGGCGAGCCGCGCGGTGTGCGCCGAGCCCAGCAGTATCTCGGCACTCAACTTCGGGTCATCGAAGCGTTCGGTCAACACCTGCGCGCGCACCAGTGTCTCGTCGGCCTTGGCCGACAAACCCAACTGCGCCTGCGCCCGCGCCAGGTTTCGCAGCAATCGCGCCTGGGTCGGCAACGCGAGGTCGCCGGGAAGTACGTCCAGCCCACGCTGGGCGTATTCGGCAGACAGCGCCTGCTTGCCCAGCGAGTTGCTCAGCGACGAATAGGCCAGGTAAACGTCGGCCGAAAGTTCCGGCGAAGGCGAGCCCTTCAGCACGAGCTCGGCTTCGCCCAGCAGTTTCTCGCCCCGCGTGAAATCCTGCATGGCGATCGTCGCGCGACTTTCCGCGATGAGGGACCGGACCTTCAGGATCGGATCATTGGCCGCTTGCGAAGCGATCACGGCGCTTGCGCCGGCAACGCGCTGGCAGGGCCAATCGGCGATGACCCGGCAGGCATTCGCTTGGGCGAGCAGCAGCAAGGCCAGTTCGCGCGAGTCCCCGGAATCCCGCGCTTGCTTGATCAGGCCCGGCAACTGCTTGAGCACCTGCTCGGGCTCGTTCAGCGCCTGGGCCTCCAGCGGATGGCGCGGAAGCGTCGACTCGACCGAAACTTTGTCGTCAGCCAGTACGCCAGGACTCGCGAACGCAAGCAGCATCGCGAGCGCCATGGCGCGCCCGGCCAAGCTCACGCCGCGGCGGCGAGCCGAGGGAGTCACGCGGAGTCGTCGGGCTCGAAGAAGCTCCAGCGAATTTCCGGAAAGGCTGCCTTCAGCGCCACTTCCGTTTCATTCATCCGGGCGATGCTTTCTGCGGTAGTGGCCTGGGGATCGACCAGTTCGGCCTGCACCGCCACCATGATGTCGTTGCCCATCTGCAGGGTGATCAGGCTCCACAACTGTTTGATTTCAGGGCGCGCGGTGATGAACTGCCGGATCGCCTCGCGCTGACGCGGCTCGACACTCTGGCCGATCAGCAAGGCCTTCACTTCGATCGCGACGAACACCGCAACGACAATCAGCAACACGCCGATGCCCAGCGTACCGATGGCGTCGTAGATCGGATTGCCGGTGATCATGGTTGCCACCACGGCGGCCAAGGCAAACGCCAGGCCCAACAGGGCAGCAAGGTCTTCACCGAAGATCACCACCAACTCGGCCTGGCGGCTCTCGCGGAACCACTGCCGAAGCGACTGGTCGCCACGCGCCTTGTTCACCTCGACCAGGCAGGCGCGCATCGAGATGCTTTCCGCGATGATGCCGAAGGTGAGCACGCCGACTGCAATCCACGGATAGGACAGCGGTACGGTGGAATGCAGCTTGTGCCAACCCTCGTAGAGGGAAAACATGCCGCCCACCGAAAACAGCATCACCGCCACCAGGAACGACCAGAAGTAGATCTCCTTGCCGTAACCCATCGGGTAGTCCGGGTTCGCCGGCAGCTTCGCCCGCTTCATGCCCAGCAGCAGCAAGCCCTGGTTGCCGCAATCGGCCAATGAGTGCACGGCCTCGGCGAGCATCGCGCTGGAGCCGGTGATGAATGCAGCGACCGCCTTCGCGACGAATATCGCGAAATTCGCGCCAAGCGCGTAGAAAATGGTCCTGACTGAATCGCCTTTGCCGGCCATGCGCTTTTTCTGAATGGAATGGCCGCAGTTTAGCATCGGCCACCGGCGCTTCCGTGGCCTGTTTCATGGCAGTCTAGCGGGGTGAACGTTACCCGCCGATCTCGCCCCGTGTCCGGCCCCGGGCGCACCGAATCTTTCCAGCTCTCCGATGGCCGGGAAATGGTCCTCCGCCCGATCCGGCCGGAAGACGCGGCGCCCATCGCCGCCTCGTTCCAACTGTTGAACGAGGACGAAGTGCGGCGTCGCTTCCTGCATATCCTCAAGTCCCTCGGCGAGGAACACCTGCACCAGTTGACCCATCCGCCTGCGGAGTCGGAATTCGTCGTGGTCGCCGCCGAACCCCTGCCGCCAGGCGAAGCCCTCGTCGCAGCGGTAGCCCGGCTCGCCCGTGACACCAATGAGCCCGCTCGCGCCGAGTTCGGCATCCTGGTTTCGCATTTCGTGATCGGCCTGGGCCTGGGCCGCCTGCTGATGCTGCGGCTGATCGAGTGGTGTCGTGACAACGCCGTCACCGAACTCTGGGGCGACGTGATGGACGACAACACGCCTATGCTGGAACTGGCCAGCCACCTGGGCTTCCATCGCACCTCCACCCACGGGTCGCCGGGCCTGGTCCGGATCACCTTGCAACTCGCCCCGACCAGGCACTGACGCGGGCGCGACAGGCCGGGCTGGTAAACTGAGCGGCTAATGAGCCCGCGACCGATCTTGCCAATTCCGCCTCTGCCCAAGGCCGGACAACAACGCGCCTACTGGCGCGCACCCTCCAGCGCGAGCGCCCTGGCCCTCGGGCTGGTCGAAGCCGCCCGGGCGCACGACGGACTGGTGCTGGCCATCGCCCGCGACACGCATACCGCGCAGTCCCTGGAAAACGACCTGCGCGTCCTGGCCGACGACCTTCCCATCCTGCATTTTCCGGATTGGGAAACATTGCCCTACGACCTGTTCAGCCCACACCCGGACATCGTGTCGCAGCGCGTGGCGGCGCTTTATCGCTTGCCCACGGTTCGTCGCGGGGTGCTGGTGGTGCCGGTTTCATCGCTGATGCAGCGGCTGCCGCCGCCGGAATGGATCGCCGGCAACGCACTCGACCTGCGCCGGGGCCAGAAGCTGGACATGGACGCGGAAAAGCGCCGCCTGGAATCATCAGGCTATCGTAACGTGCCGCAAGTACTCGACCCCGGCGACTTCGCCGTACGCGGCGCACTGCTCGACCTGTTTCCGATGGGCTCGGAAGTACCGTATCGCATCGAGTTGTTCGATGACGTGATCGATACGCTGCGCAGCTTCGATCCCGATACGCAGCGTTCCGACCATCCGGTCGATTCAGTGAAACTGCTGCCGGCCCGCGAATTTCCGCTCGACCTCGCCAGTACCAAACGCGTGCGCGAAAAACTCAGCGAACGCTTCGACTTCGATCCGCGCCGTTGCCCGCTGTACCAGGACTTGAAGGAAGGCGGTACGCCGGCCGGTATCGAGTACTACCTGCCCCTGTTCTTCGACCACACCGCGTCGCTTTTCGAACACCTCGGCAGCGACACGCTCGTCGTCGTGGGCGAAGGCGTGGCGGACGCGGCGACGGCCTTCTGGGCGCAGACCCGCGATCGCTGGGAACAACGTCGCCACGATGTCGAACGACCGATCCTGCCGCCGGAGGAAATCTTCCTGGCGCCCGAGTTCCTTCGCTCCGAGCTGAATCGTGCCGAGCGCATCGAGGTTTGCGGTGCGGGACATCCGCAGCTCGAGCAATCCCGCGCGATGGCGGAACAGAAAGTGCCATCATTGCCCTGGATCAGCAAGGGCGAGGAGTCGGGCGCGGCGCTGAAATCCTTCCTGTCCAACTACCCCGGCCGCGTGCTGATTGCGGCGGACTCCGCGGGTCGTCGCGAAGCCCTGATCGAACTGCTCGATTCCGCCGCGATGAAGCCGGTGACCATCGGCAACTGGACCTCGTTCCTCGTCTCCGACCATGCTTTCGGCATCGCCGTGGCGCCGCTGGAGGATGGTTTCGCGATCACCCTGCCGGCGATCACCGTACTGACCGAACGCCAGTTGTTCCCCGAGCGCGCCGACCAGAGCCGCCGACGCAAGAAGGCTGCGCTGCGCGACCCGGACGCGATCCTGCGCGACCTCAGCGAGATCACCATCGGCTCGCCGATCGTGCACGAGGACCATGGCGTCGGTCGCTACCAGGGCCTGGTGTCGCTCGACACGGGCGGCGTGGCCGGCGAGTTCCTCTGCATCCAATACGCCAAGGGCGACAAGTTGTATGTGCCGGTGGCGCAGTTGCAACTCGTGTCGCGATATTCCGGAACGTCGGCGGAATTCGCGCCGCTGCATTCGCTGGGAGGCGATGCCTGGGAAAAAGCCAAGCGCAAGGCCGCAGAGAAGGTTCGCGACGTCGCTGCCGAACTGCTCGACATCCAGGCGCGCAGGCACGCCCGTCGCGGCCAGTCGCTGGTCGTGGACCGGTCGATGTACGAGCCCTTCGCCGCGACCTTCCCCTTCGAGGAAACACCCGACCAGGCCGCCAGCATCGAGGCCGTCATCACTGACCTTGCCAAGCCCACGCCGATGGATCGCGTGGTCTGCGGCGACGTGGGATTCGGAAAGACCGAAGTCGCCGTGCGCGCTGCCTTCGTCGCGGCAACGTCGGGCAAGCAGGTCGCCATCCTGGTGCCGACCACGCTGCTGGCCGAACAGCATTACCGCAACTTCCGCGACCGATACGCCGATTGGCCGATCCGCGTCGAGGTGCTGTCGCGCTTCAAGTCGGCGAAAGAAATCAAGGCCGCGCTGGTCCTGCTGGAAGAAGGCAAGATCGACGTGATCGTCGGCACGCACCGCTTGCTGCAAGGGGACGTGAAGTTCAAGGACCTTGGCCTGGTCATCGTCGACGAGGAACAACGCTTCGGCGTGCGGCAGAAGGAAGCGCTGAAGGCCTTGCGTGCCGAGGTTCACCTGCTCACGCTGACTGCCACGCCGATTCCGCGCACGCTGAACATGGCGATGGCAGGCCTTCGCGAACTTTCCATCATCGGCACGCCGCCTGCGCACCGGCTGGCAGTGAAGACTTTCATCACGGCCTGGGACAATGCCCTGCTACGCGAGGCGTTCCAGCGCGAACTCGCGCGCGGCGGCCAGGTCTATTTCCTGCACAACGAAGTGGACACCATCGACAAGATGGCGCGCGAGCTGGGTGAACTCATTCCCGAGGCGCGCATCCGCATCGCCCACGGCCAGATGCCGGAGCGCGAGCTCGAACAGACCATGCTCGACTTCCACCGGCAGCGCTTCAACGTGCTGGTGTGCACCACCATCATTGAGTCCGGCATCGACATTCCCAGCGCGAATACGATCATCGTCAATCGCGCCGACCGCTTTGGCCTGTCGCAGTTGCACCAGCTGCGCGGTCGCGTCGGCCGTTCCCACCACCGCGCCTATGCCTATCTGGTGGTGCCGAACAAGAAGGCGATGACCGGCGATGCGGAAAAGCGCCTGCAGTCGCTGGCTTCGCTGGAAGAACTGGGCGCCGGATTCACCCTGGCGACGCACGACCTGGAAATCCGCGGCGCGGGCGAATTGCTCGGCGAGGAACAATCGGGCCAGATTGCCGAAATTGGATTTTCGCTGTACACCGAATTGCTGGAGCGCGCGGTCAAGTCCATTCGCTCGGGCAAGATTCCCGACCTCGACCCGAGCATCCGCCACGGCGCCGAAGTCGAGCTGCATATTCCTGCGTTGATTACCGAAGATTATCTGCCCGACGTGCACGCGCGACTGACGCTGTACAAGCGCATCGCCTCGGCGCGCGACGAGGATGCATTGAAGGAACTGCAGGTCGAGATGGTGGATCGCTTCGGCATCCTGCCCGAACAGACCAAGCAGTTGTTCGCGGTGACCGAGCTCAAGCTCGAGGCCACGCGCCTGGGCCTGCGCAAGCTGGAGCTCGGACCGATGGGCGGCCGCGTGCATTTCCTGGCGCAACCCAATGTCGATCCGATGTCCATCATTCGCCTGATCCAGTCCCAGCCGCGGATCTACGCGATGGACGGTCCGGAAAAGATGCGGGTGAAGATGGAGCTGCCCGATGCCGCGTCGCGCGTTCGCACGGCGCGCGGGCTGTTGACGCTGCTCAAGACGGGCTGATACCGCGGATCAGTTCCGGATGTCGAACTGGTCCGCATCCAGTTGCGCGGGAAACCGCGCGCGATGCGCCGCCAGCGCCGCCGCGGAAAACGCCATCGTCACCACCTGCGCCTGCGCGCCGCACTCGATGATCGGCGCGCCGAGTTCGT
>JANNWV010000008.1:0-7982 GCA_031408815.1 Gammaproteobacteria bacterium
CTGGCCGACTTCAACACGATGGGTTGGGCCGCCTTCGCGTTTGAAACCCACAGCGGCGAGTGCGCGCGTGCCATTACCGCCATCAGCATTCCGCTGGGAATTACGCTGTTGGTGATGGTGCGCCACGCCGGCGCCGTGAAGCCCGCGCCCACCGCGATGCTGGCGGCCCTGAGCGCGGCCGCCATGGCCTCGGCTGGGGTGAGCCTGGTGCACGAGGGCGAGACCAGCCTGATGGTGTTGCTGTGGCACCTCGGTGTGGTGGCACTTTTGTCGCTGGCCAGCCTTGCCATGGGCAAGCGCTTGTTCGGCTGGATAGGCCCCGCCCGCGGCTGATTCGCCTCCGCCCCCCGGCTCGGTTAACCTTGGCCCGGGGGAAACACCAATGCGTACCGGTCCTGGCTTGCGGATCATCGGCAGCCTCGTCGTCCTTTGCTGGGCGATGTGCGGCGCTGCGCTCGCCGCGCCCAACCGCATGGCGCTGGAAGACATCGGCTACCTGCCGGCCGAAGCCTTCGATGTAGGTGACGGCCTGCCCACCATCAGCGTGGTTGCCGCCGCCGTAACGCCAGAAGGCCAGGTGTGGGTGGGCACAATGCGCGGCCTGGCCCGCTACAACAGCCGCCGCTTCATTCCCGAATCAGGTCCGAACCGCGTTTTGACGCATGCCATTGGCGACCTCGCGTCCACACCCGATGGAAAAGTCTGGGTGTCGGTGCCGGGCCACGGTTTGTACATGCTCGAGCATGGCATCTGGCACGACGTCGGCCGCGCGATGGGCCTGCCCGACGAGTCGGGTATTCGCCTTCGAAGCTTCGGCACGCACCAGGCCTATCGCCTGTTCAGCACCGGACGTGGTTCGCTGCACGAATGGGATGGCCGTAGCTGGCAGTCGCGGGCCATGCCGAGCGCGTTGTCGAATACGAAGATCTTCGATGTGCTGCTGCAACCGGGCAGCACCACCGACGAAGACGTGTTGTGGATCGCCAGCTTTGGCGAAGGCCTGTGGCGTTGCATCGGCAGCGCCGCTTGCGAACCGGTACCGATGACGATGGCGGGTCCGCGTTTCAACGAGGTCACGTCGCTGGAACACTGGACCGATGCACGCGACGGCAGCGACATCCTGTGGGTCGGCAGTTACGGCGGCGGGCTTGCGCGCCTGCAACACGGCCAGTGGCAACGAATGCTGGCCTCGGAAGAGGGACTGCAGAGCAACTTCCTGCAACGGCTGCTGGTGCATACCCCGCCCGGCCAGCCGCCGCACCTGTGGGTGGGCACGCGCACCGGCGCCGCGCACCTGATCGGCGACCGCTGGGTGCCGCTGGATTCGCAGGGTCGCTTTGATGGCAGCAACGTGAAGGCGCTGGCCCCCGGCCGTAACGCACGCGGCGCGCCGCAGATATGGATCGGCTCCGACCAGGGCGCAGCGCGGCTGCCGCTGGTCGGCGCGTGGCGCACCATCAGCCGCATCGGCCGACGCGGCAACGGCGTGTGGTCGGTGCTGCACGAAATGCGCGATGGCAAGGAGGAATTGTGGCTGGGCAGTGACGGCGAAGGCCTGGCGCACCACTCGCAGGCAGGCTGGCGCAATTTCAACACCCGCGATGGCCTGCCCAGCGACATGGTACGCAGCATCGCACGCGAACCGCGCACGCAGGACCTGCTGATAAGTACCTGGGGCGGCGAAATCAGTCGCCTCGTGGGCGATCGATTCGTCACCGTGCCGACGCCCTGGCAGAAGTCCGACCACGAAGCTGTCACGATGATGCTGTTCGATGGCGACGGCAGCACCTGGTACCTGCTGCGCGAATCGGGCCTGGCGCGATTCAAGGACGGCGCGTGGACCTTGTTTGATCCCGCGCACGGATATCCCAGCCGTATTTATGATTTGCAGCGCGTGGGCGGCGTGTTGTGGGCCAGCACCAATACCCACGGGCTGGCGCGCATCGATGCCAAGGGCTGGCAATATTTCAGCGTCGAACAGGGCCTGCCCGACAACAGTCTTTACGGGCTTAGCCTGATACCGCAAGCCGACGGCCGCTCGATATTGTGGGCCGGCAGTTTGCGGGCCGGCGCGGTGCGGATGGACGTGACCGATCCGAATCGGCCGCAATTCGTGTCGCTGCCGAAATTGCCGACGCCGACCGATCCCTTCGTCTATGAAGTGGTGCCCGACGGGCGCGGCAACCTGTTCGTCAGTACCAACTACGGGGCCTCGTTGTGGCAGCCCCGATCCGACGGCAGCTACACGGCGACGGACTACCATCGCGCCGATGGCATGCCGCACGACGAGAATAATTACGGCGCGCTGCAAGTGGACTCGCTGCGCCGAATCTGGCTGGGCACGCTCGGCGGCCTCGGTGTGTTCACGCCGCAACCGGTCGCGGCCGGCCCACTGCCACCGGCGCCGCTCGCGCTGGAACGCATCAGCGTGGACCAGCGCTGGATCCTGCCCTCGCAGTGGTCGCGCCCGATCGAGCTGAATACTGGTCGCCACGATGTGATGGTGGAGATGGCCTTGCGCACGGGCGAGCGCGAGGGCGAGATCCGCTATCGGAGCCAGATGCTGGGCCTGGAAAAAGTACCGACCGACTGGACCGCGGAGAATTCGCGCAGCTTCACCGCGCTGCCGCCCGGCGACTATCGCCTGCGACTGGAGGCACGTGACGCTGACGGCGTCGCCGCCAAGCCCCTCGAAGTCGCCATCAGCATCCCGATGCCCTTCTGGCGCACGCCGCCGGCGCTGCTCACGTCGATTCTCGCGGGGCTGCTGGTGTTGTACGTACTGCTGCGCCTGCGCGAAGGCCAGCAACGCCGGCGCGAGCGCCAACTGGTCGGCCTGGTGCGGCAACGCACGCTGGAACTGGAAACGCGCGGCCTGGAACTGCGCCGCATCAACGAAGAACTGACGCGCCTGTCCTACCACGACCCGCTGACCGACCTGGCCAACCGGCGCATGTTACTCGAGCGCCTGCATGGCGAATGGGAACTGGCGCAGGCGCGCGGCACGTCGCTGGCCTTCGTGTTGTTCGACCTGGACCAGTTCAAGGCCTACAACGACCAGCGCGGCCACCTTGCCGGCGATGATTGCCTGCGCGAAATTGGCCGTCGCATCGACGCCGAATTGCCCGATGAAGACGCGACCGCCGGCCGTTATGGCGGCGAGGAATTCGGCGTGGTGATGCCGGGCCTGAACCTGGAACAGGCGATCGAACAAGGCGAGCGCATCCGCCACGCGGTCGAAAAAGCCAACCTGTCGCACCCGGCCACGCCGCAGGGCGTGGTGACCATCAGCGTGGGCGTGGCGGCGATGGTGCCCCGCGCCGGATTCAGCGCAGAGTTGCTGATCGCAGCAGCGGATGCCGCGCTATATCGGGCCAAGGCCGGCGGCAAGAATCGCGTCGAAGCCGCCGGCTCGGAACACTACTGACGGCTTGTTCGACTACTTGGTCTCGATTTCCCGGTGCATCGGGGCGAGCTTGGCCAGCAGCTTGTTCTGCGCGCGGAACGGAATGCCGCGCTTGTCCATCGCAATCTGCAGGTCCTCGACCAGCGCATTGAAGTGGCCACGGCCGATGTCCAGGCCCTTGTGCGATGACTTCATGTCGCGGCCAGAGTACGCGCATGGACCTCCCAAGATGACGCAGAACTGTTCCGCGAGAAGCTTCTTGATCTTCGGCTGGTCGGCGTCCTTGAAAAACGGCCGCGTGCGCTCGTCGGCCAGCAGGATGACCATGAAGTCGTCCATCAGCGCAGTCAGTCCGGCGATTTCGCCAAATTCCTTGTAGACCGGCAACAGCGACGGGTCGGCAGGCGCGGGGTTGGCGGCGGTGGGGTCGCGTTCTGCGACATCGGCATTGGCCTCGGCGGGCGGCGCCGCATCGGCGTCGGCAATGTCGAGGTCGAGCTCGTCCGTGGCAGCGGCTTCCGTTGCCGCAGCCTCGGTGGTCGGCGTCGGCGCCTGCTGCGCCATCGCACCGGGCGCCAGCGCCATCAACAACGCGGCCAGCGCGACCGAGCTGCACATCTTCTTCGAAATGATCATGGGTGTTCTCCGGGAGTCGCTTAGAAGCCAACCTGCAGCGACGCATACAGGCCGCGCTGGTTGTCCTTGATGACGATGTTGCCGAGGTCCGCGTAAGCCACGGTCACCGACACATTGCGGGTGGGCGCGTAGGCAACGAACACGTCGAACCAGTCGTCCTCGCGGGCGATGCCGAGGTTGTCGGGCTTGGTGCGGTATTCGGCACCGATGGCGAGCGTGCGGGTCAGCAGGTACGCCGCCGAGAATTCGAACTGCGGCTTGTACTTGTCGCTCTTGTCGCCGCCGAAACCCAGGATGCCGATCTGGTTGGCCTTGGTCAGGCGCACGGTGCCGTTCAACAGCAGGCCCTGTGCCAGGAACAACTTGGTCGCCGACACATACACATCCACGCCCGAATCATCCTTCGCGCCGATGAAGTCGAGCACGGCACCCTGGTTGTTCTTCTTGTACTGCAGGCCGACCGCGATCTGCGGCATGGCGCTGTCGGAATTCAGCACCGCATCGCCGGCCACGCGCACCTTCAGGCCGATCACGTCCTGCTTGAAAGTAAAGCCCTCGCCCAGGCCCAGCGCCGCGCCCACTTGTTCGGTATCGAAGCGCTGTTGCGCGTAGCTCAGTTCGACGCGGTCGTAGAAGCCGATCAGCACGCCGGCATCGTCGAGGTGGTAGTCGCCGACATTCACCCGGGTGTAGAAGGCATTCGCGCCGATCTGGTCGCGCGATCCATAACCACCGATTACCGCCCACGGCGTCAGGCCGCCGCCGGCGGATCCTTCCAACTGGGTAACGCCGCCGGTCAGCAGGAGTTTGCCGCCGGTGTCGAAATCGCTGTCGTCGGTGGCGTCTTGCGCCAGTGCCGCCGGGGCCGCCATCGCGATGGCGAGGAACAAGGCGGCGCGGCGCAGGCCGGCGATATCTGTGTAAAGAATCATGTTTGAATCCATCGATTGGTTTGACGCGGGCTTAGTTGGAGGCAGGCTTAGTTGGAGGCGGGCTTAGTTGGAGGCGGGCTTCGCTGGCGCGACGCGCACCAGTCGCCAGACATCGCTGACGCCATCGCCGCCGGCGTCGCCGTATTTCTTGTCGGACGCCCAGCGATAGAGTGGCTTGCCGCGCAAGGCCCACTGCTTGCTGCCGTCGCTGCGCACGGCCAGCGTGAAGGGACCCTTCGGCACGGCGCCTGCTTCCGCCTTCAGGGGCGGCCACAGGAAACGGCACTGGTTGTTGCAGTCGCTCTTGCCCGGCGTCTTGTCGTTGTCGAAGGTGTACAGCCCACGACCCTTGATATCCACCAGGATGCCGTTGAGCTTGCGGATGGGCGGATCGCTGGACGGTGCGGGCGCGGCGGTGGCGACCGTTGCGGCTGCGTCCTGCGCGACCGCGGAACTGGCTGCGCACAGCAAGGCGCAGGCCAACATCATGGATTTGATCATGTCACTCCCCTGGAATTAGCCGCGGCGATCGCCGCGTCACTGACTATACGAGAGCCGCTGCGCTTTTGGATGCAGGAATATTCCGGGTCGCCCACGACCGGATTTCTCGACACATCCCTTGGCATCAAATCCAGTGCATCCATCTTCGGCCCCTCCGCGTATGACTGGCGTCGGCAACGAGAATTCAATACGAAGTCCCGGTGCGGCGCAATCCGATTTCCAACCTGAGGAGAAATGAAATGAAACGAACCCTTATCGCGACCGCCGTCGCCGCCATGCTCTTGGGCAGCAGCTTCGCCCAGGCCTCGAGTCACCGCGAAGCGCCGCTGATCGCGCAGACCCCGAAGCTGGACGGTACCGATTTCTACATGTTCCGCAGTTATGAGTCCGGCCGCGCCGGCTATGTCACCTTCATCGCCAACTACCAGCCGCTGCAGGATGCGTACGGCGGTCCCAACTATTTCAGCCTGGACCCGAATGCGGTCTATGCCATCCACGTCGACAACAACGGCGATGCCGTCGAAGACGTCAGCTTCGAATTCCGTATCAAGAACACCTACCAGAACCTGACCGTGCCGGTGAATGGCGTCAGCGTCGCGGTGCCGCTGAGCAACATCGGCCAGTTCGGTTCGACCGCCACGGCCAACGACGGCGTCAAGAACCTGATCGAAACCTACTCGGTCACCATGGTCCGCGGCGGCAAGACCTACCCGGGCACCAACCTGGCCAACGGCGGCCGCAGCTTCCGCAAGCCCTTCGACAACATCGGCAACAAGTCCATCCCCAACTACGCGGCCTATGCCGACAACCACATCTCCCGGCTTGGCCTGGGCGGCTGTGCTGGCGAAGCGCGCGTGTTCGTCGGCCAGCGCAATGACGGCTTCTCGGTAAACCTGGGCGAGATCTTCGACCTGATCAACCTCAATCCGGTCGGCGCGCCCGACGGACGGCCCAACATCATCGCCGACAAGAACGTCAGCACCTTCGCCCTGGAAGTGCCGATCGCCTGCCTGACCGCCGGCGGCAGCCCGATCATCGGCGCCTGGACCACCGCCAGCAAGCCCGACAACAACACCATGCGCCAGGTCTCCCGCTTGTCGGCGCCGCTGGTCAACGAAGTCGTGATCGGCCTGCCGGACAAGGACAAGTTCAATGCCTCCAAACCGCGCAACGACGGCCAGTTCGCCACCTATGTCACCAACCCGACCCTGCCGGCGCTGATCGAGATCCTGTTCCCGGGCGTGCAGGCGCCAACCAAGTTCCCGCGTACGGACCTGGTGGCGGCATTCCTGACTGGCCTGGATGGCCTCAACAAGCCGGCCAATGTGGTTCCTTCGGAAATGATGCGTCTGAACACGGCGATCGCCCCCAAGGCGGCCGCAGCGCAGGCAACGCTGGGCGCATTGTCGGGCGATACCTCGGGCTTCCCGAACGGACGTCGTCCCGGCGATGACGTGGTTGATATCGAACTGCGTGTCGCCATGGGCGTACTGCTGCCACTGGCCGATGCACCGGCTGGCCAGCTTCCGTACACGGACGGCGCCGCGGTCAAGGCAACCGATTTCCGCAACAGCTTCCCGTACTTGAACACGCCTATCCCCGGCGCGACGTTCTGATCCGATCACACCGCAATACCTTGCTTCAGTACTTGACGTAACCGCCGGCGGCGCTCAAAGCGCCGCCGGTTTTATTGAAGGAGTCACTCCGATGCGTCGTTGGCTGATCACACTGTTGCTCGCCGCCCTGCCCTTGACCGCCGCCGCGGGCCGACCGCCCGTGATCGTGCCCGTCGACCTCGACAGCATCATCGAAATCCTGCCGCGTGGTTACGCGGCCCTGAGGCCAAGCGCCGCCGGGCAGACCGGATCCCTGGTGCAAGTGTCCGCCTTGCTGACCACCGCGGCGCGCACCGGCGATGCCCGTCTGGCCGCCCGCGCTGAGGCGATGCTCGCGCGTTTTCCAAGCGCTAACCCATCGCCGGAACTACTGCGTGCCCGTGCCTTCAGCGCGCAGCACCGCCATGATTTTGTCGCCGCACTCCGAATGCTGGATGCACTCGTCGCCAGCCAGCCGCGTGACGGCGACGCCCGTCTGTCACGCGCGCAGATCCACCTGGTGCAAGGTCGGCTGGACCTGGCCCGCGCCGATTGCGCGGCGCTCTCCTTTGGCGTGGATGCGGGCCGCGGCCTGCTGTGCATCGCCGCCTTGTCGCTGCGCAGCGGTAACCTGCCGACCGCTGCTACGATGATCGATCGCTGGCTGGCGCAGGCGCCGCAGGCCGATCCCTCGCGACGGTTCGTGCTGCTCAGCCGTGCCGAAGTCTCGGCACGCGCGGGTAACGCTGATGCCGATGCCTGGTTCCGCCGCGCCCTGGCGCCGGCGCCCGATGATGTGCGGGTTCTCGCCGCCTATTCCCGTTTCCTGCGAAACGCCAAACGCGACGCCGATGCGCTGCGCTTGCTGGCATCTGCAGCCAACACTGATGGTCTGCAGCTCGAACGCGCCCT
>JANNWV010000009.1:0-2371 GCA_031408815.1 Gammaproteobacteria bacterium
TCTGCCTTCCCTGCCCTGCCCGTCCCGGCCCAGAGGAATCCCCAGTGAGTGTTGCCCTGCATCCCGGCGCGAGTGCGCTACGAAGCGATCGCCCTGCCGTTCCGGCCGTATTCGCTGCACCCGGCGAGTCCGTGGCGCGCATCGACCTGGTGCTGGTGGGCGCACGCGGCCAAGTGGGCAGCGCGCTTCGCCGGCAGCTGGACCGGCGACGGGCCTGGCTTCGCGAACATACGGGCGTGGATTACACACTGGTCGCCGCCTTCGACCGGCGCGGATTCGCGCATGACCTGCAAGGCTTGCGACTGGAAACCTTCGAACACGACCTCCAGCCGCGCCGCGACAACGACCTGGAGCTGCTGTTCTCCCGCCTCACCCGGCCGGGTGCCGCGCCCTCCATCCTGATCGATTGCACCGCGAGCGACGAAGTGGCCGACTGGTACCCGCGTCTGCTTTCCGGTGGCGTGGGCGTTGTCGGCGCGAACAAGCGCGCCAACGCGCGCAGTCTTTCCCACTTCCATCATCTGCAGCGGCTCTCGCGCCGCCATGGCGCGCCGTATCGCTATGAAACGACCGTCGGCGCCGCGATTCCGGTACTCGGGCCCATTCGCGACGTGCGCCTTCGCGGCGAGAGCATCCGTTCGCTGCAGGGCGTGCTCTCTGGATCCCTCAGCCATATCCTGCATCGCCTGCACGAAGGCTACCTGTTTTCCGACGCTGTCATCGAGGCCGGCGCGTTGGGCCTGACCGAGCCCGACCCGTTCGAAGACCTGCGCGCCGAGGACCTGGCGCGCAAATTGCTCGTGCTGGGGCGCGAGGCGGGCTTTGCGCTTGAACTGGAATCGGTGCGCATCGAATCACTCGTCGACGGACTTGATGGCGCCGACGACGCTTCGGCAAGTCTTCGCGACCGCCTTCGCGCGCACGACGCGCGTTGGCAGGCGCGCGTGACCAGCGCACTCGAGCGCGGCGAAAAGTTGGTGATGGTTGCGCAGGTGGATGCTGACGGCGGCAGCGTGGGTATCCAGTCCCTGCCCGACGCTTCGCCTTTCGCGCAGCTCAAGCCCGGCGAAAATCGGGTGCTGGTGCATACCGACCTGCAGTCGGCTACGCCGCTGGCTCTGGGCGGCAAGGGCGCAGGCGCGGAAATTACGGCCGCAGGTGTCTTCAGCGACATCGTTGCCGCCGCGAACCAACTCTTGCGTCGTTGAAACCAGCCGCGACGGCTAGTTGCGCCGCGGGGTCGAATTCAGCTGTCGCTTAGCAGCCTGCGCATCGAATCCCGGAACCGCTGGTTGATTCGCTCGCCGTGCACGTGGCGGCCGGATTCGATGATCCGCCTGCCCTGCACGAAAACGTCCTTCACCGGGTTTACATTCCCGCCGAAGACGAACCGGTCATGCAAGTCCATCGCCGATACGCCGCACATCGAAGCCGAATGTTCGTCCAGCACGAGCAGGTCGTCGTCCTGCGCGCCCTGGCCGTTGGATTGGCGGCCGCCAGCGACGGCGCGCATCACCAGGCTCTCGCCACTGCTGGGCAATTCGCGCGTGGCGGCAATGTTTCGCTGCCTGGAAACCAGGCGCTGGCCGTACTCGAGCCAGCGCAATTCCTCGATGGGCGACACCGAGACGTTGGAGTCCGATCCGATGCCGATACGGCCGCTGTGCGCGATGAAATCACGAAGCGGGAACACGCCATCGCCCAGGTTGGCCTCCGTGGTCGGGCACAGCGCCACCACCGCCTTGCGGGCAGCGATGCCGGACAACTCCGACGCCTGCACATGCGTCGCATGCACCAGCGTCCATGCCTCGTCCACGGCGGCATTGGCCAACAGCCATTCCACGGGGCGCGCGCCGCGCGCGGCAATGCACTCCTCGACTTCGGCGGTTTGTTCGGAGATATGGATGTGGATAGGTCGCAGTGCGCCCGCCTCCGGCGCCGCGAGCACCTCGCGCATCGCATCGGCGGGCACGGCACGCAGGCTGTGCAAGGCGATGCCCACCCGCAACATCGGATCTTCCTGCGCCGTCAGGGCATCGAGCAGCGACAGGTAGGCGTCCACGTCGTGGCCGAAGCGCTGTTGCCGGTCGGATAGCTTGCGGCCATCGAATCCGCCGGTCATGTACAGCACCGGCAGCAAGGTGAGGCGGATGCCCGTTTCCCGCGCCGCGGCGATGATCGCCCGGGACATCGCGGCAGGATCGTCGTAGGGCTGCCCGTCGGCCTGATGGTGCAGGTAATGGAATTCGCAGGTGCTCGTATAGCCGGCCTGCAACATCTCGACGAACAGTTGCGCGCTGATGTCGTGCAGCGACTCCGGCGTCAAGCGGCTGGCGAAGCGATACATCAACTCGCGCCAGGTCCAGAAGCT
>JANNWV010000010.1:0-1981 GCA_031408815.1 Gammaproteobacteria bacterium
GGCGGCCTACATCGGCCGCGCGCGCGTGGTGCCGCTGCGCAATATGGGCGCGGCGCTGAGCCCGTTCAACGCGTTCCTGATCCTGCAAGGCATCGAGACCGTGGCGCTGCGCATGGACCGCATCTGCGACAACACGCTGGCGGTGGCGCAGCACCTGAAGCAGCACCCGAAGGTGAAATGGGTCAACTACGCCGGCCTGCCCGACCATGCCGACCATGATCTGGTGCAGCAGTACATGGGTGGCCGCGCCTCGGGCATCCTGACCTTCGGCGTCGAGGGCGGGTTGGAAGGCGGCACGCGCTTCCAGGACGCGCTGAAGCTGGTGACGCGGCTGGTGAACATCGGCGACGCGAAGTCGCTCGCCTGCCATCCGGCCTCGACCACGCACCGCCAGTTGTCACCCGACGAGTTGGCCAAGGCCGGGGTGACGGTAGACACGGTACGGCTCTCGATCGGCATCGAGCACATTGACGATCTGCGCGCCGACATCGACCAGGCGCTGGCCGCAGTGTGATGTTCAACGCGCCGCGCTCGCCAAACACTGACGCGGCGCAGCTACTTCACCGTCGCATGACGAACTCGGCGCCCTCGGTGGTGCTCTCGGTCACGGGTAAGCGGCTAGCCGCTTGCCGATGACACATCACCGTCCACCTGCGGGCCGTCGACCGTAGCGACAGAGTTCCACTCGATCAGACGCGCGCGCCAGTGTTCAGCGATAGCTTGCGTGAAGCCGGGGTGCACCAGCTTAGCGCGAGACTGAAGCCAGAAGGCATCTTCCTTTCGAATCACAAAGCCCTCGACTTTGCCGTTACGAAAGCGACTCTCTTCGCTTGTTAGCCAGTTTCGTAACTGTTCCATGCTTACGTGTCCACGATGTTCGCAAGGTACTACAGCTACTCCCAACTTGTCTGCCAATTCATTTCGCCGCGTGGTGCTCCAAAAGCGCTTGGACGATCGGTCATAGACGTCGAACATCAACCACCAATCAGGCAGTCTGTCGTAGTCTAAGGAGTGCCGCGCGCTACACCATTCGCCGAAGATCATTACTGAATGGGAAAGCTCTTGGCGGAGCCAATCTTCATGCTCGGAGAGCCAACTGCCCAGACGTGAGAATTGACCAGTGAACGGCCGAGCCAAGTATTGACCCCGGTTCTGCGCTCGAATCGAGCCGTCGGGTGCGACAGAAAATCCCAAGTTGGCCCCGTCGAGCTTTTCCTCTACCACCACGTTTCCGGCTAGGAGCGCCAGTGCTTCAGTCGGGGCCAAGACTTTGTCGTCGCGCGGGCCTCCAACGCCCAGCCAGTCAACATGCGGCGTGTGAGGGTATCGAAAGAACTCGCTCACGGAAGAGCCGGCACCTTCCGTTTCGGAAACTTCTTTGCATAGAAGGCCCGAACGTCCACGCCGCACAAGAACTCAACCCTCACGCCGCACCTGTTGAGAGTCGGCCACCAGTCCAACCACTTGCAATCGGTCGCCTGCCAGATTGGAGGCTTGTCCGGGTGAGCGTGTGACACGGCCGCAAACTTCCGGTCCGGCCGATCAAACGAAACTTCCAAGGCTGCGTCGGGGAACTCTGCGTACTGATCGGGGCCTGTCTCAGTGAGCGCAATCTGGTGCACGCGGTGCGCATCACCCAAGCGGCTAAGAGCCCACTTGACGAAGACGTCACCAACTCCCTTTGCCTTGCGCGGGGTGGTCTTGTTCTGATACTCAGTCAGGATGCGGTAGGCATCGTCAATCACGAGGGTTCCCGACTCCATTAGGGAAGGTCTGCACAAATCGCGGGCAAACGTGCTTGCTGCGTGATGAATGCGCTGCGACGATCTGAGCCATGAAGCAAGCCGATCTGGGACTGAACCTGAACACGAAGCGAACGCGCAAGCGGGAGTTTCTGGACGAGATGGGCCGGGTGGTGCCGTGGGCCGATCTGGTGGCGCTGGTGACGCCGTTGGCCCCCAAAGGCGAGAGAGGCCGGCCA
>JANNWV010000011.1:0-2655 GCA_031408815.1 Gammaproteobacteria bacterium
CGTCTGTTCCGCAGCCGGCACATCGGCGGCGACTCGGATGGATTTGATCGGCGTGCGCTGCTCGGGCTTCTCGTAGAAACCCAGCGGCCCAGTGCCGCGCGCCATCGTGGACAGCAGTTCCATGCCCTGCACGACGCGGCCAACGATGGTCACGTTGCGGTCGAGATGGCGCGGCGCATGGCCGATCACGACGTACAGTCCGGACCCACTGCCGCCGGTCGGGTCATTGCCGCGGGCAACGCCCACTGCGCCGTAACAATGGGTGAGCCAGGTCTGCTTGCCCTCGGCGTCGCGCGCCGCCGCGAAGCCGTTGCCGAAGCCGACCTGGCCCGCATAGACGTCGCTGTCGGGCAGGCGGTTGAACGGCGTGTCCTTGCTGACCGCGACACTGAATTCAGGATCGAAATTGGCCTTCGCCGTACCGAGCGATTTCGACTTCTTCTCGTCTTCTTCCGGATCGCCCCATTGCACGACGTAGTTGTCCTGCGACCGAAGGATGGCAAGGCCGTCGAAGTACTTTTCCCGCACCAGGGTCTTGATGTTGGCGGCATGCAGGGGCACGTAGCCCGGCGCCAGTTCCATCACGACGCGGCCGGTCGGCAGTTCCATGTACAGGGTGTTGGCCGGATCCAGCGGGCGCCAGTCGGCGGCCGGGGACTCGGCGAGGATGTCCATCCACGACTTGTAGGGCGCGGGCTTTTCCGCGACCGGATCCGCCGCGACGGCGATCTGGGTTGCTGCAGCCATTGCGAGCGCAAGCAAGGCGGGCTTGAGTGGTTTCATCGTGGAGTCTCCCTTCGGTCCGGATGCGATTCTGGCACAAGCCGATGCCTGCCTGGCTTCAGCCAATTTTTTCGAGCGCCACGGCGTTGGCGTGGAGATTCTCGCTCAGATACAGGTGCGAGCCGCAGGCAATGAAGCCGGCCCGCGTAAACTGGCGACGATAGAAGGCGGCGTTGCGCGGCAGGAATCCGGCCTTGTCGCCGGCAATCGCGTCTTCGTCGGTGTAAAGCTCGAGGAAAGCCACGCCATCGCAGTGTTCGGAAAATCCGGACAGCCCGCGCCGCAGTTCTGCGCTGGGCACGTAATGCATCACGTCCGAACACACCAGCAGGTCGACCGGCGCACCGAAGCGCAACTCGCCGAGCTGGCCGAAGCTGGCCAGTGCAATGTTGCGGGTCCGGCCGTAGCGGGCGACGGCATATTCGCTGGAGTCCACGCCCTGGTATTTCAGGCGCGGCCGAAGCTTCAGCAGTTCTGCCCGCCAGGGCGCTTCGCCGCAACCCACGTCCAGCACGCTGCGGATGGGACGTTCCAGGTAGTACTCGGCGGTGGCCACCGCCATGGCCACCTTGCGCGCCAGGCCGGCACGGCCCGCCATGCCGCGGTCGCGGTACCAGCGCTGGAAATAGGCAGCATCGTAGGTCTTGGTCATGATTGGCAGCCTACACGAGGCACGCCATTCAAATCCTGCCCCGGCCCGACGTATGCTGGCGGCTGACTCCGGAGAACGCCATGAATCCGATGATCCGTCCCGACCTGAAGGCGAGCGTCTCCGCCGAAGAATGGCAGCTGCGCGTCGATCTCGCTGCTTGCTACCGACTGGTAGCCCTGCACGGTTGGTCGGACCTGGTGTTCACCCATATCTCGGCGAAGTTGCCAGGGCCCGAACACCATTTCCTGATCAATCCCTACGGCGCCTTGTTCGAGGAACTCACTGCCAGCAGCCTGGTGAAGGTGGACGGGCACGGAAACATCATCGGCGACTCGCCGTTTCCGGTGAACCCTGCCGGCTTCACCATCCACAGCGCCGTGCATGCGGCGCGCGAAGACGTCGGTTGCGTCCTGCACACGCACACCGTCAACGGCATCGGCGTGTCCGCGCAGAAGGGTGGGGTGCTGCCGATTTCCCAGCAATCGATCTTCGTATTGTCCAGCCTCGGTTACCACGGCTATGAAGGCGTGGCGCTGCGTGACGATGAAAAACCGCGGCTGGTGCACGACCTGGGCGGCAACACGTTCCTGATGTTGCGCAACCACGGCCTGCTGACCGTGGGTGCGAGCATCGCCGATGCCTTCCTTGCGATGTACCTGTTCGAAACCACCTGCGCGATCCAGTTGCGCGCGCAAAGTGGCGGCGGCGAACTGGTGCAGGTGCATCCGATGATCGTCGCGACGGCGCAGGAACAGGCCGCGCAAGTCACGCGCAACCTGGGCGGGCAGTTGGCCTGGCCGGCCCTGCTGCGCAAGCTCGATCGCATCGACGCCAGTTTCCGCGACTGACATCGAATCTGTAGGCACGGTCCAGGCCATGAAGAAGGACGAGGGTTTCCTCGACTATCTGCATGAACTGCTCGAACCCTGCGGCGCCATCAGCACGCGCCGGATGTTCGGCGGCCATGGCGTTTACTGCGATGGACTGTTCATCGCCATCGTCATCGACAGTCGCTTGTACCTGAAGGTCGATGCCGGCAGTGAAGACCAATTCCGAGCAGTGGGCAGCGCGCCTTTCGTCTATGAAAGCCGCGGCAAGACGGTCGAGATGAGTTACTGGAACGTGCCGGAAGCGGCGATGGACTCGCCCGACGACATGCGCCCGTGGGCGAAACTGGCGATCGCTGCCGCATTACGCAAGCCTGAGGTTGCCAAGGCCGC
>JANNWV010000012.1:0-20052 GCA_031408815.1 Gammaproteobacteria bacterium
CAGGCGCCGCAAGCTGGCCAAGTTCTGGGCGCTCGTGCTGGCGCTCTCGTTCCTGGCCATTCTCTGGGCGGGCGCAGCCTTCCACCTGATAGGCGTCAGCGCGAACTATTGACGACGTCCCCGCACGGCGCGCAAGCACCGTGCGGGAAACCTTGAGCCGACTGCCCCGGAGCGTCGCATGCGTGCTGCCACACCTCCTCGAGTTACCTTGACACTGCACAACGAGCCGCTGCCCTTGTCGGCGCCGTTTCGCATCTCCGGACACGTATTCAATGCCATGCCGGCGACGGTGGTAACGCTGAGCGATGGCACCCATGAAGGTCGTGGCGAGGCGGCCGGCGTCTACTACATGGACGATCGGCCGGACGGCATGTTGGCCACGCTGGAAGCACTGCGCGACACCATCGAGGCGGGGCTGACCCGTTCGGCATTGCGCGAGCTGCTGCCCCCCGGCGGCGCGCGCAACGCGCTCGATTGCGCCTTGTGGGAACTGGAGGCGAATCGCTCCGGCATTCCGGTCTGGAAGCTTGCGGGCCTGGAGCCACCGCGTGCCTTGCTGACGACGTTTACCTTGGGCGCGGACGATCCCGCGGTGATGGCGGCCGGCGCAGTGGCGTATAAACAGGCGCGCGCGATCAAGCTGAAGTTGACAGGCGAAGCGCAACTCGACAGCGAGCGCGTGCGTGCGGTACGCGCAGCGCGGCCGGACGTCTGGTTGGCGGTCGATGCGAACCAGGGCTACTTGCCCGATACCTTGCCGCGTTTGCTGCCGGCCTTGCTGGACGCGCGCGTCGCGCTGCTGGAGCAACCGTGCCGACGCGGCCACGAAGCCGACCTGGATGGCGTCGATCGCGTCATTCCCTTCGCTGCCGACGAAAGCGTGCTGGGCCTGGACGAAGTGGCTGCACTGGTCGGTCGCTTCGACGTGGTCAACATCAAGCTCGACAAATGCGGTGGCCTTACCGAAGGCCTGCTGATGGCCAGGCGCGCGCGCGAACTGGGCATGCAGGTGATGGTGGGAAACATGGCGGGCACCAGCCTTGCCATGGCGCCCGCGTTCGTCATCGGCCAACTGTGCGATGTGGTCGATCTGGATGGGCCGACCTTCCTGGTCCGCGACCGCAGCCCGGGCGTGCGTTACGAGGACGGCCTGATAGTGTGCGACCCCGTCGTCTGGGGGCCGGTGCAGGCGCTCGGCGAATGAACCCGGCCCAGGAAAAAACCTGGTTCGGCCAGCCGCGCGGGCTGACCATCCTGTTCCTGACCCAGATGTGGGAAATATTTTCCTACTACGGAATGCGCACGCTGCTGGTCTACTACATGACCAAGCAGCTGATGTTCGCGCAGGAAAAATCCTCGCTGATCTACGGCACTTACACCGCGCTTGCCTACTTCACGCCGATCCTCGGCGGCGCGATCGCCGATCGCTGGCTGGGCAAGCGTCGCTCGGTGGTCATCGGCGCCAGCGTGATGGCCATCGGTCACTTCATGATGGCGTTCGAGCCGCTGTTTTTCGTGGCACTGGCGACGATTGCGCTCGGTAACGGCTTGTTCCTGCCCAGCCTGCCCAGCCAGATCAACCTTCTGTACCGCGCCGATGATCCGCGGCGCGGGCGTGCGTTCAACGTGTACTACGTGGGCATCAATGTCGGCGGCTTCATGGCGCCGTTGATCTGCGGGACGCTGGGTGAACTCTATGGCTGGCATTACGGTTTCGGTGCGGCTGGCGTCGGCATGATCGTCGGGCTGGGCATCTATCTCGCAGGACGCCGCTACTTGCCTCCGGAGTTGCCCAGGCCGGTGGCGCTGGCAGCTGTCGGTGGCGAAAGTCGCGGCGGCGACCAGCGGCAGGTCTGGCTCTTGTTGTTGGGCGTGGGCATCGCCGCCACCATCTTTCGCGGCGCTTACGAGCAGATCGGCAACACTCTCGCGCTGTGGACCGATACCGGTGTTGACCGACATTGGGGCGGCTTCGTCATTCCGATGACCTGGTTCCAGGCCTTGAATCCCCTGCTGGTGATCAGCATGACGCCGTTGTTGCTGCTGCACTGGAAGCGCCGGAGCGCCGCCGGCAGCGATACGTCACCGGCACGCAAGATGGCCATCGGCGCCTTGATCGTGGCGTGCGCCTACCTGTTGCTGGCAGCGGTGTCGGCAATGGCCGGCGGCGAGCGCGCAAGTTGGCTGTGGCTGCTGGCCTTCTTCATCATCCTGACGCTGGGCGAGTTGTACATCCTGCCGACCGGCCTGGGCCTGTTCGCGCGGCTTGCGCCGCCACGGCTCGGTGCCACCACGGTCGCTGCCTGGTTCCTGGCGGTGTTCACTGGCAGCTTGCTTGCGGGCGTGGTCGGCGCGTTCTGGAGCCGGGCCAGCCATACCGGTTTCTTCCTGCTGCTCGCCAGCCTGGCCACGGTGGCGGCGGCGTTGTTGTGGTGGCTGGACCGGCCGATCCGCGCAGTGGAGCAAGCCAGGGCGCTGTCGATGGCTGATTCGGTTGCTGCGGCGCAATCCGACCAATCGATTCGTCAGCCACCGCAAGTTTCGTGAGGAGCACGACCATGGTTCGATCGCGCATTTTTTTGCTGGCTTTGGCGCTCGCAGGCTGCAGCTCCGTTCCGCCCGATGCAAAACCTGACGCCGCGTCGGCTCCCGCCACCGGCACTGGCGAACGCTATGACCTGCTTATCCGCAACGGCGTGGTGTACGACGGCAGCGGCGCTGCGCCGCAGCAGGTGGACGTGGCCGTACGCGGCGATCGCATTGTCGCGTTGTTGCCAGCCGGCACTCCGGCGACCAGCACGCTGACGGTGGACGCCCATGGCCAGGCTGTCGCGCCCGGATTCATAAACGTGCTGAGCTGGGCGACGGAATCGCTGATCGCCGACGGCCGCGGCATGAGCGATACCAAACAAGGGGTAACGCTTGAAATATTTGGCGAAGGCTGGTCGATGGGGCCGCTCAACGCGCGCATGAAAGCCGATGCCTTGAAGCAGCAGGGCGACATCCGCTATCCGATCGAATGGACCACGCTGGGAGAATATCTGGAGCACCTGGAAAAACGCGGCATCACTCCGAACGTCGCCTCTTTCGTCGGTGCTACCACGGTGCGAATCCACGAGTTGGGCGAAGACGACGTCAAGCCCGACGCCCAACAACTGGAACGCATGCAGAACCTCGTACGCCAATCCATGGCTGACGGCGCGCTGGGCGTTGGCGGTTCGTTGATCTACCCGCCGGCGGCCTTCGCCGACAGCCAGGAACTCACCGCCCTGGCGCAGGCGGCGGCGGAGTCTGGTGGTGGCTACATCGCGCACATGCGCAGCGAGGCCGACCGCTTCCTGGAGGCGATCGACGAGACCGTCGCCATTGCCCGCGTTACTGGGCAGCGAGCCGAGGCTTACCACCTGAAGGCAGCGGGCGAAAGAAACTGGCCCAAGATGCCCCAGGCGATTGCAAGAATCGAAGCCGCGCGGGCGCAAGGCCTGTTGGTCAGCGCTGACATGTACGTGTACACCGCAGGCGCTACCGGCCTGACTGCCAACCTGCCGCCCTGGGTGCAGGCAGGCGGCAACGAAGCAATGATCGCGCGACTCAAGGATCCGGCGATCCGCAAGCGCGTGATCGCCGAGATGAATAACCCCAACGTGAAGTGGGAAAACCTTCGCCTGCTTGCCGGCTCCGACGACCGCGTGCTGGTGATCGAATTCAAGAGTGACAAGCTCAAACCCCTGATCGGAAAGACGCTCGCCGAAATTTCCCGGGCACGCGGCACGTCTCCGGAGGAGACCGTGCTCGACCTGATCATCGAGGACGAGGGTCGGGTGGGGGCGGCCTATTTCCTGATGAGCGAGGACAACATCGAGTTGGGACTCAGGCAGCCTTGGGTAAGCCTGGGCTCGGACGCCGAATCGTCGGCGCCGGAGGGTGTGTTCCTGAAATCGAGCACCCATCCGCGCGCCTACGGCAACTTCGCGCGCTTCCTCGGCCATTACGTTCGCGATCGAAAGCTGATGAGCTTGCAGGAGGGCATCCATCGGCTGACCGGCTTGCCGGCAGCGAACTGGAAATTGCGCGACCGCGGCTGCCTGGCGCCGGGGTGCTTCGCCGACCTGGTCCTGTTCGACCCGGCAAGCATTGCCGACCAGTCGACTTACGACGCACCGCAGCAATATGCCACCGGGGTCAGCGATGTCTTCATCAACGGCGTGCAGGTGTTGCGCAACGGCGAGCACACCGGGGCGATGCCTGGTCGCGTGGTCCGCGGTCCGGGCTGGCGGGGTGGCGCGTCGGGTGCAGCGCCGACGAACTGAGCCGGGTGGCTGGCGGAAAGAATTTGACATTTCTCTGATTAGGATCATTATCCCTAATCAGGACTATATGCGTCCGTTTCGGGCTCACGTCACTCAGGGGGAGAACTGCCATGAACACACTCAAGACCAATGCACGTCCGCGCCACTCGCGAATCGGCCTTGCCATTGCCGCTGCACTGGGCCTGTTTTCCGGCGTGACGATGGCGCAGGACGCCCCCGCCGCGCAGCCGACGGCCAAAGATGCAGCCAGTGACCCAGCTGTGGCGAAGGTGACCGAGCTGGAAACCGTTCTGGTGACGGCGAACAAGCGAGTCGAAAACGTTCGGGAGGTGGCCTCGTCGATCAGCGTCATCGGCAAGGAAGAAATCGAAAACCAGCATGCTACCCAGCTGAGCGATTTCCAGGCCTCGGTGCCGGGACTGTACGTCAACAGCAATGGTTCACCGGGCAAGACCAACGTGTCCTTGCGCGGCGTTGCAGCCTTGTCTTCGGGCGCGACCGTGGGAACCTACCTTGACGAGACGCCACTCGGGTCGAGCGGCATTTACCAGGCTGCCAACTTTTTTGCGCTGGACCTGCTGCCCTACGATATCGGCCGCATCGAAGTGCTGCGTGGCCCGCAGGGCACCTTGTACGGTGCCGGCTCTATGGGTGGCCTGGTCAAATACGTGAGCATCGCGCCGGACCTTGGCAACACCGAGTTCCGCATCGGTGCCGGTATTTCCAACGTGCAGGGTGCAGGTGACATCGGCTGGAACGCGCGCTTCGGCGCCAACATACCCCTGGTCACCGACCGTGTCGGGCTGCGTATCAGCTATGCGCGCAACGAACTTCCCGGCTACATCGACAACAGCGTCGATGGCCATGAGGACATCAACAGCGCCAGCCAGACCAGCGCCCGCGCAGCCTTGCTGTGGCAGGGCGAAACGGCGAGCCTGGCCCTGTCGGCCATGCGCCAGACCATCGACAGCGACAACAACGCCCATTCGGCCTTGGACCCGACGACCCAGGAACCGCTTTACGGCGACCTGGTCAACAGCATTTACGTCGGCGAGAAATTCACCAAGGACGTCGACTATTTTTCCGCGACCGTGAACTGGGACATGGGCTGGGCCGACTTCGTTTCAGCCACCGGCTACTCTGATTCGAGCAGCGTGCAGCGCCAGGATTCAACCTTGATCTACGGCGAGTTTGCCAACCTGGCGCTCGGCTTGCCGGCCCCTGGCAGCTCCTATTTCGATATTGGCCTGGAACTCGAAAAATTCACTCAGGAATTCCGTCTCGTGTCGAAGGCCACCGGTCCGTTCGAATGGATGGTGGGTGCGTTCTACACGAAGGAAGAGGCCATCCAGACCCAGTATCTGGCGTTGAACAAACTTGACGGATCGCCGCTGCCCGCCCCGTACGATGTTTACGGCACCCTAGCCGTCATCGAGATCCCGAGTGATTACAAGGAAATGGCCTTCTTCGCCAACGGCTCGTACAAGTTCAACGATGTATTCAAGCTTGGCGCTGGTGTCCGCTACGCCAAGAACGACCAGGATTTCTCCCAGAACGTCACTGGCGGCGTGCTGTTGCCACTGGGAGAAACACCCAACAGTTCATCGGAAGGCGTATTCACCTGGAGCCTCAGCCCGCAATTCCAGCTGAGCGAACACAGCATGCTGTACGCGAGGGTGGCCACGGGCTACCAGCCGGGCGGTCCCAATGTGGTCGTCACCGGCCTGCCATCGGCGGTGGACTCCTCGACGCTTACCAACTACGAGATCGGATTCAGGACCGAATCGGCAGACCAGCGCGTGCTGTTCGACGTGACCGGCTTCTATATCGACTGGTCGGATATCCAGGTTGCCTCGGTAGTGAACGGCGTCTCGGGCCTGGTCAATGCCGGCAAGGCAAGTAGCCAGGGCCTGGAATTGTCGACCGCATTGCGGGTGAGCGACCAGTTCCGGCTGGGTCTCAACGCGGCCTACACCGATTCAAAACTGGATGACGATTATCCGGTCATCTCCATTCCCAGCGGTCCATACCTGGTGCAAATCACCAGCGGACTTGCCGGGGACTCGCTCCCCTACGTGGCCGACTGGTCATGGTCGGCGACCGGCGACTACGACACCGTCCTGAAGTCGGGCTGGAGCGCGCATTTTGGCGGCGCCGTGCGCTGGGTGGGTGATCGAAGCAACGGCACGACCAACGTCGAGGAAATTTTCGACGCCTCGACCACGCCGCCCGGATTGCTCGTGTCCACGGTCACGCCACCGATCGGCCTGGACAGCTACTGGGCGCTGGACTTGAATGCCGCGTTGTCCAATGAGCACTGGACCCTGCGCGCCTATGCGAAAAACGTGACCGACGAGCGTGGCTACCAGACGATTGGCGATGTGACCAGCGCGGTGACCGATGTCACTGACAAACTGATCGCCGCACCGATACAGCCGCGCACCTTCGGCATTGAAATCGACTACAGCTTCTAACCCCCGCATGCGCCAGCATCCTTCGGCAAGGCAACGTGACATCGACACGTTGCCCGGGCCCTACTTGCTCTTCCTGGGTGACACCACGGAGCCCGGCTATGCCAAGACAGCCTACGGCCTGCGCGACTGGGCGCCGGAGCGTTGCATTGGTGAATTCTTTTGCCAGGGTGCGACGGTCAGCACCGGCTTGCCTTTCCTGACGCCCGCGCAGGCAGTTGCCGGCGGCGCAAGGTCGCTGGTGATCGGCGTGGCCAACGCGGGAGGACACATTCCGGAAGCCTGGTTCGATTCATTGGCCCAAGCCATGGAAGCTGGTCTGGATATCATCAGCGGCATGCATGTGCGGCTGGGCGAAATTGCGTTGCTGCACAATACGGCAGCGCGCTTTGGGCGCAAGTTGATTGATGTTCGCCAGCCCCCCGCGAACATCAGGATTGCATCCGGTCGTCCCCGCCCAGGCAAACGGTTATTGACCGTCGGAACCGATTGCGCGCTGGGTAAGAAGTACACGGCGCTGGCGCTGGCGCGCGCCTTCACACAACGCGGCTTGGACGCGGACTTTCGCGCGAGTGGTCAAACCGGAATCATGATCGCCGGTGGCGGGATCCCGCTTGATGCGGTCATCGCCGATTTCGCCGCTGGTGCGGCAGAGATGCTTTCACCCGATGCGGCCCCTGGCCATTGGGATGTCATCGAAGGGCAAGGTTCTCTGTTCCACCCTGCCTACGCCGGCGTGTCGCTGGCGCTGCTGCACGGCAGCCAGCCGGACGTCATCGTGGTCTGCCATCAGCCCGGGCGCGAGCGGGTACTAGGTCACCCGGCGTATGCGCTGCCGAGCATCGAGGAAACCATAGCGCTGAACCTGCAACTGGGCCGTCGCACGCAGCCGGCCATTCGCTGTGGCGGCGTGTGCTTGAATACCTCGCAGTTCGAGCCGTCGCAAGCAGATCGCCTGCTCGCCTCGGAAAGCGAACGCCTGGGCTGCGCAGTGGCCGACCCGGTGCGGGGCGGCGTTGCATTCGAGCGGCTGGTCGTGGACTGCCTCGCGTGAGCCAGGCGTTGCAGGGAAACACCGGTCCGACCTGGTTCCAGCGTTTCCTGCTGCCGGGGCTGGCGTTCAAGGCCGTGGTGATTGGCGGGGGTTACGCCACCGGACGCGAATTGGCGGAGTTTTTCCTGCCCAGCGGGCCCTGGGGCGGTCTGCTCGGCATGCTGCTGGCGATGTTGATTTGGAGCGTGGTTTGCGCAGTGACATTCATGTTTGCGCAGGCCGCCCGCTCCTTCGACTACCGCAGCTTCTTTCGCCGCTTGCTGGGGCCTGGGTGGGTGCTATTCGAGATTGCCTATCTGTTGTTCATGGTTCTGATCCTGGCTGTCTTTGGCGCTGCGGCCGGCGCCATCGTCAAGGCAATGTTCGGCTTTCCAGAACTCGTTGGGACGCTCTGCCTGATGTCGGCCATCGGCGCGTTCGCGGCATTTGGCAACCGCTCGGTCGAGAACCTGTTCAAGTGGGTTTCGTTCTTGTTGTATGGCGTCTACGCAGTCTTCCTGGTCCTGGCGCTCTCCACGTTCGGAGACCGCGTTGTGCAGAACTTTTCCGCCGCCACCCTCACGGGCGGCTGGGCTTTGGGTGGCCTCACGTACGCCGGCTACAACATCGTCGGTGCGGTCGTAGTCCTTCCGGTGGCCCGCCATTTCCTGAGCAGACGCGATGCGCTTATTGCAGGCATGGTCGCTGGTCCGTTGGCGATGTTGCCGGCACTCTTGTTCTTCGTCTGCATGGTCGCCTGGATCCCGCAGATCGGCGCGGAGGCGCTGCCTTCGGATTTCATGCTGCAGCGCTTGGACCGGCCACTGTTCCACCTGCTGTTCCAAGCGATGATTTTCGCCGCGCTGCTGGAAAGCGGCACCGGCGCCGTCCACGCGATCAATGAGCGGGTGGCGGTGGCTTGGCGCGCGCGCCGAGGCCATGGGATGCCCAACGGCGGCCGCTTCGCGATCGCCGCCACTTTGCTGGTGGGTTCGATTTTCGTCGCCGATCATTTCGGACTCGTTGCCTTGATCGCGAACGGCTACCGTGCGCTTGCATGGGTACTGCTGACGGTCTATGTCTTGCCTCTGCTGACGCTAGGCGCCTGGTGGCTTTGGCGCCACCCACGCCAGGTTGCCCTCGATTGACGTATTCCTGGAGAAAGTAATGCCCGCCAATTCTCTGCGCCTGCGCGTGATTGCCTTCGCCACCAGTTTGTCGGTCGTTTGCCTGGCAGTGGCAGCGCCGCCGGCTGGCCTGGATGCGCGGGTGGAGGCGGTCATCGCCGAGTACGGCGTGCCGGGCATGGCGGTGGGCATCGTGGAAAACGGGCAGGTCGTGCACGCCAAGGGCTACGGCGTGCGCAAGCTGGGAACGACGGACCGTGTCGACGCGGACACGATCTTTCCGACCGGGTCCACCGGCAAGGCGGTCACGACTGCCGCGTTGGCCATTCTGGTCGACCAGAAGAAGATCGGCTGGGACGACAAGGTCATCGACCATCTGCCGGGTTTCCAAATGTACGACCCGTGGGTGACGCGGGAAATGACCATCCGAGACCTGCTCGTACACCGCAGCGGGCTGGGCCTGGGCGCGGGCGATCTGCTGTTCGTGCCGCGGAGCTCGCTCAGCCGCGCCGAATCGGTGCGGCGCCTGCGTTACATCAAGCCAGCCACGAGTTTCCGTAGCGGCTACGCGTATGACAACATCCTGTACATGGTCGCGGGACAGCTGATCGAGGAGGTCAGCGGGCAGACCTGGGAAGCGTTCGTGCGCGACCACGTCTTCAAACCGGCCGGCATGCGCGTGTCTACTACGGATGAGAAGGATTATTTCGCCACGATCAACAGGGCGTTCCCCCACGCGCGCATGGATGGTGGATTCCGCGGCATCGGTCGGCAGGAAGTGCTGGACGAACACGCCATCCTCGGGCGCAACGCAGCCCCGGCAGGCGGCATCTCCTCGAGCGCGAACGACATGGGCCGCTGGCTGGCCATCCAGTTGGCTCACGGCGCCTTGCCGGGCAGCAACGGACAGCGGCTCTTCAGCGAGGAGACCTCGCGGGAAATGTGGACGCCGCAGGTGCTGATGCCGATCACCCAGTACCCTGCGCCGATTGCAGAAGCAACGCCGCAATTTTCAAGTTACGCGCTTGGGTGGGATGTCAGCGACTACCGGGGCGTGAAAATCATCTCGCATGGGGGCGCCGTGTTCGGCGTGCAGACCCTGGTCGTGCTGATCCCGGATCGCCAGGTCGGATTTTCACTGCAGATCAATTCCGAGGATGGCGTCGTCCTGCGTGGACTTGGCAACGAATTGCTGGATCATTACCTCAGCGCGCCGAAGCGCGACTGGGTCGCCGACTTCGCCGCCTTCAAGAAGGCCCGCGTGACGAAGGCGCAGGCTGCCCTGGCCGCCCTGAAGCAGGAAAGGAAGCCCTCCAAGCCGTCTCTGGCCCTGCCGGCCTACGCTGGACGTTACGCGGATGCGTGGTACGGCCCGATGGAAGTGCGCCAACAAGGCGACCGACTGCGCATCGACTTCAAGCAGACGCCCAACATGGCCGGCAACCTGGAGCACTACCAGTACGACACCTTCGTCGCGCGCTGGGACGATCGCACCATTGAACCGGCCTATGTGAGCTTCGCGCTGGATGCGGCGGGCGGGATCGACCGGATCACCATGAAGCCCTTTTCCCCGCTCGCCGACTTCAGCTACGACTACCAGGACCTGCTGTTCACTCCAGAGCCTGCGGACGTTGAGCACTGACAGGCATCATTTGGCACCAGCCACCGGAGATATTCCAATGTTCCGATCAATGCTCTGGGCTGCATTTCTGGCGGCTTCCCCGGCAATGGCAGGCGTGCATCCGGCAGAAGTCGAAGCCCGTCTGGGAATGTTGGTCGGGGATTGGACGGTCGTTGGGCGGGAGAAGACCTATCGCGACAAATGCGACTGGTTTGGAGACAGGTCCTTTGTAATTTGCATCACCCACAACAGCGCAAAGAACTCCCTCGACCAAACCATCGTCGGCTATTCCAAGGAAGAGGGTCGTTACACTTATTACAGTTTTGGCAATAATGGTGAGAGCAACGCACGAATCGGTTTCCCCAGTGGCGCGCGTGGACTTGTACTGACCACTGAACGGCGTCAGCCTGCGGGGTTGACCCGCATAACCACGTTGCTGGAGCCGCAGACGGATGGGCGGCTGCGCATTCGCGAAGATCGG
This sequence comes from Gammaproteobacteria bacterium, assembly GCA_031408815.1. Classification (GTDB taxonomy): domain Bacteria; phylum Pseudomonadota; class Gammaproteobacteria; order Xanthomonadales; family Xanthomonadaceae; genus Arenimonas. The sequence goes on from JANNWV010000012.1 coordinate 11,044, forward strand.
TCGGTGGACGGCGGGCCGTGGAGCATGACCGCCGAGATCTTCTATATCGCACGGCGGGAGGACCACTAAAGACCCCCCCTTTTATCCCGTTGGCCGGTTTAGATGACGCCCTGACTGAATTTCGATGCCCGCTTTTGGCGGCGGTTTCAACTGGTACCCGCGACCTCATCGATGGCGGGCCATTCTTTCCCTGATGGCTTCCCTGTTAGGCGAAGGTAGTTCGAGTCTCCCCAAGCACTGAAAGGCCTGCCGTTCATTTGCACCTCACGGCCTTGGCTACGAGTAAGTCTACGTTTCTCTGTATATTTCCCTGAAACTGCGATCTTGTGGACTGAGACGGGTTAGCTCATGACTGCCCCCACCACCAATTGAGTGTCCGAGGTGATCCGCTGGCGTCGCCGAAAATATTTGGCCGACGCCACGGCCGTGCGACTGACGCGCGATCCGGACACGCTCGGCAGCGCATTGGAAAAATGCGTGGCGCGCCGATGGCGCCTTTGACCATCGCCGCCAAGCTTCTCCTGCAAGGCCCGTGGCGTTGGGTCACATCCTGGGCTGGGCGGTCTCGAAGATCTTTCGCGCCTTGGCAGCCACATCCTCCGACCGACGCGGGAATCGAATCATCATCAGGTTGCCGTGCGTGCTGATGAAGACCTGATCAGACGTGACCTTGTAGGCGCGATCGCCCAGATTCTTGAGTGGATCCGCAGCGTCCAGGGTGGACGCGCCATTGACCAGGTCAGCAGCGGTTCCCAAGGTTTCCACGTCGCCGCCGCCCCAATCAACTTCCATCTCGGCATACGGGTTCGGCCCGGCGACCTCGGCCAGGGCGTCGTTCGTGGCGGCTGCTGCGGGAGACTGGTAAATGCACTCGGTTGCCACCGGCGGCCGCTCGTTGCCGCCGGCCGTGGCGAGCACGGCACCGCCAAGAATTGCCGACATCTCGGCCGCCGTGACCAAGTCACAAGCACGTGCGCGCAGCACTGCGGCTGGTGCGGCGGCAGTCGCCTCGACGGCGGCGGTGGCTGGCGCCCCGGCGGACTGCGAAGATTCCTGCTTGGAGCAGCTCGCGCTGACCAGCGTGCCGAGAAGGAGGGAAAGAACAATGGCCGGCTTGGATTGCATGCGATTCTCCTGTTCAAGAGTGCAGCCGGGCGGGCGCTGAGGCTGCCAGAGCGCAACATAGCAGATACACATGGGTTGCCATACATGTTGCTTGCATCATGGACTCCCGCCGCTCGAAGGCGACGCGCTTCCGCATCAAGCCTCCATCAGCACCGGCGCGAATCCACCACCCGTGGTCCGGAAGTTCGTGGTTTGCCCCTGGTACATGCGTGCCACGTAGAGAAGCGGTTTGCCGCGGTAGGCATAGCAGCGGATATCAACCTTCAAGGGCGCTGCGTTTTTAGCAAGATTGCGTTCGCTTGGCGGCACGAAGTCCTGGGCAACGTAAGTGCCCGTTGCAATCTGATCCCACACTCGACGGGTCAATTTGTCGCCGCGATAACTGGCCTTGCTGCCAAAGCCTGCAGCGGGCTTGAAAAATAGCTGGCGACGATCGGCCCACATTGCTTCGCGATTGTCCGACGTCAGCTGTCGAGTGCGGGGCACGGCTGCCACCAGCGCATCGATGGACGCCTGGCTGGCGCCCGAGGCCTGGAGGAATTCCAGGCTGCCGAGCACAGCCAGATTGCGCTTGTCGGCGTACAACGCATGGGCGCGAGGGTGGGGGCTCAAGGCGACGCCACCCGCCAGGTAGGCAGTGCGGATCGCTTCGTGCGTTGCCTCCTGCAAAGAAAAATCGGTAAGCCGGTTGTAAATGAGATCCACGGGCGCATCGCCAAGCCAGAGTCTGTCCTGATTCAATACCAGTGCTTCTGGCGGGCAGATTTCAGATCGGTATCCATGGCGCCTGAAAAGTTTTTGGTACAGCAGGAGCTCGGGATACAAATATTGCTGTTCGGGCGACTCATCGACGATCGCAATCAGGCCCGACGGCGGAACAGGTCGCTGAGCACGCCACTCGGCAAGCATTGCGTCCATCACCGCCGCATCGACGCGGGTTACATCCGCCGGCGCCACCGTGAGTTGCGCCATGCATGCGCGCTGGGCTTGGCCGAGCAAGGAATTGAGCAGCGCACCACCAGGATTGGTGTTGATCTCGATCAGCCGCGGACCCTCGGGCCCGAGATGGAAATCGAAACCCAGCAGGCCGCCCGGCGAGCCTGGATCAAAACCCGCGATCTCGGGTGCCCAGGCCAGAACCGCCGACTGATAGTCCGCCAGCGCCGTAACCTCTTCAATGGCGGCAACCACGCCTGCCACTTGTTCGATGTGCTGCCGGGATACGTAAACCGGCAGCGCCGAAAACAGGTTCGCATGGGTTTCCGCAAGGCGGCTGGACAAGCCCTGGGCAGCCAGCAATGCCTCGAGTTCCGTGCGCAGGGCGGCAGGATCCACGGCGATGCAGTAACACCCCTGGTTCAGGTCTGCTGCCGACGAGGCGGGCGAACAGCGGTTGGCGCATGAGGTTGATGCACCCGCAGGAAGCGAATTATTCATCACACACTCTAACCGGTGTGGATCGCCCGCGTTGTCAGACTTCGTTCAGCGGCATTCAGCCTACGATGGGTTAACCGTCGGTGTCCTTTGCAGGGCGGCATGAAGATGATGATGGATCGCATGCCTGCGACAGCAAAGGACTGACGGATGCATTGCCGATACCCGGTTCCGTAGACGCCAGGTGCCTTGAATTCCATGGGTGGCGCGTTTTGTTTCACCTCATAGGAGATGCCCGTGGAGCCCGCTTCGAAACCGACACTGCAGTTCCTCGGCGCCGCGGGAACCGTCACCGGTTCGCGTTACCTGATCGAATCCGCGGGCAAACGCATTCTGATCGATTGCGGCCTGTTCCAGGGCTACAAGCTGTTGCGTGAACGCAATCGCGCTGAATTCCCAGTGCCGCCGGACACTATCGACACGGTATTGCTGACCCATGCGCACCTGGATCATTCCGGCTACATCCCGGCATTGGTCCGCAACGGTTTTCGCGGCAAGGTGATCTGTACGCCGGCCACGCTCGATTTGTGCAAGTTGCTGCTGCCCGACAGCGGCCACCTGCAGGAAGAAGAAGCCAAATACGCCAGGAAGCGCGGCTATTCCAAGCACGCCGACCCCGCGCCGCTGTATACCGCAGCCGACGCCGAAGCGGCGTTGAAACAATTCGTCGCCCATGATTTCGATACCGACATCGAGGTGACAGCCGGAATGCGAGCGCGCTTCCTCCACGCCGGCCACCTGCTCGGTGCGGCACAGATCCGCCTGGATATTGCCGGCAAGATCGTGCATTTCAGTGGCGACCTGGGCCGCGCGCACGACCCCATGTTGCGGCCGCCGCAACCATTGCAGGAGGCCGACGTGCTTGTCTGCGAATCGACCTACGGCAATCGCAAGCATGCTCGCATCGATGCCGAGGCGGAACTTGCGCCCATCATCCGCCGGGTTGCTGCCCGCGGTGGCGTCATCATCATTCCCGCATTCGCGGTCGGTCGGGCACAGGGCGTCATGCTGCATATCGCCCGACTGCGCCAGCGCGGGGAGATCCCCGACATCCCGGTCTACCTCAACAGTCCGATGGCCATCAATGCCACCGACATCTACCACCGCTATCACGGCGAACATCACGTTAGCCAGGCAGAGTGCAAGGCCATGTACGAACTGGCGACCATGGTCCGTACCGTTGATGAGTCGAAGGCCCTGAACCTGCGCAAAGGTCCGATGATCATCATCTCCGCGAGTGGCATGCTGACGGGAGGGCGCGTGCTGCACCACCTGGTGGCGTTTGGCTCGGATGCGCGCAATGCAATCTTGCTGTCGGGTTACCAGGCAGGCGGTACGCGTGGCGCGACGCTCGCTTCCGGGGCCGACACACTGCGCATCTTCGGACAAGATGTGCCGATCCGTGCCGAGGTGGTTGCGATGCAAGGCTTTTCCGGCCACGCCGACGCCGATGAAGTGTTGGCGTGGATGGGCGGAGCGACCCGCAAGCCGGCCATCACCTATGTCACGCATGGCGAGCTGGATGCCTCTGATGCATTGCGCGCGCGAATCAAGCATGAGCTTGGCTGGTCGGCGCGGGCGCCGGAGCATCTTGAGCGCGTCACTCTGGATGCGCCTTGATGAGTAGTGGCCACCACCGCTTGCACTCCCTGTCTTGCTGCACCCACCTCGAGATGGCAGCCGAGGAGCGGCAACGAATCATGGATCAGGCGCAGGCCCTTCGATCGCAGGAGCCCGTGTGCGCGGAATGGGCGCTCGGCTATGGCGTCATCGAGCATGACGAGCTTACGCAGGTCCGGGTTGGCGAAATGGTTGCGGGAATGGTCGAGGCAGGGTCGTTGCCGAGCGCCGCCATCGGCTACCGCCGGCTGATGGCCGCCGACCGCATCGCCAGCGCCGGCATGTGGCTGGTCGTGCATATGACCTATGCGCAGCGCGTGCGCATGGATGGGCTGCCCCTGCAGGCAGCGGACTTCAAGCCCAGCCCCGAGGGCCACACCGGCGGCGCGCTGAACATGGTGCCTGCCTACACCGCCTACCTGGCGTTGAATGCCCTGGACGGCCACACACGCAGCTGGATGATGGGCCAAGGCCATTGCGTGGCCGCCATCGATGCGCTGAACGTGATAGTCGGCAATATGACCGATGCGCATGCGGCGCGCTACGGGCGCAATGACGAAGGCCTGTCCCGACTCGTCACCGATTTCTACTCGTACGCGATCGGGCCCGATGGCCGACCGACATCGCCACTGGGCTCGCATGTGAACGCAAACACCGCTGGCGGAATGCTGGAAGGCGGCTACCTCGGCTTCGCCGAATTGCATTACGTGCATGCACCCCTGCCTGGAGAACGGCTGGTGGCCTTCCTCAGCGACGGCGCGTTCGAGGAACAACGCGGCAGCGATTGGGCGCCCCGCTGGTGGCGTCCCGAGGATTCAGGCCTGATCTCGCCGATCATGATCCTCAACGGGCGGCGCATCGAACAACGCACCCAGATCGAACAACAGGGTGGCGAATCTTGGTTGCACAGCCACTTGCACCTCAATGGTTTCGAGCCGATCGGGCTGGATGGCCGGGATCCCGCCAGCATTGCCTGGGGCATCCACATGATCGAATCGAATCTGCGCGATGGCCACGCCAACGTGCGCCTGCGCTATGGCATCGCGAAGACGGTGAAGGGTTTCGGCTTCCCCGGTGCGGGCACCAATCGCGCACACAATCTGCCACTGCAGGGGAATCCGTCTGCTGCGGAGGCGCCGCGTTTCGAATTCAACGAGGCGGCGGCCCGACTCTTCGTCGACCAGCACACACTGCAGGCTTCGGTATCCGAGCTGGCCACGCATGAAATGCAGGGACGGCCGCTGGAGCGAGACCACTCACTGGCAACGCGGCAGGTACAGTCTCCGGCAATCCCGTCCGTGCATTGGGAAACGCCGGGCGGAGATTCCTCGCCCATGGCTGCGCTCGACCGCCATTTCTGCGCCATCGTCAATGCCAATCCGCAACTGCGTGCCCGGGTCGGCAATCCTGACGAGCTGCGCAGCAACCGACTGGACGCGACGCTTGATCTGCTCAAGCACCGCGTGCACGAAGCCGAAGCTGGCGTCGCGGAATCGCCAACCGGCGGCGTGATCACCGCACTCAATGAGGAGGCCGTGGTGTGCGCTGCCCTGGGCAACAAGGGCGGCATCAACCTGGTGGTGACCTACGAGTCTTTTGCACCAAAGATGCTCGGTGCGCTGCGCCAGGAAATCACCTTCGCGCGCCAGCTCGTCCATGCCGGACGGCCCCCGGGCTGGTTGTCGGTACCTGTCGTGTTGACCTCGCATACCTGGGAGAATTCGAAGAACGAAATCTCGCACCAGGACCCCACCCTGGCCGAAGCCCTGATGGGCGAGATGGCGGATGTTGTGTCGGTGGTTTTTCCGCCAGATGGCAATGCCACCGTCGCCGCACTGAGTCGCGCGTATCGCAGCCACGGCCGGATCGTTGCCATGGTCGTGCCGAAACGATCGGTTGCCAACATCACCACAGCGCAACAGGCCGAACAGTTGGCGGAGCGGGGCGCGATCGTGCTTACCGGAAATCCCGCGTCTGCCGCCGTGATCATTGCAGCGACCGGGGCGTATCAGCTGGCTGCCGCAACCCGTGCCCAGGCGCGACTGGATGCGCGTGGTATTGCCAGTGCCCTCGTGTATGTCGCCGAACCGGGTCGATTGCGCTCGCCGCGCGACGATGTCGAAGCCGGATACGTATTGGGTGACGCACTGATCGCGGAACTTTTCCCCGCCGGCACGCCGCGTGTATTCATCACCCATACCCGGCCCGAACCTTTCCTCGGTGCGCTGCGGCGAATCGACACCGGTCCTGCAACAACCCGGGCCCTGGGCTTCATCAACCGGGGCGGCACGCTCGATGTCGACGGCCTGATGTTCGCCAACCGATGCACTTGGGCTCACGTACTGAGCGAGGTTGCCGCCGTACTCTCGATATCTCCCGGCGCACTGCTGGATACGGATGAGTTGGCGGCTGTCGAAGGCCACGGCGAGCCGACGCGGCTCTGGGCACGGTGACATGGGTGGCAATACAAGACCTTTAACGCCAAGACTGCGCCAGCCACGCAGCTTGCTGGCCCTGAACCTGGGATCGGCCAGCCTGAAGGTCGCCAGCTTCGAATTGCCATTCGGCGTTGGATCCCAGGACGCTGGCGCGCAGGAAACGGGGCGAGCCTCCGTCGAAGTCCCGCACCACGCCCTGAGCCCTGACGCGGCAGACAGCGGTAAATTGTTGGCCGACCTGGTCCGACAACTTCCGGGGTTGGCGCAGGCCCCCGACGTCGTCGCCCATCGGATCGTGCACGGCGCAGACCGCCCCGGACCGACAGAACTCACGCAAGCCACGATCGCGGAATTGCGCGAGTTGTCAGCGTGGGCGCCCTTGCACCAGCCGCCCGCGCTGGCCTTGGTGCAGGCCGCGATTCAACGGTGGCCGGATGCGAAGCAGGTGGGTGTCTTTGACACTTCATGGCATCAGACGATGCCGGACAAGCACCGCATGTTTCCGATTCCGTACGCGCTCTATTCGCAGGGCGTGAAGCGCTACGGATTCCACGGGCTGGCGTTCCAGTCGGCCATGCGTCAATTGGTCGGTATCGCACCGGCGCTGTCCACCGGGCGCGTGGTTTTGGCACACTTGGGTGGCGGCAGCAGCCTGTGCGCTGTCCTCGGGGGTCGCTGCGTCAACACCACGATGGGCATGACCCCGCTCGGCGGCATCGCCATGGCGACTCGCTGCGGATCGCTGGACCCCGGCGTGCTGTTGCACCTTCAGCGCGGCCTTGGAATGGCGGCGGATGAAATTGATCAACTGCTTTGGACGCGCAGTGGCCTGAAGGGTCTCTCGGAAGAGACCGGCGACATGCGCACGCTGTTGGCATCCCGGTCCGACGGTGCGCATCGGGCGATTGATGTTTACGTCAGCGAGATCGTGCAGGCAATTGCAGCGATGACGGCATGCATCGGTGGCATCGACGTGCTGGCTTTTTCCGGAGGCGTCGGCACCCACGCGGCCCAGATCCGCGGCCGCGTCACCACCGAGCTGGCGTGGCTCGGGATCAAGATCGACGATGGGCTGAATAAAGCCGGTGCGCGCGACGTTTCCGCCTCCGACGCACGTGCGCGGACGTTTGTGCTCGAGATAGATGAAGAAGCAGAGCTCGCCCGGGCGGCGTCTTCGTTCATCTTCTGACGATGCAGCGCATGCCTGTCGTGGCCGGGCAAACTTGTCCCGCACCGGAAATTGGGCCAGACTCAAGCCAATGCGCACCTTCCGACTGCTGCTGACCCTGATGCTGTGCCTGACCGTCCCCATGGCCGGTTGGGCGTCGGTAATCAGCGGGCCGCTATGTCCCCAGGGCGATCACGCGGCCTCGGCGGTGCCAGGCCACGACCATCCGGGCGACACCGCCGTGGCCGAGCATGCCGACACGGGCGATCATCACCACTCGCAACAGCACTGCGACGATCAGGACTCTTCCGGCAAGCCGTGCAAGGGCGATCATTGCGGCTGCGGTTGCGGCATGGGCGCATGTTCAGCATCTTACCTGTCGCTGTCCGCGCCCCTCGTGTCGCTCGCAATGTACGCAGGCAGCCAAGCACTATCTGCGGCCAATGATGTCCCCCACGCAGGTGCGCGTGGCACCTCGGCTCTCCGACCTCCCATCGCCTGACCTGATTCGTTTCCGCTTGCCGCTCTCCTGAGCGGCATCCAGCCGTTTGCTTTCGGCAGCGCGTTGCGTTTCATCGGAGTCAGCCGTGATTGTTTCAAGTTCAAGACCCGCGCAGCGTCGGCGCAGCCCCGCGTGGGCTTTGAGTCGCCGGCGCATTTTTCAGACCTGGGCAGCTGCTGTGCTGTTGCTCGCCCATGCGGTGGCACTGGCGGGCGACCCGGTCAGTACCCTCAACCTCAAGCAGCTGATCGATCTTGGCCAGCGCGGCAATAAGGATTTGCAGGCGGCGCGGTACGCCGTGGATATCAGCCGCGCGCGACTGCTGCAGGCCGGTATTCGGCCAAATCCGCGATTGGACCTGTCAACGCGCAGCGACTTCGCCTTCAGCAACGAGGGTGAGTACAGCCGGGCAATCGCCATCAGCCAGGAGTTTCCGATCACCGGCCGCCTGCTTCGGCAAAAGGACGTGGCGCGCGTGGATGTCGCACTGGCGCAGGCAGAAGTTGCGGAGGCGGAACGCCGCCTTGCCGAGCAGATGGCCGGCAAGGCCTATCGACTGGTGGTGAGCCAGCAGCAGGTCGACTCGATCGATAGATTGCTGATAGCCGAAGAGTCTCTCGCCAAGACGGCCCAAGGGCGATTTCGAGCCGCCGAAGTCTCGGAACTGGACGTCAATACCGTGCAACTTGACGTGCAGCGATTGCGGCTGGAGCGCGAGCAGC
>JANNWV010000013.1:0-3729 GCA_031408815.1 Gammaproteobacteria bacterium
TGGCCTGACCGCAAGAGTCAGAGCCTGTCGGAACTGGCGAAAGCCGACTCAGCCAGCAGTGAAGGGCAGAATCGCGCGCTCGACGACTGCCGCAAGGTGCTTGCGGTCTATCTGGCCGCCGCGTCACACCTCGGCGAGGCGTAGCAAGAATTTCCAGTCATCCTGCGCAGCCCAGCTGTCGATTGGATGTTCCGAGACCAGCTTCCACACAAGAACCGCCTCGCCAGGGCGGTTTTTTGTTGACCGAAGACTGAATATATGTATAAACATTGTTGCTACATAGCGCGCGGGCGAGTAAAGTCCCCGCATCGGGTCCGGAGCAGCGCCATGGCAGTCATCGTCAAGAAGTGGGGCAATAGCCTGGCGGTCAGGCTTCCGCAGGCGGTCGTGCGAGAGGCCAATATTTCCCTTGATCAGGAAGTGCGGGTTACCGCGTCCGGCGGGAAAATCATCATCGAGCCAGCCCAGCCTTCATACGAAATAAACAAGCTCGTGAGTGCGATCACTGCTGCCAATCGGCATGATTCGCTGATCTCCAGCGCTGCGCGCGGGGCCGAGGAAATCAATTGGTGAAGAAGCCCTTCGTACCCCGGGCTTGCGAAATAGTGATGATCGACGTCAGCCCGACGCGTGGGCACGAACAGGCGCAGCTGCGTCCGGCGATCGTGCTGAGCGGACAGGGCTACAACGATCGGGCCGGCCTGCTGGTCTGCGTTCCCTGTACCCGCACTATCCGCGGGTATCCGTTTGAAGTCCGCATCGCGTCGCTCCCGGAGCCGGGCGTGGCGCTTGCCGACCAGTTGCGTACCCTGGATTGGCGGGAGAGTGAGGCCTACTCACTCGGCATTGCCTCGGAATTGGAAATGTTGGAGTTGCGGGCGAAAATAAAGGCCTTGCTTGGAATCTCCTGATGGGTGGTGGCCGCAGCTTTGACATGTCGGCGCCCAGCCCTTAAATTTGCGACAATCACGCCAAGCCCAAGGGGGCGTCGGGAAACCGCCGCCAAGCGTGCGACATGAGCACTACCAGCCGCCACTACTGACGCCGCCAGGTTCTCGTTTCGCACGAAGGACGCCTGGCGTCCTTTTTTATTTTCAGCCTCTTCGAAAAGCCCAATCCCATGATCAACATCACTCTTCCCGACGGCAGCCAACGGCCGTTCGAGCATCCGGTTTCCGTCGCCGAAGTGGCCGGTTCCATCGGCCCGGGCCTGGCCAAGGCCGCGCTGGCGGGCAAGGTCGACGGCAAGCTGGTGGATACCTCGTTCCGCATCGACCATGACGCGTCGCTCGAGATCGTCACCGAAAAACATCCGGACGCGCTCGAAGTCCTGCGCCACTCCACTGCGCATCTGCTCGCGCAGGCCGTGCAGCGCCTGTTTCCGGGCGCGCAGGTAACGATCGGCCCGGTGATCGAGAACGGCTTCTTCTACGACTTCGCCTACGAGCGGCAGTTCACCGTCGACGACCTGGCGAAGATCGAAGAAGAGATGCAGAAGATCGTGAAGGAAGCGCATCCGGTAACGCGCAGCGTGAAGACACGCGACGACGCGATCGCTTTCTTCAAGGGCATGGGCGAGTTGTTCAAGGCCGAGATTATCGAATCGATTCCTTCGGACGAAGACCTGTCGCTCTATACCCAGGGCGAATTCACCGATCTCTGCCGCGGTCCGCACGTGCCGGGCACGGACAAGCTGCGCGCGTTCAAGCTGATGAAAGTGGCCGGTGCCTACTGGCGCGGCAATTCCGACAACCAGATGCTCAGCCGCATCTACGGCACGGCCTGGTTGAACGACAAGGATTTGAAAGCGCACCTGTTCCAGATCGAGGAAGCCGAGAAGCGCGACCACCGCAAGATCGGCAAGGCGCTCAACTTGTTCCACCAGCAGGAAGAAGCGCCGGGCATGGTGTTCTGGCATCCGAAGGGCTGGGCGCTGTGGCAGGTGGTCGAGCAGTACATGCGCAAGGTTTACGTGCAGTCCGGTTACCAGGAAGTGCGTTGCCCGCAGATTTTGGACGTGTCGCTGTGGAAGAAGTCCGGGCACTGGGACAACTACCAGGACAATATGTTTTTCACCGAGTCGGAGAAGCGCACCTATGCGCTGAAGCCGATGAACTGTCCTGGCCATGTGCAGGTGTACAACCATGGCTTGCACAGCTACCGGGATTTGCCGATCCGTTATGGCGAGTTCGGTTCCTGTCATCGCAACGAGCCATCGGGCGCGCTGCACGGCATCATGCGAGTGCGCGCATTTACCCAGGATGATGGCCACATCTTCTGCACCGAGGCGCAGATGGAGTCCGAAATCACTGCCTTCCACCGACAGGCGATGGCGGTGTACGCGAACTTCGGCTTCACCGAGATTTCGGTCAAGATCGCGCTGCGCCCGGAGAAACGCATCGGTTCGGACGAGTTCTGGGATCGCACCGAAGACGTGCTGCGTCGCTCCCTGCGCGCTTGCGGCGTGGAGTGGGAAGAACTGCCGGGCGAGGGAGCCTTCTATGCCCCGAAGATCGAATACCACCTGAAGGACTCGATCGGCCGCGGCTGGCAGGTGGGCACGATGCAGGTCGATTTCATGATGCCCGAGCGCCTGGGCGCCGAGTACGTGGACGAGCATTCCGCGCGTAAACACCCGGTCATGCTGCATCGGGCCATCGTCGGGTCGATGGAGCGGTTCATCGGCATCCTGATCGAAAGCCATGCCGGCGCCCTGCCGAGCTGGCTCGCGCCGGTGCAGGCGGTGGTCATGAACATCACCGACGCCCAGGGTGAATACGTAAGCGAGGTCCAGAAATCCCTTATGAATCAAGGGTTCCGGGTCACCAAGGATTTGCGGAACGAAAAGATCGGCTATAAGATCCGCGAGCACGCCATGCAAAAGGTGCCCTACATCCTGGTGGCCGGCGACCGTGAGCGGGAGCAGGGGCTGGTGTCGGTGCGCTCCCGCAATGGTGAAGATTTAGGCACAATGACGCCTGACGCCTTCGCAGCACGCCTGCAGGCCGAGTCCACCCCGGGGGCCTGACTCCCCCGGATCCGAATGACCAACGAGGAATTTACGAATCAATACGCCAGCCACTGAGAAAGGTAACCGCAAGAACAGCGATATCCGTGTACCGCGCGTCCGTGTGATCGGAGCGGATGGAGAAATGGTTGGCGTACTGACGCGCGAAGAAGCGTTGGCGCTCGCGGAAGAATCAGGCATGGACCTGGTTGAAATCCAGCCGACGGCGGATCCGCCGGTCTGCCGGATCATGGACTACGGCAAGTTCAAGTTCGAAGCGCAGAAAAAAGCGAATGCCGCCAAGAAGAAGCAGAAGATCGTCGAGATCAAGGAACTCAAGTTCCGGCCGACGACCGACGACGGCGACTACAACATCAAGCTGCGTAACCTGCGTCGTTTCCTTGAAGAAGGCGACAAGGTGAAAGTGAACATCCGCTTCAAGGGTCGCGAAATGGCCCACCAGGAACTCGGCATGCAGATGGCCGCACGCATCGAGAAAGACCTGGCCGACGAAGTAGTGATCGAGCAGCGTCCGCGCCTGGAAGGCCGCCAGATGATCATGATGGTCGCGCCCAAGCGCAAATAGGCCCCCTGTGGGAGCGGCTTTTGTGGGAGCGGGCGTTGGCGCCCTAGGTGGTTGTGGGGATCGCGGGCCAGGCCGCGCCCCCCCGCCCATACCCAAAGGTGGCGAAATGGCGGGGTTTTATTGATAATTACCCGTT
>JANNWV010000014.1:0-1834 GCA_031408815.1 Gammaproteobacteria bacterium
GCCCAGAAATTGCATCGCATCGAAGAGTCGTTCGCCGTGGCCGATTTCAAGGCGCATGGCCTGGCCTTCGTCGGCGCCATCCCGGTGCTGCGCAGCGACGCGGACGACCACACACTGAATGTCTTCGACAAGGCGATCCGCGGCAAGACGGATCGTTTCGTCCACCTCTATCGCAAGCCAATTCGAGTGCGTGGAGAATAATGATGCCAGCCCTGTCCCGCGTCGTATGGTCCGCACTCCTGATCCTGCTGCTACCGACCGCTGCCATCGCCGCAGCGAGTGGCGACGACTATGCCGCGCGCCGCGCAGAGCTGTCGCGGCAGATCGGCCCGGACGCGATGTTGATATTGATGTCGCCCCCGCCGGCGCAACGCAACGGCGATATCGACTGGCCGTTCCGGCAGGAGGACAGCTTGCTGTACCTGACCGGGCAGAACGAACCGGAAACAAGCCTCGTGCTGGTGCCCGGCGAATCGGAACACAAAGAAATCCTGTTCACCCGCGACAGCAATCCGTCCCAGGAAGTGTGGACCGGTCGCATCCCGACCCGCGACGAAGTGGCCAAGGCCAGCGGCGTGAAGGAAGTGGTTTCCTCGACGCGCTTCCGTGGTTTCCTGCAGGCGGCGATGGAAGGTCGTTCGTGGGGCGACTCGCGCACCTACCGGTCCTTTGGCACCGCCGGCCTTGCGGCCTGGCGTGATCGCGTCCGCAACGGCAAGGCCGTGGTCTGGATGATCATGGAAAACCGCAACCTGGGTGGCGACCTGACCGCCGAGCGCAAGCTGGTGGAGGAATTGCGCCGAAGCTATCCGGAGCTGCAGTTCCGCGATGCATTCCCGTTGCTCGCCAACCTGCGGATGATCAAGAGCCCGGCGGAAATCGCCACCGTGCAGCGCGCCATCGACGTGACTGTCGCAGCGCAAAAGGCCGCGATGCGGCGCGCGCGAACTGCCACCCACGAATACCAGGTGCAGGCCAGCGTCGAGCACACCTTCCGCGACCTCGGCGCCTGTTGCTGGGCTTTCCCCTCCATCGCCGCGTCGGGCCGCAACACCACCACGCTGCATTACCAGACCAACAACGACCCGATCACCCCGGGCGGCTTGGTGCTGACCGACATCGGTGCTGAAGTGGATGGCTATTCGGCGGATGTCAGCCGCACCTATCCGCAGGACGGAACCTTCACTCCCGAGCAGCGCGACATCTATGAAGCCGTGTTGCGCACGCAGACGACGACCATTGCGATGATGAAGCCGGGCGTGCATCCGCGCGAAGTACACGAGGAAGCCGTGAAGTTGCTGGGCGACGAGCTTGTGAAGCTCGGCCTGGTCAGCCGGAACGTTCGCGAGCAGGTGCAGATGTATTTTCTGCACGGGCTGGGGCATGAGCTGGGTTTGCGCACCCATGACGTGAACGACAGGGGCAGTAAGCTCGTGGCAGGGCGGATCGTGACCAACGAGCCCGGTCTCTACGTCCGGCCCGCGGACGTGCGCGGCAATACCGTGTTCCAGGCCTTGCCCGCCGCCGAAAAAGCCGGCATTGAAGCGGCCCTGCTGAAGTACGCCGACATCGGCGTGCGTATCGAAGACGACATCCTGATTACCAACGGCGAGCCGAAGAACCTGTCCGCCGCCGCGCCGCGCACGGTCGAGGAAATCGAAAACTTCATGCGCTGAAAACCGCCGCTTTCAGGCCCTGGCGGATCGAAGGATTTCCGCCAGGTCGTCGGGCACCGGCATGGGTTTGACGGCACTTACGTTGGCGCCGCCGGTATTGCCTTCGGGCAGCAGGCCAATGGCCGTCTTGGTGGCTGCGCCGACCAGGCGCAGCAGTT
>JANNWV010000015.1:0-15379 GCA_031408815.1 Gammaproteobacteria bacterium
CGGCGCGGATCCTACGTGCTGTCATCGGCGTCGGAATCGGGACTGTTGTTGCCCAGCATCACCGGGGAGCTGACCATCGAAGGCAACGGCGCGGAAATCCGAAGCTACGCCGACGGCGATGTCGCCCTGCTCGAAGTCGGACGCGAAGGCAACGTGACCTTGCGCGACCTCGCGCTGGCGGAAGGAAGCGATGGCGCGATCCGGAATTTCGGAACGCTGCGTCTGGTGTCGACGCGCGTGCTGGACAGTACCGGCAACCGGTCGTCATCCATCGTGCTCAATCGCGGCCGCCTGCAGATGGAGGACAGCATCGTCGCCTTCAACTCGCTCGACGGCAGCGAACGCGACAGCGGGACGGTGCTAAATTATGGTGAACTGCTGCTCGACAATGCGCGCGTACACGACAACTTCGTCGCGCACGGCGTCAATGGCGTGCTCAACCTGGGCCGTGGACGAATCGAGGGCGAAACGGCCTCCATGCTCGTTCGTGAAGCGGGACGATGATCAGAACCGGCCGGACTGATAGTCCTGCACCGCCTGCATGATCTCGGCCTGGGTGTTCATCACGAACGGACCGTAACGCGCCACCGGTTCGCCAATGGGCTTGCCCGCGACGAGGATCAACCGGCTGCTGCCCGACTTGCCGGTGACGGTGACCCCGTCGCCATCACCGAGCACGATCAACTCGCCCTTGCCGACGGATTCGGCGCCCACCGACACCTCGCCTTCGTAAACGTAGGCGAAGGCGTTGTGCCCCGAAGCGATGGCCTGTCCGAAACTTGCGCCGGCTTCAATCGAGATATCCAGGTAGAGCGGATCCGTGGCTGGTTGCTGCACGGGTCCCGCCACGTCGCCGACATGGCCTGCGATGACCTTCACCGCGATTCCATCTGAAGGCGACACCTCCGGAATGCGCTCGGCGGAAAATTCCTGGTAGCGCGGCTGTCCCATCTTGTCCTTCGCCGGAAGGTTGACCCACAGCTGGAAGCCGCGCATCAAACCCTCTTCCTGTTCCGGCATTTCGGAATGCACGATGCCGCGTCCGGCCGTCATCCACTGCACCGATCCGGCCGTCATCAGGCCCTCGTTGCCGTGGTTGTCCTTGTGCCGCATGCGACCGTCGAGCATGTAGGTGACTGTCTCGAAGCCGCGATGCGGGTGCGAGGGGAAACCGGCAATGTAATCACCCGGTTTGTCCGAGCCGAATTCGTCGAGCATCAGGAACGGATCGAGGTAGGACAATTGCTGGGTGCCGATGACCCGGGTCAAGCTGACGCCGGCACCGTCGGACGTGGCCATGCCGCGCAGGCGGCGGGCGACGGATCGGTTACGAGTAGCAGTGCTGGTCATGGAAGCCTCCTGGGGATCGTGCCCTCAAGATAGGTGCTGCTCGCGCGCTTCAAAAGGGGCCTTGGCGCAACCCAGCGTTGCTCAGCCGCAACTCAGCGCATCGAGCGCGGCGCCATCGAACGGGAAATTCGCCGCTGGTAGACATAGACGGTCGCCGGCGGCACGTTCCACCAGGTGAAACTGGCGCGGCGGGCGGTCAGCTCCAGCGCATCCACCACTTCGCGGGTGACCGGGTTTGCCGGGCCGTAGGTGAACTGGATGAAGCGACCTTCGGGCTTGAGGCTGTCGAAGGCAGCCTGCAGGATGGCTTGCTGGGTTTGCCGGGGCATGGACAGCAGGCCCAGGCCGGAGATCACCGCGTCGGCGCCGTCAGGGCCGGTGAAGCCCTGCGACTGCGCAATCGCCGACAGGTTGCCGGCATCCCCGCACACCACTCGCGCACCCGGAAACTGGCGGACCAGGTGCTGGTGCAGTTCTTCATTCAATTCCAGCACCAGCAGGTCGGCTGGGGCGATGCCATGGTCCAGCAGCGCCTGGGTGAATACACCGGTGCCGCCGCCGAGCTCGATCACCCGGCGCGAGGCGCGCGGCAGCTGCGACATCATCTGCCGCGCCAACTGCTTGCTCGAAGGTGAGATCGCGGCGACGCCGAGTGGGTTCTTGAGCCACTGGCGAAAAAACGTCCAGCCTGCGGGCTGGGGTTTGTTGATGTCGATCTTGGCTGCCATGTCCCGAGCATAATGCCTGCACGGACATTTCGCCCGGGTTAATCGGGCCAGTGCACAATGGTGCCTGGCGACCATGGAGGCAGCATGAAAATCCCGGCGTTCGCATCGGTTTTGGCCATGGGGCTGGCGACGTCAGCCAGCGCAGGTTCTGCTGACACCCCCATCCTTCGTGGCGCCCAATGCCTGGACCCCAACTTCGCCCGTGGCTGGGTCGAACTGGACGACCGCACGATCCTGGTGGACGCAGGCCGCAACAAATACCGGATCGAAGTCGCCAGCGCCTGCACCTCGCTGGGTTTCTCGTCCTTGCTGGTATTCCGCGGCGACCCGGTCAGCGGCCGCGTCTGCGGCAACCTCGGCGACGCCATCCTGACCCGCGACTATCCCTGCAAGATCGAGCGCATGCAGCTGATCAGCAAGGCCGAATACAAGCAGGCGGTCGACGACCGCGCGGCCGAGCGCAAGCGGCGCAAGGCCGAGCGCAAGTCAAAGGCGTCGTAATTCCCAGGCACGATGGATGCGCGGGTTTCTTTCGAAATCCTCGTCGATGGTCTGCTTGCTGATTTCGCGGACGCTGGCGAATTCGGCAAGCGCGGCATCGTCGAGCTTGAAGCGCCGGAAATTGTTCGAGAACAACAGCAGCCCGCCGGGCGCGAGCCGAGCCATCGCCGCGCGCAACAGTCGCGGATGGTCGCGCTGCGTATCGAAATCCTCGGCACGCGCTGAATTGGAGAAGGTCGGCGGGTCGCAAAAGATCAGGTGGTACTGGTTGCCGTCATTTTCGAGCCATTGCGGCACGTCTGCCTGCACCAGCCGATGCTCGGGGCCATCCACGCCGTTCAATGCGAGGTTTTTGGCGGCCCAGTCAAGATAGGTTGCCGACAGGTCCACGCTGGTGGTCTGCACGGCGCCGCCGACTGCGGCATGCACCGTGGCCGCGCCGGTGTAACTGAACAGATTGAGGAAGCGCTTGCCTCGCGCTTCGGCGCCGATGCGCAGGCGCAGGGGGCGATGGTCGAGGAAGACGCCGGTATCGAGGTAATCCTGCAGATTGACGCGCAGCTTCACCGGGCCTTCGGCGACGATGAAGAAATCGCCGGTCTTGTCGAGGCGGCCATACTTGCTGCCGCCCTTGCCGCGCAGCCGCGTCTTTACCACCACTTGCTCGCGCGGCACCGGAAACACGTCGTGCAGTGCGGCCAGCAATTCGCCGAAGCGCCGGCGCGTGTCGGCCTCGGGAATGGTGTCGGGTGCGGCGTATTCCTGCACGTGCAGGAACTGCCTGCGCGCGCCATCGAGTTCCTGGTACAGGTCGATGGCGGCCGAATATTCGGGAAGGTCGGCATCGTACACGCGGTAACAGTCGATGCCGTTGCGGGTGCGCCAGCTCTTGAAGCGCTTGAGGTTCTTGCGCAGGCGGTTGGCGACCATGGCAGCGCCGTCGGAAAGCGCCGCGACCGGCTTGGGTTCGCGCAGCGGCGGCTGGATCGGATCACACAGCACCAGCGTGCATTCGATGGTGCCGTTGTGCATCGTGTACTTCTTCGACGCGCGCAATCCGGTGGCATGCGCGAGTTCGTCATTGCCGCACAACAGCGCGGCGCGCCATTCCGGAACGGCCTTGCGCAGGGCATCGCCGATTTCACGATAGAGGTCGGTGTCCGCGGCAAGTCGCTGGTTATAGGGCGGATTGCAGGCTACCAGTCCGCGATCAAATGCGGGCGCGGTGAGATTGGCAATCGGCTTGCGATCGAAGCGGATCAGTTCACCCACGCCAGCACGATCGGCGTTGCCCATGGCGGCGTGCAGCGCTTTCGGGTCGCTGTCGGCGCCGAAGAAGACCGGCTTGAGTGCCGCACGCCCCGCGGCGGCGCGAGCCTTCGCCTCGGCTTCAAGCGCCGACCACGCGCGCGTATCGAAACGCAGCCAGCGGCTGGGTTGCTGGCCGCGCCAGCGCAGCAGCCCCGGCGCTTCATCGGCTGCCATCAGTGCGCCTTCGATCAACAGCGTGCCGCTGCCGCACATCGGGTCGAGCAAGGCGCCGCCTTCGGAATGAATGCGCGGCCACTGGCCACGCACCAGCATCGCGGCGGCGAGATTTTCCTTCAGCGGTGCGTCACCTTGCGACTGGCGCCAGCCGCGGCGATGCAGTGCGCCACCGCCGAGGTCCACGGACAGGAAGCCCCGGCCCTTGCGCAGCGCGAAGTTGAGCCGAAGATCCGGCGCGTCAACATCGACCGATGGCCGCACGCCATGGCTGGCGCGAATCCGGTCCACCACCGCGTCCTTGATGCGTTGCGCGGCAAAGCGCTCGTGGGTGAGCGTGGGTCCGGAGACATGCGCATCCACGGCCAGTGTGCCTTCCGGCGCCACATGGGCGGACCAGTCGAGCTCGTGCACGCCCTGGTAGAGATCAGCCTCGTTTTCGCAATCGAACTCGGCCAGCGGCCAAAGCACGCGGCTGGCCAGGCGCGAGAACATGGCGGCGCGATAGGCGATCGCATCCACGCCTTCGACATTCGCGCCGGCGGTCGCGGCCGTGGCGCGGGTGGCGCCCATGGCCAGCAACTCGTCCACCAGCAGGTATTCCAGTCCCTTGGCGCAGGCGACGAAGAATTTCACGCAAGCCCTTGCATGAAGCGGCCGAATTCCTGCGCGCAGAACTCGACATGGTCGGCCAGCCGATGGCTATCGTTGACCAACACCAGATGGTCGCTGCGCGATTGCGCCCAACGCACGACTTCGCCGGCGGGAATCAGTTCGTCATGCCAGCCATGCACGATGCAGGTGGGCACCGGGGCTGCCTCCAGCACGATGTCGTAGCCTTCAAGCTGGGTCGGCGGCGCCATCAGGAACAGGCCCTGTACGTCCACGGCAAGCGAGACACGCGCGGAGATGAAGGCACCCATGCTCGATCCTGCCAGCACCAACGGTGTGCGCGAGCCAGCGACGGCGCGGCGGTCGCTTCCGGCATCCTGCCTCCCGCGACACTTGCGCGTCCCTGCGCGGCGCAGGCGTTCGATGCGTGACAACACGTCGCCCAATTCACTGGCGGCATCGAGGTCGCGGTAATCCGGAATCTCGGTCGTCCAGCCAAGCGATCGTGCAACTTTCGCGATGGCGGTGGCCTTGGTCGCTTCGGGACTGCTCTGCAGCCCGTGCGAAATGATGACGTGTCCGTTCACCCGGCGTCGGCCGGCATCGGCAGCACGGCGTCACCCAAGCGAAGCTGGCCGCCTTCGAGGATGCGCGCGCAAAGTCCACCATGCCCGCGCATTGCGTTGTAACCGCCCGGACCCAGCGCCGCTTCCATTCGCGAACACGGGTCGCAGTCGTCGGTGCCTTCGAGCAATATTTCGCCGATGCGGAATCGCCGCCCCTTCAACGCGACGAGCGGAATGCCCGATACCACGACATTCCGCCGCAGCAGTGCGGCCGCGACGCGGTCGCGGCCTGCAAGCGCGGCGATGGCGGGAAGGTGCTCGGCCTGGATCAGCGTGATGCCACGCTTGCCGCTGCCGCTGCCATAGCGATCGCCCTGCAATCCCTTGCCCGCAATCGCGAGCACGTCAGGAACGGCCACCATCTCGACATCGCGTTGCGGACGCAGGCCGATCCATTCCACGCGGCCTGCGCGAGGCAGGCTGGACATCAGGATGCCGAGCGGCGAATCGGAAGGAGGCAGCGACATGGAAGGCTCCGCAGTGGTCGCAATGTTAACATGCAGCCATGAGCGTCGACCCGCCGCCGCCCGCCGTCCACGTCTGGCCGCTTCCCTACGAAGCGCGGCTCGACCAGCGTCCTGCCGGGCAGATCGACCTGGTGGTGATGCATTGCACCGAACTGCCGGACCTGGCCATCGCGCGTGAGTACGGCGAGCGCCAGTTGCATGAATCCGGCACCGGCAACAGTGGCCATTACTACATCGATCGCGACGGCGCGGTGCACCTGTTCGTCCGCCCTACCCGCATCGCCCACCACACGCGTGGTTACAACCCCCGATCGATCGGTATCGAACTGGTGAACATCGGCCGCTTTCCCGACTGGCTCCATTCGCGCCACCAGGCAATGACCGAGCCCTACACCGAAGCGCAGGTGCGCGCGCTGGTGGCACTGCTCGGCTCACTGCGAAGGGAACTGCCCGGGCTCGAATACATCGCCGGGCACGAAGACCTGGACACGACGCGGGTGGCGGCGAGCGACGACCCGACGCGGCAGGTTTCGCGCAAGCGTGACCCGGGCCCGCTATTTCCCTGGGACAGGGTCCTGGCCGAAGGCAAGCTGAAGCGCTTCACGCCCTGAGCCCCTGCTCCAGCCCGCGACGGTACAATTGCAGCAGTCGTCCGGAGCCCCCATGACCGAATCCGTCGTATCTGAACTCGTCGCCCTGCTCACGCTGGAGCGGCTGGAAGACAACCTGTTCCGCGGCCAAAGCCGCGACATCGGCACCAAGTATGTGTTTGGCGGCCAAGTGCTGGGCCAGTCCTTGTCGGCGGCGCAGCAGACGGTGGAAGCGGGCCGCAGCGTGCATTCCATCCACGCCTATTTCCTGCGCGCCGGTGACATCAACGCGCCGATCATCTTCGACGTGGATCGGGCCCGCGACGGACACAGTTTTTCGGTGCGCCGTGTCACGGCGATCCAGCATGGGCAGCCGATCCTGGTGTTCGCCTCGTCCTTCCAGAAGGTCGAGCCGGGCGTCGAGCACCAGTTCAACATGCCTGAAGTGCCGCAGCCGGAAGACGTCGAACCGACCGTTGCCCCATCGCCCGAAATCATGGAGAAGCTGCCCGCGAAAATGCAGCGTTGGCTGTCGCGCATGGGTCCGTTCGAAATGCGGCCGATCTATCCTCGCGACGAGGTCAAGCCGCCGAAGCGCCCGCCCTACCAGCAGGTCTGGTTCCGCCTGACCGACAAGGTCGGCGACGCGCCGGAACTGCATCGCGCGCTGCTGGCCTATGCCTCCGATTTCTATCTGCTCGGCACCACTACCTTTCCGCACGGCATCAGCTACTACCAGCCGAACGTGCAGATGGCCTCGCTCGACCATGCGATGTGGTTCCATCGTCCGTTCCGCGTGGACGACTGGTTGCTTTATTCGCTCGACAGCCCGACCGCCGGCAATGCGCGCGGCCTGGCCCGCGGCCTGATCTACACGCGGGACGGAAAGCTGGTCGCATCGGTGGCGCAGGAAGGATTGATCCGCGTCCTGCCCGAAGACAGCGAGGCCCACTGATGCGCCAGATGTTCAGTTCACCGCGACTGGAGAATGTCGAAGCCGTCGCCAAGTTGTTCGACGAGGCCGGCATCGAGCACAAGATCAGCGAAGGGCGCGGCTACAAGAAGGTAAGCCGCCGCGAATTCAGCTATGTCGAGAAGAACAAGAATGCCAACCTGCCGGCGATCTGGGTAATCAAATCGGAAGACTACAAGCGCGCGCGGGAGATGCTGCACGACATGGGGCTGGAAGAAGGCGCACCTGCCAGTTCATACGTGCCCGAGGTATTGCAGTTCCGCGAGCCGGCGAAGGCGTCGGATTCGGCGCGGCTCTCGCGCATCCGCATTGCCCTGTTGTTCGCGGTGGGCGCGATGGGCGCCTGGATGGTGATCCGGATGCTGCTGCTTCCCTGAACCTAAAGGTCCACGCCGCGCATGCGGAACGGCACCGACTCCATCCCCATCTTGCGGTGGAGCAACACGACGAAATGCAGGTGCGGGCCGCTGGAGTAACCAGTGTTGCCCGAGAGGCCGATCTGTTCGCCCACTTCGACGCGCTGCCCGGGCTCCAGGTCGATGCTGTCTGGAAATAGATGACCGTACGAGCCCATGCTGCCGTCGTCGTGCAGAAGCCTGACCTGGTTGGAGCGCTCCAGAAACTTGTCGAAATCCAGGCCGGATTCGTAGTAGCGACTTTCCAGGAAAACGACCACCCCGGCCCGCGCAGCTAATACCGGCGTTCCTTCGGGAACCGCCAGGTCGATGGCATGACGCGAGAAACGGTCACGGTGCGTGGGGCCGTTCGGACCTTGGCTGAGGCGGGCCACCGCCGACGGCGGGAACGGCCATGCGTAGATGACGTTGTCGTCGTGCTCGGCCGTCGGCTCGCCGATCACAGCGGAGTAGCTGAATAATGCTTCGCCCGGCTCCAGCGGATTGATACCGCGAACCCTCGCGACTTCGAGCGGCTTCAGGGGCCCAATCGTGATGTGCAGCGGAGACAACATCTGCACCGTTGCCCCTCGACCCACACCCGGCTCGAGCACCACGGTCACTGGTGCGTGCAGCAGGTTGCGCAAGACTAATGTGATGCTGCCGTCGGCATTGGTGAACCGCTCGCGCGCCAGCGGTGCCCGCGACAGTCGGCGGGCGCGCCGCCGACGCTCGGCGGCATTTGGCGCGACGATCACGATCGGTGCTTCATTGCCGCGCCCATCGAGGGTGGGAAGGACGGGTACGTCAATCGCGAAGGACTGCCGCACGACCTGATCGTCGGTCGAGTGGGTGGTCGCGGCTGAGCTACTGTTTGCTGCCAGCAGCAGACTGGCCGCGGACCACATCACGTGCAGCAGCCAGGAATGTCGACTCACATCGTGTGCGTCGGCTTGTCCGATTCGAGGGTGCCGGCCAGCATGGTCTCGATCTTGCCTTTCACCGTCTCGGCTTCGGCTGAGTCGCTGAACTGCACGCCGATGCCGGCGGCGCGATTGCCTTGCGATCCCGGCGGCGTGATCCACACGACCTTGCCGGCGACCGGCAGGCGGTCCTTGTCTTCGGGCAGGGACAACAGCAGGAAGACTTCATCGCCCAAGGTGTAACGACGGTTGGTGGGGATGAAGATGCCGCCGCCTTTCAGGAAAGGCATGTACGCGCCGTAAAGCTGCGCCTTGTCCTTGATGGCCAGCGAGAGAATGCCCTGCCTTGCGCCTGCGCCACCAATCATCGTTCCAGTCTCCGGGTTGCAGCCGTGTGCATCATCGGCCCGTTTCGAACATGGTACGCCATTCGCGCAGCAGTCCTGCAAGCACCAGGTCGTTGCGTAGCGGCGCCTTGAGTTGTTCGCGGGTCCGGTTGATGGAATCGAACCAATTCGAAATGCTGGAAAAATCCCCCGGCACAGTCAACACCGAGCGCCCGGCCAGTGGCCGCTGAAAACCCGAAGCCGCCCCCTCCACCGCCAATTCCGCGGCAAAACGGAGCCTGAGTTCCGCATTTTCGTCGGCCAGCCAACGTTGTGCAGTCTCCACCGGTCCGGCCCGGCCGGAACCCACGGCATTGAGGCTGTCGACGACCTCGCCTCGCAGTTGCCCGATGCCATCGCGCAGCCATGCCGCCGCCTGGCCAGGATTGCCGCGCGCGGCCGACAGCGCGGCCAGCGCTTCGGGTCCTCGCAAGCCTTCGGCTGCCAGGTACTCGAGCGCTTCGTCGTTGGACGGCAGGCGAAATTCGAGTTTCTGGCATCGGCTGCGGATAGTCGCGGGCAATCGGCCCGGGCGCGATGTCACCAGCAACAGGAAACGATTCGGAGCCGGCTCTTCGAGCGTCTTGAGCAAGGCATTGCCCGACGAGGCATTCATCAGGTCGGCCGGATCGATAAGCGCGACCTGCGCGCCGCCCAGTTGCGGCGTCAGCGAGAACCACTGGCCCAGGCGGCGCACCTGGTCGACTGAAATTTCGGTGCGCAGCTTGTCGCCTTTTTCGTTGGGCTCAAGTCCGATGCGCTGCAGGTCGGGATGCGCCTGGGTGACCGCAAGACCGACCTGTTGGGCGGGAAACAGCTGGCAACTGCGGCAGGCGCCGCAGGCGAAGCCATCACTGCGTGGCGAGCTGCACAGCAAGCGCTGCGCGATGGCCTCGGCTACCTGGCGCTTGCCCAGGCTGGCCGGCCCGGACAACAACAGGGCGTGGCCCAGGCGGCCCTGGGCGTGCGACTGCACGGCCGCATCGAAAATCCGCCGCTGCCATGCGGACAGGTTCACGCCCGCGCATCCAGCCAGTCGGTCAATATCCGGATCGCTTCGCCGCTGACCTGTTCGGGCGACTGCGCCGCATCCACCACGCGATATCGCGCCGGTTCGGCAGCGGCACGCGCGCGATAGGTGGCACGGACCCGCTCGAAGAAATCAAGCTTCTCCGATTCGATGCGATCGAGTTCCGCGCCGCGCGAGCGAGCGCGCGAAAGGCCAACCTCAACACCGACATCGAGCAGGAAGGTCAGGTCGGGCTTGATCAGCGCGGCCCAGCGTTCAAGCTCGGCGATGATGCCCATTGGAATGCCGCGGCCACCGCCCTGGTAGGCGAAGCTCGCATCGGTAAAGCGATCGGTCAGTACCACTGCGCCGCGGGCAATGGCCGGCTGCACTACTTCGCGAACCAACTGCGCGCGCGAGGCGAACATCAGCAGGAGTTCGGTTTCGGCGGCCAGCTTGCCCGACGGGTCCAGCAACAATTGCCTGATCGCTTCGCCCGCGACCGTGCCGCCGGGTTCCCGGGCCAACACGACTTCCAGGCCACGGCGGGTGAGCGATTGCTGCAAGGCTTGGCGCACGGTGGACTTGCCGGCGCCTTCGCCGCCCTCGATGGAAACCAGGAATCCCGGGCGCACGCTGGCAGGCATCATCGCTTCAACTGGTACTTGCGCACGGCCGCCGAATGTTCGGCATAGGTGGCGGAAAAATAATGCGCGCCGTTGCCGCGCGCCACGAAGAAGATGGCATCGCCATCGGCAGGATGCGCCACGGCGTCCAGGGCCGCCTTGCCCGGCATCGCGATGGGCGTGGGTGGCAAGCCGCCACGCAGGTAGGTGTTGTACGGCGTATCGGTTTGCAGGTCGCGCTTGCGGATATTGCCGGCGTAACTGCTGCCCATGCCGTAGATGATGGTGGGGTCGGTTTCCAGGCGCATGCCCAGTTCCAGGCGACGCACGAACACGCCGGCTATCTGAGGTCGTTCGCTGGCCAGTCCGGTTTCCTTTTCGACGATGGACGCGAGGGTGAGCATTGCGTCCGGAGATGCCAGCGGCAGGTCGGCCTTGCGCGATTCCCAGGCGGCGGCCAGGGCCTCGTCCATTGCTTTCGCGGCGCGATCAAGCACGGCGATGTCATCGGTGCCGCGCGTATACACGTAGGTTTCCGGGAGGAAGCGGCCTTCCGGAAACACGCCGCTACGTCCAAGTTTTTCCATGACCTGCGCATCTAACAGGCCCTGGGTGCTGTGCTTGATCAAGGCATCGGCATCGAGCGCGCTGCGCAAGTCGCGGAAGCTCCAGCCTTCGACGATGGTGAACTTGCGCTGGATGACCTCGCCCTTCGACAGTCGGTCGAGGATCTCGCGCGGCGTCAGTCCCGACGTGATCGAGTACTCGCCCACCTGCATGCGCCCGGCCACGCCCATTTCGCGCGACAGCAGTTTCCATTCCAGGTCGCTGCCCTGCAGCACGCCCTGCGCGCGCAATTTCCGCAGCACGGCGTTGAAGCCGTCGCCGCGTTCGATCACCAGGACACGCTCGGCCTGGTCGAGCACCAGGGCACGCTGGGCGAATCCCTGCGTGCGCTGCCAGACGATGGTGGTGGCGACTGCGACGACGATGATCGCGATGGCAAAGGCGAGCTTGAGTCGTCCGTGCTTGAGATGGGCGGCCAATCAGGACTCCTCGAAGACAAAGGCAGGATTCGCGATCGCCAGCTTGCGGCGCAGCGCGGTGACGGCAGGATGCACGGGCCACTCGCGCAGGCCGAGCCGGCGAACGGGAAGGATACCGCGCACGGCGTTGCAGAGAAAAAGGGCCTCGGCGTGGCTGACCTCAACCGCGCTCAGGTCTGCCTGCGCGGCTTCGGGCACCTCGTCCAGCAGCCAGCCGCGGACGATGCCGGCGATGCCGCAGCGATCGAGCCGCGGCGTCAGCCATCGGCCGCTGACCAGCGCAAACAGGTTGGCGGAGGTAGCGCTGACGACGCGGTCTTCGGTGTCACGAACGATGCCGTCGAAAATTTCGGGCTCGTCCCATTCCGCGCGCGACAATACTTGTTCGAGCCGGTTCAGGTGCTTGATGCCGGCCAGGCGCGGTTGGATGGCCCAGGGCGTCTGGCACCAGCGCAAATCCACCGGCCCCACCGGATCGGGCGCCGGATAGGTGGACACGATGACGGTCGGCGTCGCCGTTGCCGGGGGGCGGTAGCCACGGCCGCCGACGCCCCTCGTGCAAATGATCTTCAGCACACATGCGCCGGGCTCGGCCTTCATCAGCGTGGCGCAGGCACGGCGCACGGCGTCTTCGGACGGCGCCGGAATACCCAGTGACGTCGCGCCGCGAAGTAGCCGATTCCAGTGGCGGCTCCACCACACGGGCAGCGCCTTGTTGACCAGGAGCGTCTCGAAGACGCCATCGCCATAGGCAAGGCCACGATCTCTCGGGTCGAGGTGCGGCACGACCTTGCCGTCGCTCAGGATGATCGCATTCATGCCGGATCCAACGCCCGCATCAGCCCACGGGCCTTGGCGCGCGTTTCATCGAGCTCGGCTTCAGCGATCGAGTCGACCACCAGGCCGGCGCCCGCGCGCAGTTGCAGTTGGTTACCGGCGAGCCAGGCACTGCGGATGAGGATATTCAGGTCCATGTCGCCATCGCGATTGAGGTAGCCCATTGCGCCCGTGTAGGGCCCGCGTCCTTCGCCTTCAAGCTCGGCGATGATCTGCATGCAGCGCACCTTCGGGCACCCGGTGATGGTACCGCCGGGGAACACGGCCGCAATCACCTGCCCGGGCGTTACGCCCGGGCGCAGCGTACCGCGCACGTTGGAGACGATGTGGTGCACGTGGGTGTAACTCTCGACGATCATCAGCTCATCGACCTCCACGCTGCCGGCCTGGCAGACGCGGCCGAGGTCGTTGCGCTCCAGGTCGATCAGCATGACGTGCTCGGCGCGCTCCTTCGGATGGCCCACCAGTTCCTGGATGCGAAGCTGCTCGTCGTCGCCGGCGATGCGCGGCCGCGTGCCGGCGATGGGACGCGTCTGCACGCTGTCGCCGCGCACCGATACCAGGCGCTCCGGCGATGAGCTGGCAAGCGCCCAGCCCGGCTGCACCAGCAAGCCTGCGAAGGGCGCCGGATTGGCCTCGCGAAGCCGCGCATATAGCGCATCCGGCCGGGGCGGCTGGTCGAAGACAGCGTTCCATCCTCGCGACAGGTTGACCTGGAAGACATCGCCGTCGCGAAGGTACTCGTGTACCCGCGCGACGCCATCGAGGAAGCGCCGCGGTTCGTCTTCGATGATCGATGCCGGCGCCTGCCAAGGCGCAGGCGCAAACGCTCCGGGAATTCGTGCAATGTCACGCGAGACGTCATCGAGCAAGGTCCCGCCACCGGCTTCGCAAAATCCGATGCAGCGGCCGGTGCTGCGATCGCGCGCGACGACCGCCGGACAACGCAGTGCCAGCGCAACGGGCAAGGGTCCGGGTGCTGGCGGAAGCCGGAGCACGGGTTCGATCTGCGCGGCGAGTTCGTAGGCGAGGAACAGTCCCCAGCCGCCGCGAAACGGCAGCTCGATCGCTGCGCTCGGCGCTTCGGCGGGGTCACCCGGGCTGGATGCGCCAGCCAGTCCGGCCTGGTGTTGCTTCCACTCGGCATCGAGGCAATCGAGGAACGCGCCTGCCACTGCCTCGCCATCCATGCGTCGGGTGATGCCGTCGACATCCAGGCGCAGGCCCCCGCCGTCGGCCACCAGCAACAAATCCCATCGCGACAGCGCATTGCCGCCGGCGACACTTTCCAGCAACAACGGATAGCGCACCGGGTCGAGCCGATGCAGGGCCAGCAGGTCGAGGTCGGACGACAACTCGCGTTGGAAAGTCATCGCGGGCCGTGGTTCGTCATTCAGAGGCGCTTGAACACCAGCGTGCCATTGGTGCCGCCGAATCCGAAGCCGTTGGACATCGCGACGTCGATTTTCTTTTCCCGCGCGACATTGGGCACGTAATCGAGATCGCAACCTTCACCTGGATTTTCCAGGTTGATGGTCGGCGGGATGATGCCGTGGTGCAGGGCGAGGATGGAGAAGATCGCCTCGACGCCGCCGGCGGCGCCCAGCAAGTGGCCGGTCATGGATTTGGTCGAACTGACCATGGTCTTGAAGGCGTGGTCGCCGAGCGCGCGCTTCATGGCTTGGGTTTCTGCCAAGTCGCCGAGCGGCGTGGACGTGCCATGCGCGTTGAGGTATTCGACCTGGTCGGGATTGAGCTTCGCGTCACGCAGGGCCATCGCCATGCAGCGCGCCGGGCCGTCACCGTTTTCGCTGGGCGCGGTCATGTGGTACGCGTCGGAACTGGCGCCGAAGCCGACCAGTTCGCAATAGATGCGGGCGCCGCGCGCCTTCGCCGATTCGTACTCTTCGAGGATGAGGATGCCGGCGCCATCGCCCAGCACAAAGCCGTCGCGGTCGCGGTCCCATGGACGGCTGGCGCGCGTGGGTTCTTCATTGCGGGTGGACAAGGCCTTCATCGAACAGAAGCCCGCCACCGAGGTTGGCGTGCAACCGTGTTCGGCGCCGCCCGCGACCATGATGTCGGCATCGCCATACTGGATCATGCGCATTGCCATGCCAATCGAATGGTTGGACGACGCGCAGGCCGACACGGCAGAAAAATTCGGGCCCTTGAAGCCCTTGATGATGCACAACTGCCCCGAGACCATGTTGATGATGGTGCTCGGCACATAGAACGGGGATACCTTGCGCGGACCGCCCTCGTGCAATGCAATCGCGGTTTCCTCGATGCCGCGCACGCCGCCGATGCCCGAACCGATCAGTACGCCGGCGCGCTCGGCATTGGCATCGGTGATTTCCAGCCCTGCGTCTTCCATGGCCATCATCGCTGCGGCCAGGCCGTAGTGGATGAAGGTGTCCATCTTCTTCGCGTCCTTGGGATTGACCCAGGACTTGGCGTCGAAATCACGGACTTCGCCGGCGATCTTCGCGGTGTAGCCGGTGGTGTCGAAGTGGCTGATCGAACCGATGCCGGAACGACCGTTGCAGATGCTGTCCCAGGCGGTGGCGAGGGTGTTGCCGACCGGCGAGACGATGCCCATTCCGGTGACGACGACGCGACGTGAACTCATGGCAAGGCTCCGCGGATGAGGTTGGCGCGAATCTGGTTCGGGCATGTCGCCCGGCGCTGTAAACAGGCAGGGCCGCGCAAGCGCGGCCCTGCCATGGAAAAGCGGTTCGCGATCAGGCCTTGACGTGGGCCTTGATGTAATCGATCGCCTGCTGGACGGAGGTGATCTTCTCGGCCTCTTCGTCCGGGATCTC
>JANNWV010000016.1:0-30479 GCA_031408815.1 Gammaproteobacteria bacterium
ACGAATACCAACGGACCGGCTATGCTTCCGTGCTTTTTTACCACCCGTTCTATATCTGCGCCGGATACGCGACCGGCCGTGGGCGGCCCGGCCATGGGCCGCGCCGCCGGATCAGGATTTGTGCGCTGGCGGGGCTTCCAGGGCTGCGTCCAGCCTATCCAGGCGGGCCTGCAGGAAGGGCGTGGTCCGGGCATTGGGCCAGTAACGCAGGAACTCGTCCCGCCGGGCGCGCGCGGGCTCGAGTTGTTTGGCGGCCGCCAGGAATTCGGCGCCCGACAACAAGGCCAGGTTGCTGTACACCACATTGGCGCCGTTCGAAACCTGGTCGATATTGAACTCGGCATAGGCCCGGCCGCGGTGGTTCGACAACCAGGCCACTTCCTTCGCCGCTTCCAGGTTGCGACCGCTTGCGGCGAGCGCACGCATCATCACTTCATGGCTGAGGTACAGCTCGTTGCCATCGTGCAGCGGCTGCAGCATCTCGACGGCCCGCTCAGGCTTGCCCTGCTCGATAAGCAGCTCGGCCTCGAGCATGGCGACCGCGTTGGTCATCGACGGATAACCGGCCTGCAGCGCCCGCGTCTTCGCCAGGGCCAGGGCGCGGCGCCCGAGCGCGGGGTCACCGTTCGCCGTGGCGAGCGCGCCCGCCACGAGCACGGAGAATGTGTCTCCGATCCGGGTGAGCGCAGTTCCCTTCTCCAACCATTCTGATTGGTTCGCGACGAAGGCTTGCAGGTCGGGAGTCAAATGTGAGTCGCCCGAAATCGCCAGCAGCGACAGCTGCATCAGGCGCATTCGCCTGACAGTGTCAGCAGACGCGCCATGCGAATCGACGACGAGCCGCGCCATCGCCGCCATGCCTTCGTCCCAACGCCCGCGATCCAGGGGAAACAGGACTTCGTCTGCCCGCATCGGGATATCGGCATTGGCGACATTGGTACGCCTCTGCGTGGCCAGCTGCTTTTCCGCTTCGTCATAGCGACGCAGCACGGCGAATGCTTCCGCATAGTTGCGGTTGAAGCCCACCCCGCCCAGCGATTCGTAAGTCTGGAAAGACGCCAGGGCATCTGCGGGCTGTTCGCCAATCAACTGAAGCACGCCCTGCAGGTAGTACGCCGAACGCAGTCTCGGGTTCCGCGCTACCAGCGCGGGGCGCAGGAAATCCAGCGCTTCCTTGTACCGGAAGCTGTGATACCAGGAGGTCAGGCTGTAGTTGTAATAGCCCTGGTATTCATCGGGATAAAGACTCGATAACAGGCGCCACTTGGCGAGGGCTTCGGAAGCTGGGCCGTAGGTGGCCAGGTTGGCGTCGAGAAACAACATCTCCCGATGGGTCAACCGGGAACGAAGCAGCTTCGCCTTTGCGAGCAAGCGGTAATAGGCCTGGTCGTCCCCCGCGGCCAGGCGCAGTTTCGCCAGGCCGATGTAAGCCATCGCAAAATTCGGGTCGAGCTTGATCGCTTCTTCGTGCAGGGCGATTGCCTCTTCCAGGCGGCCTTCGCCGCGCAATTTTTGCCCCAGGCTGTACGCACGCAGCGCGTTCAGGTCACTGGTGGTTGCCTCGGGCAAGGGCTTGCTGTCGGCCTCGATGTCCTTGACCGATTCGCCAAACTTTTCCCGCATGTTGGTCGCAACCGTGTCCATCGAGCCGAGCAGCGATTGAACGCCACGGCCTTCGGCAGACTCGGCGTACACCGTGGCCTGCGTGTTGGGATCGACCACCTCGATGCTGACGCGCATCTTGCCGCCCACTTCGGCAACGGTGGGCAACAAAAGTACGCGGGCCCCTTCGCGGATCGCGATTTCGCTGCCAATGACGCGATCGATCGAGGTCTGGTTGCTGCGGCCCATCCGGTCGAGCGCGCTGCGCACCTTCAGTTCCGGCACGATGTTCACGAACCGCGATTGTTCCAGTCCGATGCGGAACGCCGTTTCCAGCGAGTCCTCCAGGCGCGGATCGGCGGTGAAGTTGCTCATGTCGCCGATCACGACCCAGTCGCGTTCGCTGAAGGCCACGGCCGGCGGACTGCGCAGCACGCTATAGGCGTAGAAGCCACCGACCAGCAGGAACAGCAATAGCTCGGCTGCCACCACCGGCGGACGACGCCACACGGGCAGTTCACGCCAGGCCTTCAGGCCCGACGGCGGCTCGACCAGGGGCGCGAATCCGACCTCGCCCACTTCGTGCACCAGCAGGGGCGCGGGCACGCCCTTGAAGCGATAGCGGCCATGCACTATCCAGCGCAGGCGTTGCGTGCGTTCGCCCAGTTCGGCCTGGGCGCGCTGCGCCAGACTCTGCGCCATGCTCGAGATCAGGATCTGGCCCGGCAAGGCCAGCGACATCAGGCGGGCAGCGACCGGTTTGGCAAGGCCCTCTACTTCCAGCGGCTTGGCGCCCGCGGCCACGGCATGGTCGGAATTGCTCCACGTCATCAGCTCGCCAACATGGATGCCGACCCGCGCCGTGAGGGTAGAGCCTTCGCTACTGCTGAAGTGACGCAGGGCCTGCTGGTAACGCAGCGCAAAATCGACGGCCTGGATGGGGCGTTCGAAAATCGCCAGCAGGCCGTCGGCCTTGTCGATCAGGCGGCCCCCGGTGAACTCCAGCAAGTCGCGGATCTGCAAGTCGAGACGCTGCAGTGCCACCGCCGCTCGGGCATCGCCGAATCTTTCGATGAAGGCCGTCGAGTCCACCAGGTCGGCCAGCAGCACGGCACGCAACATGGGCGTGACGGTGCTGCCGACGGACGCCCGGGGCGAACTGCTTGGCTTGGGGATCATGACCTGCGCTGACGTCTATGTAATACGGGGAACGGTAAATTGGCCCCGGTGAGGACAACGAGACGCCCTAGAGTGCGAGTCTCCAGCGGTCGCCTCCGCGGCTTTTCGCCTCGTACAGCGCCAGGTCGCCCTGGCTATACCAGGCCGACCAGCCGCCGGGGTCGGCGCAAAACACGCCGCCCACGCTGATGCTGAGGGTCTGTTCGCGCAGGCTGGGCAAGCGCAGGGCGCGGATGGCGGCAATCAGGCCCAAGGCGCGGTTGGCGAGGTCGCCTTCGTCGGCGACGCGCAGCACCAGGGCAAATTCATCGCCGCCCAGCCGACAGGGCAATTCCAGGGGCCCGGCGATGCGTCGGACCTCGTCGGCCACCGCGCGCAGGGCCGAATCGCCGGCCAGATGACCACTCATGTCATTGAGCCGCTTGAAGTGGTCGATGTCGATCAGCAGCAGCGCCAGGCGCTTGCCCACCATCGGGTAGCGCGAACTTTCGTCCAGGAAACGATACAGGCCGCGGCGGTTGGACAGACCTGTGAGGTCGTCCGATCGCACCAGTTGCTGCGCGACGGACAACTCGCTGCGGGTCTGGCGCAGGGTGTCGAGCGTCTGCATCAGGTCTTCGTTGCGCCGGCGCAGGCTTTGCATCAGTTGCTGCTCGCCGGTGACCAGGTAGGTGAAGCTGCGCTGCATGAAGCGGGCGATGGCAGCCGGCGCGCGATCGATCAGTCGCGAGAACGCATCGGACGAGATTTCGAACAGCACGCCTTCCGACTCCACCACCGCGGTGGCGAATCGCAGGTGCTGGCCAACGAAAACCGACAGCTCGCCAAAGTATTGCCCGGCGCCCAGGATCTTGTCCGCCAAGCCGTCCTCGAAGCGAAGGCGCACCTCGCCCGATTCGATCAGGAACATGGATTGCGCATCGTCGCCGCGGCGAAACAGTTGTTCGCCCGGCAGTACCGCGCGCGCATTTCCGGCGCTGGTCAGCAGCGCCCGCTCCTCGGGATTGAGCACGCTGGGCAGCAACCCGGCCTCGCCGCGTTGGGCCTGGCTGGGGGAATGGGCGTCGACTTGGTTCACGAACACTCGGGGCCGGGGGCAATACCACGAGTGTAACGAAACTCGGCGGGCCGAAAAGGGGCCCACCGTGCTTTGAGTCAAGAAATCAACGAATTAGTAGATTTCGCTCATCCGTTCATGCGGCCTTGTCGGGTGCGTCCTGGAACTGTTCCTCTTCCGTGGAACCTTTCAGCGCCGTGGTCGAACTGGTGCCGCCCTGGATGGCCTGGGTGACCGAATCGAAGTAGCCGGTGCCCACTTCGCGCTGGTGCTTGACCGCAGTGAATCCGCGCTCGGCCGCCGCGAACTCGGCTTCCTGCAATTCGACGAAGGCGCTCATCTGGTTGCGCGCATAGCCGTAAGCGAGGTTGAACATCGAGTAGTTCAGCGAGTGGAAGCCGGCCAGGGTGATGAACTGGAACTTGTAGCCGAGCTTGGCCAGCTCGTGCTGGAAGGACGCGATCGTCGCATCGTCGAGATTCTTCTTCCAGTTGAACGAGGGCGAACAGTTGTAGGCCAGCATCTTGCCCGGGTACTTGGCGTGGATGGCGGCCGCGAACTTGCGCGCGAATTCCAGGTCCGGCTTGCCGGTCTCGCACCAGACGAGGTCGGCGTAAGGCGCGTAGGCGATGCCGCGGCTGATGGCTTGATCGAGGCCCGGCTTGGTCTTGTAGAAACCTTCCACCGTTCGCTCGCCGGTGATGAAGGCTTGGTCGTTCGGGTCGATGTCGGAGGTGATCAGGTCGGCGGCTTCGGCATCGGTACGCGCGACGATGAGGGTCGGCACGCCCATCACGTCGGCGGCCAGGCGCGCGGCGATCAACTTCTGCACGGCTTCTTGCGTCGGCACCAGCACCTTGCCACCCATGTGACCGCACTTCTTCACGGATGCCAACTGGTCTTCGAAGTGCACGCCCGCGGCGCCCGCTTCGATCATCGACTTCATCAATTCGAAGGCATTGAGCACGCCGCCGAATCCCGCTTCCGCATCGGCGACGATCGGCTGCAGCCAGTCGGTGTCGTGGTTGCCTTCGGCGTGGTTGAGCTGGTCGGCGCGCAACAGCGTGTTGTTGATGCGCTTGACCACCAACGGCACCGAATTGGCCGGATACAGCGACTGGTCGGGATACATTTCACCGGCGACATTGGCATCCGCAGCGACCTGCCAACCGGACAGGTAGATGGCATTGAGGCCGGCCTTCACCTGCTGCATGGCCTGGTTGCCGGTGAGTGCGCCGAGCGCGTTCACGAACGGCTTTTCGCCGAGGTACTTCCACAGCTTGTCCGCACCCAGGCGCGCCAGCGAATGTTCGATGGCGACGGTGCCGCGAAGGCGGACGACTTCCTCGGCCGGATAACCGCGCTCGATGCCGGCCCAGCGTGGATTGGTGGCCCAGTCGGCTTGCAACTGGTCGGCGGTGGGAAGCGTGCTGCTCATGGTGATGTCCTTGGTGAGTTAATCAATGCGTTCGTAGGCGGCGAGGGTGAGGAAGTCGGCGAGTTCGTCGGCGTGGGTGAGTTCATCGAGCAGGGAGATCGCGTCGTTGATGCGTTCGCCGCCGGGCAGGCGCATGCGATCGCCCAGGCGCGAGGGCAGCGCCAACAGCGCGCGATCGAACAGGGTGAAGTCCACCGGCGTGCCGTCGTCGAGATGCAAGTCGCCGTGGTGCAGCCATTGCCACAGTTGCGTGCGGGATATTTCGGCGGTCGCGGCGTCTTCCATCAACCAGTGGATGGGCACGCAGCCCTGGCCATCGAGCCAGGCGGCGAGGTATCGCACGCAGACTTCCACGCTGTTGTCGAAACCGGCGCGGGTGATGGTGCCGACGCTGGGGCGGATAAGGTCGTCGCGCGTGGTACGCACGTCTTCGCGCATCACCTGGCGCTGGTTGGGCGTGGGCATCTGTGCATCGAAGATTTCCTGCGCCAGCGGAATCAGCGCGGGATGCGCCACCCAAGTACCGTCGTGGCCGGCGCCGACATAGCGCAGCTTGTCGGCGCGGACGCGGGCCAGCGCCTTTTCATTCGCCTCCGGGTCGCCGCTGATCGGAATCTGCGCGGCCATGCCGCCGATGGCGAGCGCGCCGCGGCGATGACAGGTCTGGATCAGTTGTTCGGCATAGGCCTTGAGAAAACCCTGGGCCATGGTCAGCTGCGCGCGCTCGGGCAACACCTTGTCACGATGGCGGCGGAAGGTTTTCAGGTAGGAAAAAATATAGTCCCAGCGACCGCAGTTCAGCCCGGCGATGCGGCCGCGCAGGGCGTGCAGGATTTCGTCCATCTCGAACGCGGCGGGCAGGGTTTCGATCAACACGGTCACTTTCATCTGGCCGATCGGCAGGCCCAGGCGCACCTCGATGAAGGCCAGGACGTCATCCCACAGTTGCGCTTCTTCCATGCACTGCAGCTTGGGCAGGTAGAAGTAGGGGCCGAGGTCCTTGGCCGCCAATGCCGCCGCGTTGTGGAACGCGAACAGGCCCAGGTCGAACAGCGAGCCCGACAGGCGCGCGCCATCCACGCGGATGTGTTTTTCATCCAGGTGCCAGCCGCGCGGACGCACCATCAGCACGGCCAGGCCTTCGGACTTAAGCGCGTAGTGCTTGCCGCCGTCGGGCGCCGTCCAGTCCAGCGTGCCCGCCACGGCCTTGCGCAGGGCGCGCTGGCCGGTCAGCAGGTTGGCCCAGGTGGGTGCGGTGGAGTCTTCGAAATCAGCCATGTAGACCCGCGCGCCGGAGTTCAGCGCGTTGATCACCATCTTGGGTTCGACCGGGCCGGTTATTTCGACGCGGCGGTCCAGCAGGGCCGTCGGCAGCTCGGCGACCTGCCAGTCGGCTTCGCGAATGGCGCGGGTGTCTTCGCGGAAGTCGGGCAGCTCGCCGG
Source organism: Gammaproteobacteria bacterium (assembly GCA_031408815.1). Lineage (GTDB taxonomy): Bacteria > Pseudomonadota > Gammaproteobacteria > Xanthomonadales > Xanthomonadaceae > Arenimonas. Next base: position 6,719 of record JANNWV010000016.1, read on the forward strand.
CGTCAAAACGCGCGGCGCGGACGCGGCGGGCGATCAGGCGGGCCTGACGGGTCGCCTCGAAGCGGCGGTGCAGCTCGGCCAGGAAATCGAGCGCGGCCGGGGTCAGCAGCTCGGCCTGGCCGGCGAACGCGGGGGCGGCCAGTTCGATACCCGGAACGGGATCGGCGTGGGGGGCTTTGCCTGGGGAAGCCTGGGAGTTGTCCATGGCTTGACCGTAAAACGCGCGCTTGAATTTGACAAAGCAAATGTTTCAATAGAATGTATTAACAAATCGAATATATAGATCGAGAACACTTTATGGCTGGCGCCAAGCCCCGCTTCTACTACAAGGGTGACCGGCTCAAGCCCCTGCGCGCCTTCTGCCAGGTGGCCCGCCTGGGCTCAGTGTCCCGGGCCGCCGAGGCCCTGTTCCTCAGCCAGCCGGCGGTGACCCTGCAGCTGCAGGCCCTGGAACGGGACATGGGCTCGCCCTTGTTCGAGCGCCTGGGCAGGCGCCTCACGCTGACCCGCGGCGGCACGGCGCTCTACGAGCTGGCCCGTCCGCTGGTGGAGGGCATAGACGGCATCGAGGGGGAGTTCCGCAACCGGCTGAAGGGGCTGGAAGGCGGCGACCTGCACGTGGCGGCCGGCAGTTCCACCATCCTCTACCTGCTGCCGCCCCTGGTGCAGGCCTTCCGCGCCGCCCATCCGGCGGTGCAGCTGGTGCTGCACAACGTGACCGGCAAGGACGGCCTGAGCCTGCTGCGCTCAGACACCGTGGACCTGGCGGTCGGGTCGATGCTGGATGTGCCCACCGACCTGAGCTACGCGCCGGTGTATTCCTTCGACCCGATGCTGATCATGGCCAAGGGCCATCCGCTGGCGTCACGCACGCAGCTGCGGCTGGAGGATCTTTCACCCTACGGGCTGATCCTGCCGCCCAAGCGACTCACCACCTGGCGAATGGTGGACCTGGTCTTCCAGCAACGCCGCGTGCCCTACACGGTGGCGCTGGAAGTGGGCGGCTGGGAAATCATCAAGCAGTACGTGGCGATGGACCTGGGCATTTCGATCGTCACCGGCATCTGTTTGACCGAGGCGGATCGCGAACGGCTGGAAGTGCGCAACCTCAGCGAATATTTCCCGCCACGCAGTTATGGCGTGGTGGTGCGCAAGGGAAAGTTCCTGTCGCCGCAGGCGCGCGCGTTTGCCGATCTGGTGAAGCCGGGCTTGTTCGAGCGGCGCGACTATTTTGAGTCGGGGCATTCCGAGCGCTGAGCACTCGCGCTTCGTTGGCCGGGTAGCGGCAGCCTGCTCAGGCGTTGCGATGCTTTCCCTGGTACGGCGCGAACAAGGCCCGGATCCGTTTCAGGTCGGCGTCCATGTCGTCGGTCAGCGTCACCAGCTCGGCCAGGCGGATGGTCTTGTCGGGGTAATTGAAGCCCACGCAAAACACCGGCACGTCGGCGCGGCGGGCGATCTTCCAGAAGCCGGTCTTCCAGTTTTCAACCTTGCGCCGGGTGCCTTCGGGCGCCAGCACGAACCACATGCGATCGGCCTCGCGAATTTGCGTGGCGACCTGATCGACGATGCCACCGGGCGCGCTGCGGTCCACCGGCACGCCGCCGAATTTCCTCAACAGCCAACCCACCGGCCCCCAGAAGGCTTCCTTCTTGCCGATGAAGACGATGCCCAGGCCCATGCCCACTTTGGCGGCAATGCCCCAGATCGCATCCCAGGCAGACGAATGCGGCGCGACGATCACCACCACCTTGTCCACCGAGGGCCAATTACCGACCATGCGCCAACCGCCGATACGCAGCACCGCACGCCCGAAGGCGCGGCTGAAGGCATTGCCGCCACTGCGCGGCGCATGCGTGGGCAGCTCAGGCACGACCGGCCTCACTCCTTGTCCCAGCCGCGCGGGGCGCGGGTGCTCTTGACCTGCGAGCGCTCGCGCTTGCCGGTCAGGCGACGCTCCTTCGAGGCGCGCGTGGGTTTGGTCGGTACGCGTTTCACGGGGGCCTTCAGTGCCGCCTGCACCAGGGTGGCGAGACGCTCGCGCGCGTCTTCGCGATTGCGATCCTGAGTGCGGAAGCGCTGCGCGTTGATCACGATCACGCCATCGCTGGTGATGCGCCGGTCGCGACGCGCCAGCAGGCGCGCGCGCACGTCGTCGGGCAGGCTCGGCGAATTCGTGGCGTCGAAGCGCAGCTCGACCGCGGTGGCGACCTTGTTGACGTTCTGGCCACCGGGGCCGCTGGAACGAACGAAGCGTTCGATCAATTCGTCGTCGGCGATGGCGATGGCGGGGCTGATTTCAAGCATGTCGGGGAGTCTACGCGCCGGCCGCAGGCATGCGGAAGAAGGCCCGCGCATTGGCCGTGGTCGCCGCTGCGGTCACTTCGACGGACTCGCCGCGATCGCGCGCGAGTTCTTCCACGATATGCGGCAGGAACATCGGTTCGTTGCGCCGGTGCGAGGGCATCGGCCGGACGCTGCGTGGCAACAGATAGGGAGAGTCCGTTTCCACCAGCAGCCGGTCGGCGGGAATGTGCTTGACGATTTCACGCAGGTGCAATCCGCGGCGCTCGTCGCAGAGCCAGCCGGTGATGCCGATGTAGTAGCCGGCATCCAGGCACTCGAACATTTCTTCCCGCGTGCCCGTGAAGCAATGCACGACGGCCGGGCCCAGCTTGCCCTCGAAGTTGCGCAGCTGGGCAAGGAAATCTGTGTGCGCGTCGCGCTGGTGCAGGAACAGCGGCTTGCCAAGGTCTGCCGCCAGTTGCAGCTGGCGTTCGAACGCGCGTCGCTGCGCCGGCCTCGGCGCCAGGTCGCGGAAATAGTCGAGGCCACATTCACCCACCGCCAGCAGCTCGGGCGCCTGGTGCAACTCGCGCATCTCGACATCGCATTCATCGGTGTATTCGACGGCGTGGTGCGGGTGCACGCCGGCCGTGGCGAACAGGAAGCCCGGATGCGCGCGGGCGATCCGCAACGCGTCGCGGGATCCTTCCCGGCTTGCGCCCGTCACCATCATCTGCACGATGCCGGCCGATCGCGCCCGCGCCAGCACCTCGACCAGGTCGTGGGCAAAACTTTCATGGCCCAGGTTGGCGCCGATGTCGATGAGTTCCATGGCTGAATTCTAGCCGATGCCATCGCGGCCATAAGATTTCTGTCGGATAAGCGCGATGGCCTAGACTTCATGGGTGACTGTCGCCCATCCCCCGCCCGAATTCCCGATCACGCCCTTGCTGCCGGACATCCTGCGCAGCCTGGAAGGCGCATCGCGCCTAGTCCTGGAAGCGCCGCCCGGCGCTGGCAAAACCACACAGGTGCCGCTGGCGATGTTGCAGGCCGCGTGGCGCGGCGACGGTCGCATCCTGATGCTGGAGCCGCGCCGCGTCGCGGCGCGCGCGGCCGCTGGTTTCATGGCCCGGCAAAACAAGGAAGCGGTCGGGCAAGGCGTGGGCTATCGAATCCGTTTCGAGAACAAGACCTCCGCGGCGACCCGCATCGAAGTGCTGACCGAAGGCATCCTGACCCGCATGATCCAGGACGATCCCGGTCTGGACGGCGTGGCCGCGATCATCTTCGACGAATTCCACGAGCGCCATCTCAGCGGCGACCTCGGCCTGGCGCTGGCGCTGGACGTGCAATCGCAACTGCGCCCCGACCTGCGCATCGTGGTGATGTCGGCGACGCTCGATGGCGAATCCCTGGCGCGTTTGATCGATGCGCCGCGCCTGAGTTCGGCCGGGCGCAGTTTTCCCGTGGCCGTCTCGCATTTTCCCGCGCGACGCGACGAGGGGTTGCCGTTCCAGCTAAAGCGCTGCATCGAATCGGCGACCGCGCAGCATCCCGGCGATGTGCTGGTGTTCCTGCCCGGGCAGCGCGAAATCGGCGACGCGCAAAACATCCTGTCGTCCTTGCCCGAGGTCGAGTCGGGCCAGGTGCAGGTGCTGCCCTTGCATGGCGAGCTGCCGCTGGAACAACAGACGCTCGCACTCTCGCCCGACCCGCAAGGCCGGCGACGCATCGTGCTGGCGACCAACGTGGCGGAATCGAGCGTCACCCTGCCCGGCGTGCGCGTGGTGATCGACAGTGGTCTGGCGCGCGAGCCGCGCTTCGATCCCAACAGCGGTTTCTCGCGACTGGAAACCGTATCCATTTCGCAGGCGTCAGCCGACCAGCGCGCGGGCCGCGCCGGACGCGTCGCCGAGGGCGCGTGCTATCGCCTGTGGCCGCAGTCGCAACGTCTCGAGCCGGCGCGCAGTCCGGAGATCACGCAAGTCGAACTGGCCGGACTGGCACTCGAGCTGGCTGCCTGGGGCAGCAGCGAATTGCGCTTCGTGGATCCACCTCCGGCCGGCGCCCTGGCCGCGGCTCGCGAATTGCTGCAGCGCCTCGGCGCGCTGGATGCCGCGCAATCGATCACGCCGCTGGGCCGCGACATGCTGGCGCTGGGCACGCATCCGCGCCTGGCCGCGATGTTGTTGAGTGCCACGCGTGGCGAAGAACAGGCCTTGGCCTGCGACATGGCGGCGCTGGTGGAAGCCCGCGATCCGCTGCGCGGCTATCGGGGCGACGACTGGGCCTCGCGTTGGCGCGCCCTCGCGCAGTTTCGCCACGGACATCGCGCGACGACGGCGGGCGACGCCGCTGCGTCCCGCGAATCCGGGGCGATGCGCACTGCGACGATCGACTTCAATCGCGGCGCGTTGGCCGCCATCGATGCCGCCAGCGAACAATGGCGACGCCGCGTACGCTGCACGACGGCAGCGCCCGCCACGTTGGCGGCGCACCGCATCGGCGACGTACTGGTGCATGCGTTTCCGGAACGCATCGGCCGACAACATCCGTCTGATCCGCGCCGCTACCAGCTGGCCAGCGGACGGATGGCGCGCATCTTTGATGACAGCGCGTTGTTTGGTGAACCCTGGATCGTCGCCAGTGAATTGCGTTTCGATGCGCGCGACTCGCTGGTGCAACGGGCCGCGCCGGTGGACGAGGCGCGCCTGCAACGCGACTTTCCCGATCGCTTCGTCGAAAGGGATTTTGCGCATTGGGATGCACAAGCACGCGCGCTACAAGCGCGGCGCGAACGGCGCTTCGACCGCATCATTCTCGAATCGAAACCGGCCGGCAGGCTCGACCCCGCCGTTGCGGCGGAGGCGCTGTCGGACGCCGTCGCTGAACTCGGGCTGGACGTGCTGCCGTGGACAGACTCGTTGCAGCAATGGCGCGAGCGCGTGCGCTGGTTGCGCGACGTGCAGCCCGAGTTGGGTCTTCCCGATCTTTCCGATGAAGCCCTGCTCGCCTCGCGCGGCTGGCTGTCGCCCGCCTTGCAGGGCAAGTCGCGACTCGACGCCATCGATCCGCACGCGATGGCGGAGGGCCTGCGCGCCTTGCTGGACTGGAGCCAGCGCCAGGCACTGGATCAACTCGCACCCACCGCCATTACCGTGCCGTCAGGCATGAGCCGCGCCATCCACTACCAGCACGGCGCCGGGCCGGTGCTGGCGGTGAAGCTACAGGAACTGTTCGGCCTGGCCGACACGCCGCGGGTGGCCCACGCGCGCGTGCCGCTGACCCTGCACCTGCTGTCGCCGGGCGGCAAACCGCTGCAGGTGACCCAGGACCTGAAAGGCTTCTGGGACCGCACTTACCCCGAAGTACGCAAGGAAATGAAAGGTCGTTATCCGCGCCATCCCTGGCCGGAAGACCCGTGGGCCGCGCAGCCGACGCATCGCGCCAAGCCGCGCGGCACTTGAATTTTCGGGCCGCCGCCGGCATGGATAGTCAGGGTTCATCCCGAGTGCGCTAGCGTTATCCTTCAGACGCAACAACCCATCAAGCAGGACGCAGGCCATGAGCAAGCAGACCGAAGAATTGATCAACAACGGATGGAAACTGGTACGTGAGGCAGGCACCACGGTCGGTGAAGCCGGCAGCCGCGTAAGCACCAGCCTGGTACGCAGCTATCCGCATGTGAAGGAATGGCTGTCGGCCGGCGCAGGCCTGGCCCTGGCCCGTCGCGGCGGCAAGGTGGCGGTGACTGCCATCCGTCGCCATCCGGTGGCCGCGATTGCCGGCGCAGTGGCCTTGGCAGGCCTCGGCCTTGCGGTCGCCGCGGCGAAGCGTCGCCGCGAAGTGATCAACGGTGAAGCGCCCGCGCGCACCAGCAAGCGACTCGACGCCACCAACATGCGCACCGTCAAGCCGAAGTCGGCGGATGCAGCGACCAAGGCCAAACCGCGCGCTGCGCGCACGCCCCGTGCCCCGCGCACGCCGCGCGTACGCAAGCCGGCAGAAACCTGAGTCGAAGCCTAAGGCCGCCCCGCCAGCACCAGCAGCGGCCAACGCACGGCGCGTGCAAGCCCGGGTTCGCCCCAGGCTTCGTGCATCGCGCCTGAAATTTCCTGCACGGCATCGCGCCCGGTCCGTGCCAGATAGCGCTGGCAGGCCGACCAGCTACGCAGGTACGCGAGGTACTGATCCAGGTTCCACTCACTGCGCATCTCGAAGGCCGGCGTCGCGACGCGATCGAAATCGAACAGCAGGTCGTGATAGCGACTGACCACGTGGTCGCGACCCGTTGGCCAGTCCTGCGCCAGGCGCACGTCGTGCAGCTCGTTGAAGACACGGTCCACGTCCGCGCTGACTTCCGACTGCGCGTAACTCCAGACCGCGATCAAGCCGTCGGGTTTCAGCACGCGCCGCGCTTCAGCGCAGAAGCGCGGAGCATCGATCCAATGAAAGGCCTGCGCGACAGTCACTAAATTCACGCAACCATCCGGCAGGCCGGACTCCTCGGCAGCCCCGACAAAGTAGCGGACGCGAGCGTTCGCCACCGCACTGGCAATTTGCGCTTCACTGGGATCACTCGCATAAACGCTGTCGAAATACCCCGCAAGCGCCACACTCGCCTGCCCGTTCCCGCAGCCCGCATCCCAGGCCAACTGGTGCCCATGCGACTGCGCCGCCAGCCAGGCGAACAAATCGTCCGGGTAACCCGGTCGGGCATCGGCGTAGGCGGCGGCGTGGCCGGAGAAATGGTCCTGGAACGCCACGGGGAAGGCCTTAAGCGAGTTCCTCGCGCCACTGTCCTGGCGCAAGACCATCCAGCCGATACGGGCCGATGGCGATGCGCACCAGGCGCAAGGTCGGCAGGCCGACCGCGGCCGTCATGCGCCGCACCTGGCGGTTGCGGCCTTCGCGGATGGTCAGTTCGATGAAGCTGTCGGACACCGTCTTGCGCGAGCGGATGGGTGGATCGCGTGGCCACAACCAATCCGGCACCACCTGCAGGCAGCGCGCCTTGGCCGGCAGCGTGGGGCCGTCGTTCAAGGACAGGCCTGCGCACAGCTCCTGCAATTTCTCTTCGGTCGCCAGGCCCTCCACCTGCACCAGGTAGGTCTTGGGCCATTTGAATTTCGGCGAGCTGATCTGGGCGATGCGCGCGCCGTCGTCGGATAACAGCAAGAGTCCTTCCGAATCGTGGTCCAGGCGCCCGGCCGGATAGATGTCGGGCGGCAGCCCGAAACCGGCAAGCGTGGGCCGCTGCGGCGTTTCGCTGTCGGTGAATTGACTGAGCACGCCGTACGGCTTGTTGAAGACGATCATCATGGCCCCAGTCTATCCCCATGCGAGAATTGTTGCCTGATTCCCGGCCCAATGACGCCCATGACGGACACCCATCCGCTACGCCGCCTGTTCGCCTTCGCCCGGCCCTACCGCCGCGACGCGGTGCTGGGCAGCATTTACTCGGTGTTGAACAAATTCTTCGACGTGCTGCCCGAACTGCTGATCGGCGTGGCCGTGGACGTGGTGGTCAATCGCCAGGCTTCCTTCCTGGCCCGGCTGGGCCTGGTGGACCCGATGCAGCAGCTGTACGCACTGGTCGGCCTGACCATTGCGGTCTGGGTATTCGAATCCCTGTTTGAATATCTGTATGCCTTGAAGTGGCGGGGCTTGGCGCAAAACCTGCAGCACGAACTTCGCAACGCGGCCTATTCGCACCTGCAGCAACTGCCACCCGACACCATCGCCCGCGAGCGCAGCGGCCGCCTGATGGCCCTGCTCAACGAGGACGTGAACCAGATCGAGCGCTTCCTCAACACCGGCGCCAACGACCTGATCCAGGTTTTCTGCGCATCGCTGCTGATTGGCGGCGTGTTCTTCGTGCTGACCGCCGACCTTGCCGTGTTGGCCATGTTGCCGATCCCGCTGATCCTGTTCGGCGCCTTCTGGTTCCAGCGCCGCCTGTATCCGCGCTATGCCGCCGCGCGTGAAGCCGCGGCCAGCGTGTCGTCCCGGCTGAGCAACAACCTGGCCGGCATGGCCACCATCCAGGCCTACACCGCCGAAGGCTTCGAGGCCGCGCAGGTGCGCGCCGCGTCGGATGCCTTCCGCGCGCGCAACAGCGATGCCATCCGCGTATCGGCGGCGATCACGCCGGTCATCCGCATGGCGATCCTGTTTGGTTTCGTCTCGACCCTGTTATACGGCGGCTGGCTGGCCTTGAACGACAAGCTGGGCGTCGGCAGCTATTCGGCGCTGGTGTACCTGACCCAGCGCCTGCTGTGGCCGATGACGCGGCTGGCGGACATGACCGACCTGTATCAGCGCGCGATGGCGTCGGTGGACCGCGTGATGGATTTGCTGGAGACGACACTGCCTGTGCGCGGCTCGGGTGCATTGGCCAAGGGACCACAAGGCGCGCTGTCATTCGAGAACATCGGCTTTTCTTACGACGGCCGACTCGCAGTGGATAGCGTGTCCTTGCGCGTTCCCGCCGGGCAGACGGTGGCTTTGGTCGGCGGCACCGGCGGCGGCAAGAGCACGCTGCTGAAATTGCTGCTGCGCTTCATCGACCCTGCCAGCGGTCGCATTCTGTTCGACGGCGTGGACATCGCCTCACTCGATCCGGTCGCGCTGCGCCATGCCATCGGCTATGTCGCGCAGGAACCGTTCCTCACCGACGGCACCGTTGCCGACAACATCGCCTACGGCGAGCGCGAACCCGATGCCGCGCGCGTGGAAGCCGCAGCCCGTGCGGCCGAAGCGCACGACTTCATCTCGGCGATGCCACAGGGTTACGCAAGCGCCGTCGGCGAGCGCGGCGCGCAGCTTTCCGGCGGCCAGCGGCAACGCATCGCGCTGGCCCGCGCGTTGTATCGCGAGCCGGCAATCCTGGTGCTGGACGAAGCAACCTCGGCCGTGGATAACGAAACCGAAGCCGCCATCCAGCGCTCGCTGGCGCGCATCGCGCACCAGCGCACCACGCTGATCGTCGCGCATCGCTTGTCCACCGTGCGCCAGGCCGATGCCATCCACGTGCTGGAGGCGGGCCGCATCGTTGAAAGCGGCACGCACGATGAATTGCTCGCGCGCGACGGCGCCTACGCGGCGTTGTGGCGGCTGCAGACCGGTGAAGCACTATTGGCCTGATCCAACGGCGGCCCTGACTGGTTCACCCGGGTGGCCGGGCATCCAGACGCAGGTTGCGGCGCAATTGCTCGCGAAGTTCGGCACTGGGCGGTGACGGTCGCGCGCCACGCAAGTAGCGGTGGAACTGGTCTTCCATCAGGTAGAGATAGGCCTCGCGACTGCGCGGATCATCCAGCGTGTGTCCCGCCTCGGGGTCGATATAGAGGCTGATCTGCTTCTTGAGCGAACGCAGTGTCGCCGCGTAGTGGACGACGCTGCGAATCGCGACCCGTTGGTCGCGCCCACCGGCCATCAGCAACAGGGGGCGCGACAGGCGCTTCGCGTTGGCCAAAGGCGACTGCGTCGCGAGCCGCTGCATCACCGCGCGGTCGCTGGTATCCAGGGACAGCAGCTTGAGGGTATCGGCAAGTGGAATCGCCGCATCCAGGCTGACGTCGCTGTTGGTCGTGGCCCAACGCAGCGTCCAACCGAAATCCGAAGGCGGCACGACGGCAACGCCGACCTGGAACAGGTCCGGCGAAAAGGTCACGCCAAGCAATGCCGAATAGCCACCGAAGGAAACGCCCGTGATGCCCACGCGCCCGGGGTCGCCGATGCCCTGCGCAAGCAGTTGGCGCACGCCTTCCTCCACGTCGCGCTGGACGCGGCCGTTGCCAAAATCGCCGCGCGCCGCGAACAGATAATTGCGGCCAAAACCGGTCGATCCGCGGAAGTTGGGTTCGAACACGATGTAGCCGCGGTTGGCCAGGAACTGGGTCGACGGGGAAAACCCCGGCTTTGCCTGCGACCACGGTCCGCCATGTACCGCCGCCACCAGCGGCAGCCTGCGAGCATCGATTCCGGGCGGCACCGACAGAAATCCATGCAGTCGCATGCCATCGGACGCTGTCCAGGACATGGCGATGCGTCGAGCCAGCGCGGCGGGGGGAAGCGGCCGGGTGTCGGCTTCCAGATCAGCAAGTATTTCCCGCGCCTGGCCCGATCGGGGGTCGAACAGGTGCCAGCGTGCACGTTGCAGGACATCGCCACGCTCGACTACCAGCCAGGTTGCGCTGGCGCCGGAAGCAATGGCGAGATCGATCTGCCGCCCGGCGAATCGTTGCTGCAATCGGACCACGGGTGTCGCCGTTGCGATCGTGAGGCCATGCAGTGTCGCGACATGGCTTCGGTAGCCGGCCACCAGGGGTTGCTGCGTGGCAGGGTCCAGGACGACATCACCCAGGTCGGCCATGCCCGCGGGGTCGTCATGCAGCGGGTGCAGTTCTCCCTGCATGTCGAGCCGCAGCAGGGAGCGCCGGTCGCGCCCGAGGTCGCTCGCCAATAGCAGGCTGCGTCCATCGGTCGTGGTCGCCAGCAAGGAAGCGCGCTCCATGGCCTGGCTGCGCACCAGTTCACGCCAGCCGGCGCCCGCTGCGCGCCCCAGGATGACGATCGACTTGCCATCGACGCATTTCAGGAACGCAAGCCTGCCTCCGGGCGCGATTGCAAAGTCCAGCAGGGCACGCCGGTCCTCGTGCAACACGGTGCGACGCCCCGAAGCATCGACGCGTAGCAATCGGTAACTTGATGCCAAGGTCTGTCCCGGTTCGATGGTCTGCTCGAACAACAACAGGGCGGCGGGCTGTGTCGGATCGACACCGGCCACTTCCTGCTGGCGCGAATGGTCGAGTCGCAGCACGATGCCGGACCCGGGCGCGCCGTTGGCCGACACCTTGCTGACCTGGCGCGCGGATTCCAGGAATATCCATTCCCCATCTCGCGACCAGGCCAGTTCCGTGGCATCGGTATGCGCCACCAATCGATCCATGCGCAATGTGTCGGTGTCCAACAGCCAGGCACTGCGCCCGCGTTCGCCTTCGCGCAAGAACGCCACATGGCGCCCCTGCGGGGACAAGCGCGCAGTGACGATCGCCGGCTTGGCCAGGAAATCGGCGCGTTCGAAACGCGGCGCCGTTGGCCGGTTGCGTTCAATCGCCAACGCCAAGCGCAGGTCACGCGCGTCGTCGGATCGCGCCGGGGCTGTGAACAGAACCAACAGCAGCAGCGCCCAGGCCATGCCACTGCGCGATTTCAGCCAGGGCATGGACTCATCCCTCGTGATTGGGGTGGATCAGCCGCTGCGCGATCAGCGCGGGCAAGCCTGCGGCAGCGCAGGCCAGCGCCCAGACGGCGCGCGCCGGCCGGTGCAGGTCCTGTCGGCGGGACAGCCACAGGCTGCCCAACAAGGACAGCAACATGAGGCCCGCTGCGAGCTGCTTGATGCTGGACGGAATGGGCTGCGCTGATTGCGCCCGTAATGGCAGGGCTGGTGCGAACGCATGGATGATCAAATTGCGCAGCTCATGCATCGCCGGCGAAACCCACCACGGATAATGGCGAAGCGCCAGCGGGAAATCCGGCCGTAGCACGCGTCGCGCCACTTCAATGGCCTGACCATCGTCCAGGACCTGCAGTGTGGATTGCACAGGCAAGCCTGGGCTGTCGGCGCTGCCTAGTCCATGGACGAACGACACCAGGTGGCCGTCGATCAATTCGATCATGTCGATCCGGTGGAGCTCGCCGATCGGTCCGGGCAGGGCGAGTCGCAAGCGCGGCTGCAGCAAGCTGTCGCCACCGGCGAAGGCGCGCGCATCGAAGGTGTAAAGCGCGCGGTCGCTCATCACCACGACGACCTCACCCATGTCGGACGGCGGCATCGCCAATGTCTCGCCCGCAGGCAGCACGATGCGTGGCAGCACCATGCGCCGCTGCGAATCATAGGCATACACGGTGCTTGCGCTGGCGAGGAACTTGCCGCCGATGGGCAAGGGTGCTTGCGGAAACGCAAGCTGCCGCGGTCCGATGCCGAGCGTGCCAGCCGACTTCGTGTCGGCCAGTGACACGCCCATGAAACGCATCCGGTCGTGGCTGAATATCCAGCGCAGGCGACGCGCATCATCGTCGAATTCCATCGGCGCGATGTTGCCCAGCTCGTTGCGCAGGGGCAGCGCGTCGAATTGGCGTCGCCAGGTGAACACCTCGGCAAGCCGGACTTGCTCGCGCCAGACCGGCGCTCCGGCCGCCTTGCTCGAAGCCAGCCCTGCCACCATCAGGTCGGCGCCATCGGCCCGGCTCGCCTCCACGTAGCCGCCAGCGGGAGGCGTGCTGTTGAGTGGATGCGATCCCTGCAGCATCCAAAGCAACTGGTAGCCCAGCGAAGCGAACACCAGCACGACATAAACCGCCATCTGCACGGTCAATGACAAGGCCACCAACGCCGGCAGACCCCGCGGCGGGCGCGTCAGGTCGGGCTGGAATGCGCCCGCAACCAGCAGCAGCAACCACAACACCAGCAGGCCTTGCACCAGCAACGCGGCTGCGCCGATCGCAAAGCTGGCCGTCAGCAGCAACAGTGCGACCAAGCCCGCGACGGCATAGCGCTTTGGCGCCAGCATGGAAAATGCGCCAGCCAGATAGGCGCACAGCGCTACCAGCAATGCCGCGACGGGCAACAGCGCATGGCGTGCATCCACCACGCGCGCCGTCCAGGTCGCCTGGCCTGCCACCATCACCAGCAAGGGCATCGCAATCGCAATCAGCAGCAACACGGCGGCGGCCGACAACAAGGCAGCGGCGACCTGCCAATGTGGCAGCGGCCGATGCAGCAGGTTGAGCCAGGTATGGGGCCGGCGATAGGTTCCCATCTGGTAGAGCCCGAGCAGCAGGCCACTCAACGCATACACCGCAGCCATGACCTGGTAGACCATGTCGGGCTGCTGGAGCGGATCGACCATGCGCGCAAAGAAGCCCAGCACGCCCAGGTGCAGCAGGGCAAAGGCCGTGGCCCAGTAGCGGAACCGAAGCAGTTCGCTCTTGAGAAGGTCGCTCATGGCCGCTGCTCGCTTGCGGTCGGGCCGACATGGTTTTTTGCCAGGAAAGCGTTGACGGCGCGGTCCAGGCTGACCGGCATGCCCTGCACGCTGCGCGCACCGTGGCTGCGCAGGAAATCGGCGAAGTCCTCGCTTTGGTCAATCACCACGTAGTGGAACAGGCCCTCGATGCGCTGCACCTGTAGCAGCCCGGGCACCAGCGACTTGTCCGGTCCCTTGAAGGGCATGTCGGCGATCCAGTAATGCACGCGCTCGCAGAATTCGTCCGGCGGCGACAGGTTCACCAGCGAGCCCTGCTCGAGAATGATCAGGTTGTCGGCGACGCGTTCGATCTCTTCCATCTGGTGCGAGCAATAGATGATCGAGCACGATTCCGCAGCGTTCGAATTGAGCAGCGACTCGAGGAAGGCCCGTTTGGCAACCACATCCAGTCCCAAAGTGGGCTCGTCGAGGATCAGCAGCTCCGGACCCTGCGCCAGCGCCAGGGAAAGATTCAGGCCAGCTCGCTCGCCGCGCGAGAGCTGGCTGATCCTTTGTTCCGGCAACACGTGGTAGTTGCCGAGCACGTCGCGATGGACTTCTTCATTCCATTGCCGATAGTGGCGGCGCTGCATCGCCACCACGGCCGCCACGGTCATCCAGCCCGGCAAGGTGTGTTCTTCGTTGACGAAGCCGATGCGGCTGCGCAGGGCCGGGGTCAGCGACTGCGAATCATGGCCCAGGATCGAGCACTCGCCGGAGGTGGGTGCGAGGAACCCCAGCAGGATGCGAAACAGCGTGGACTTGCCGGCGCCATTGGCGCCGACGATGGCGTGGATGCGACCGCGCGGAATCTGCAGGTCGAGGCGGTTGAGCGCCAGCTTGTTTCCGTAACGCTTGGTCAGCGCGCGGGTTTGGATCACGTACTCAGTCATGGTCTTGATCTGGGTCTGGGTCTGGGTCTTCGGGCGAGATCGGGCTCAGGCGGTTTTTTTTGGCGCGAGCGCCTGCAATTCGAAATCGAGTCGCGCAATCACTTCATCGGCGGGATAGTCGAGCGCGACCACGTCGTGCACGAAGCGGTTCACCGCCTCGTCCATGCGTTTCTCGCGTTCGTGCGTGCTCAGGCGCTGGCGCGGCGCGGCCACGTAGAGGCCCAGGCCCTGGCGCGAGTCCAGCCAACCTTCGGCAGTGAGTTCCGCGTAGGCCTTGGCCACGGTGTTGGCATTGATGCCCAACTGCTGGGCCAGGCCGCGAACGCTGGGCAATTGCACGCCCTGGGCGAGCTCGCCGGTGGCGACCTTCATGCGGATGCCATCGACGATCTGCTTGCTGATGGGGCGGGGATCGCCGGTGGCGATCTGGAGCATCAGGGCCTGGGTGCGGGCCATTGGCTGTCCTGTCTGTACTGTGTGTGCTAGTACAGTAAAGACAGTTTTACGGGGTGTCAAGGCCCGAATTGCCCGGTCGTCGAGGCCGCCACAAACGGTCCGGGCGCCCCCAGGCGCCCGGAATCACGCGATTTCGCTTCGAATCAGGGCTTGGTGAAGCGCAGCGTCATGCGGTCGCTTTCGCCGATCGCCAGGTACTTCGCGCGATCCGCGTCGCCCTTGGCCAGGCGCGGCGGCAGGGTCCAGACGCCATCCGCATAGTCCTTGGTGTCACGCGGGTTGGCATTGATCTCGCTCTTGGCCTGCAGCTTGAAGCCGGCCGCCTCGGCCAGCGAGATGACGTAGGTCTCGGGCAGGTAGCCGCTGTTCTTCATCTCCTCGGCCGGCTGATCGGGCTTGGCGCGATGGTCGACCACGCCCAGGGTGCCGCCCGGCTTGAGCACGTCGAACATGGCCTTGAACATCGCCTTCTCATTGCCGTCCATCACCCAGTTGTGGGCGTTGCGGAAGGTCAGCACCACGTCGGCGGAATTGGCTTGCCCGAGCACCGGCGCCGCGCTGCCTGCTTCCAGCAGCTTCGCCTTGCCGAATACGTCGGGGCGTTTTTCAAACAGGGTGCGTAGTTTGCTGTTGGTGCGCTCGGCATACGCCGTGCCGTCAGCGTCGGGCTGCTTGGCCGGATCGACGATCACGCCGGTGTAGTTGCCCGCATCGCGCAGCATCGGCGCCAGGACTTCGGCATACCAGCCGCCGCCGGGCCACATCTCGATCACGGTCTGGTCGGGCCTCACGCCGAAGAAGGCAAGCGTTTCGCGCGGATGCCGATAGACGTCGCGCGCCTTGTTCGCGTCCGAACGCCAATCGCCGGCGAGTGCACTGTCGAGTGGGCCGACCTGCTTGGTGGCCGCTTCCGTGGTGGTGGCTGCCGGCGTAGCCGCCGCGGGCGCGACAACCGGCTTCATGGCGGGCGGCGGCAAGGCGGGCATCGCGGGAATCATGGTGTCCTGGGCGTACGCACTGGCGCTGGCCAGCAACAGGGCGGTGGCAATCAGGGAAAGACGCATCGTTGACTCCTGGGGGACGGTTTGACGGAATGTTGCGAATCAGGGCGACCGAGGCTAGCACGGTGCGCGTTTGGACTTCGTGCACGGGCAATGGTTCCCATCCGCCGCGCCGGTCGCTTCAGGAAGCGTGCAAGCGCACCGACTCCGGATAGGGCGGCACGTCCTCGAAACCGCCGGAGCGATAACGTTCCTGCAACGCCTGCCACCAGCCCACGTCGAAGATTTCACCGTGCGCGGCCAGCAAGGCCTCGCGTTGCGCCGGCGTCATGCCCAGGAAGCGCGGGAATTGTTCGGGGAAGACATCGTTCTCGCCCACGTAGTACCAGGCGCCGTGGTGCATCTCTTCCTCGTCGTTGCGCGGCTCGGGCAGGCGCCGGAAATTACAATCGCTGACCAGGCACAGCTCGTCGTAGTCGTAGAAAATGGCGCGGCCGTGGCGGGTGACGCCGAAATTCTTCAGCAGCAGGTCACCCGGGAAGATGTTGCTGCGCGCGAGGTCCTTGATGGCTTGGCCGTAGTCGAGGATCGCAGCCAGCGCGAGGTCGTGCTCGACTTCCTTCACGTACAGGTTGAGCGGACGCAAGCGGCGCTCGACATAACAATGGTGCACGACGATGTCATCACCGTCGGCGCTGACCGATTCCTTGCACTGGCCGAGCAACTCGTCCAGCAACACCGGATCGAACTGCGCGCGCGGGAAGCGCAGGTGGCGATATTCCTGGGCGTCGATCAGGCGGCCGACGCGGTCGTGCTTGAACACCAAAGAGTACTTATTACGGACATACTCGCGGTCGCTTTCTTTCGGGTAACCGAATTGGTCGCGGATCAGCTTGAACACCAGCGGGTACGAGGGCAGGGTGAACACCGCCATCACCATGCCGCGCTCGCCGTCGGCATGTACCAGCGATTGCTCGGGATGCGCGGCCAGTTGGCTGAAGAAATGCCGGTAGCGCTCGGTCTTGCCCTGTTTGGCGCGGCCGAGCACGGTATAGATTTCGTCCACCGCCTTGCGCGGCAACAAGGTGCGCAGGAACACCACCGCATCGCCGACGGTGGCGAGGTCGGCGTGAAAATAGCTGTGCGTGTAACCGAACAGCACCGCCACGTGCTGGCGATTGACCAGCACGGCGTCCACGCGCAGGCCCGCGTCTTCATTGACCAGGGCAATCACGCAGGGCGAATAACGGTCGCGGCCGAACACGCGGCCGACCAGGTAGGCGCGGCGTTCGCGATAGAACACGGTATCGAGCAGTTCGATCGCCAGTACTTCGGGCTGGCCATCGCCGGTGACGCAGGCCTCCAGCTTTTTCGCCACCGCGGCGGCATCCGAAGCGAGGTTCGAGTAAGCCACGGCGAAACGGTAATCACCCAGCAACCGCTGCACGGTGCCGAGCAGGTCGCCCGACACCGCGTAACTGTGCCGTGCCACGGGATGGGTGATGCGGTCGGTCGGTTCGATGTCCAGCGCGACGAACTCGATGTCCGCCGCCACGCCGCGGGTCTTGAAGAAACGGCGCGTCAGCGTGTTGAAGAAGGTTTTGTACAACTCCTGGTCCAGCAGCGGCGCAATCAGCTTGGCGTAGTGATCGCGCACGGCATTCCACAGCCCGCGGTCCTGCGCCTGGTCGCCCAGGTGCGCTTCCAGCGCGTGGGTGATCTCGCGGATGCAGCGGTCGTAAAGTTCGATACGGGCCACGGCATCGGCGCGTGCCGCGTGCCAGTCGCGACTTTCGAAATGACCGCGCGCGCGCCGGGTGATTTCACCAAAGCGGCGGTTGTAGTCGGCGAAGGCATCGCGGATCGCCAGCGCGCAGGCCTTGGCGCGGGTGGGTTCGGCGCTGCGCTGGGGTTCGGATCGGGGGCTCATGGCCAGCCCATGCTACTAGAGGAAAGGCAGTTCGAAGCGCGACATTAAGCCCACGTTCGCAGGCGCTCGCGCAGTATGACTGTCAGACCCGCAAGCGGAGCCGCAGCCATGACCACCGGAATGAAACCCGCCACGACGCCGCCCATGCACGAGGGCGAGCCCGCACGCGAGAAGATCACGCCGCGCGGCGGCAAGCCCAAGTCGTCCGGTTACGCCGAAACCAAGCCTTCCGAGGCCACCGCGGTCGACGCGCCCGATCCGCTCGCCGCGGGCAACGAGGCCAGCCAGGTCGCGGCGGCGCTGCCGGGGAAGTCGAGCGAGGACGAAGATCCGGACAGCACGGAAGACGTGCCGCCCGGCGAGCACAAGCGCGAGCCCATCGACGACCCGGATCCGGCCGACGCGCCGCTGCAGGTTCGTCGCGCATAAAAAAACGCGCCAGCCTGCATTAGCAAGCTGGCGCGTCAGTCTTTCTGCAGCGGTGCCACTTACATGTGCTTGATCAGCTCGTCGCCGAACTCCGAGCACTTCACTTCGGTCGCGCCTTCCATCAGTCGGGCGAAGTCATAGGTCACGCGCTTGCTGCCGATCGCCGCATCCATGGCGCGAATGAGGGTGTCGGCGGCTTCGTTCCAGCCCATGTAACGCAACATCATTTCGCCGGACAGGATCACCGAGCCCGGGTTTACCTTGTCCAGGCCCGCGTACTTCGGCGCCGTGCCGTGCGTGGCTTCGAATACCGCATGGCCTGTGACGTAGTTGATGTTGGCGCCCGGCGCGATGCCGATGCCACCCACCTGCGCGGCCAGCGCATCCGACAAATAATCGCCATTCAAATTGAGCGTGGCGACCACGTCGTATTCGGCCGGGCGCAACAGGATCTGCTGCAGGAACGCATCGGCGATCGCGTCCTTGATGATCAGGCCGGCACCCGGCTTGCCGTCCGGAATCACCATCCACGGACCGCCGTCGAGTTCGACCGCGCCGTAGAAGTCCTTGGCGACCTGGTAGCCCCAGTCACGGAAGCCGCCTTCGCTGAACTTCATGATGTTGCCCTTGTGCACCAGGGTCACCGACTTGGACTTGTGCGCAATCGCGTACTGGATGGCGCTGTGCACCAGCCGCTCGGTGCCGAGGTAGGACACCGGCTTCAGGCCGATACCGACCATCACCGGCGTCTCGCGCTTCGGACCGCCGACGCCTTCCAGCGCGGCCTGCCATTCGGCATTTTTTTCCGCGGTGCCGAAGCGGATCTTGCCGAACATCTGCGGGAATTCCTTCTGCACGAAGTCGAGCACTTTCTGCGCGTCGGCGCTGCCGCCGGCCCACTCGATACCGGCGTAGATGTCTTCGGTGTTCTCGCGGAAGATGGTCATGTTGACCTTCTCCGGCGCTTTCACCGGCGAGGGCACGCCCTTGAACCATCGCACGGGCCGCAAGCAGACGTACAAGTCCAGCATTTGGCGTAATGCGACATTCAATGACCGGATGCCTCCGCCGACTGGCGTAGTGAGCGGGCCCTTGATGGAAACCAGATAGTCCCTGCAAGCCTGCACGGTCGATTCCGGCAGCCAGGTGCCGAGTTCGTTGTTGGCTTTTTCACCGGCCAGTACTTCCAGCCAGTGGATCTTGCGGGTACCGCCGTAGGCCTTCGCGACCGCCGCGTCGAGCACGCGCACCGAAGAGCGCCAGATGTCGGCGCCGGTGCCGTCGCCTTCGATGAAGGGAATGATCGGATTGTTGGGAACCGACAGCTTGCCGCCGGAAATGGTGATCGACGCGCCGCCAGGCGGCGGGGTCAGGACTTGTTCTGCCATGGGTTGCTCCTGGATGATGCCACCGCCCATTGTCGCGGTTCCGGCGGTCGGCGGAAAGCAGCAGGCGGCGCCACCGGCTAAGCTGGGCTACCCTTCCCCGGTTGGAGCCGGCCATGCGCTCTGCAATCCTGATTCTGGTGCTGCTTATGTCCACCACGCCCGCCTCCGCCGACGAACCCAAGACGCCGCCCAAGCGGCCGGTGCCGTGCTCGGCCGCCGAATTCCGCCAGTTCGACTTCTGGCTGGGTGAATGGGAGGTTTTCGACCCCAGCGGCAAGGCTGTGGGCCAGAGCCGGATCGAGTCGATCTTGAATGGTTGCGTGATCGCCGAGCACTGGACCAGCGGCGGCAATCCGCCCGGTGCAGGCGATGGCCGTAGTTTCAACCTGTACAACGCGCAGACCGGGCACTGGGAACAGTTCTGGGTGGACGCCCAGGGCACCCGGCTGATCCTCAACGGAAATTTCGCTGCGGGCAGCATGGTGTTGTCCGGGCAGCAACCCAAGCCCGACGCCAAGTCCGGCGTCGCCCAGCGCGAGCGCATCACCTGGACGCCGAATGGCGACGGCAGTGTTCGCCAGTTGTGGGAATCGTCCCTCGACGACGGCAAGACCTGGACGATCGCCTTCGACGGCCAGTACCGACGCAAAGCCACGCCCTGAGTGAATCTCTACCTGCGCCTGTTGTGGGTGTTGTTGCGCGGGCACTGGTTGCCGGCGCTGGCGTTTGGCGAAACGCTGGTGCAACGCTGGCGGGTCTTGCCCAACGACCTCGACGTCAACGGGCACATGAACAACGGCCGCTACCTGACGATGGTGGACCTGGCCTTGGTGGAATGTTTTACCCGCACCGGTTTCCTGAAAGCGCTGGTCAAGAACGGCTGGCGACCGATGGCGGGCGGCGTGGTGATGAGCTTCCGGCGCGGGCTGAACCTGTTCCAGCGCTATGAGCTGCGCTTCGACTGGCTGTGTTCGGACGAAAGGTGGAACTACATGGCCGTGGAATTCGTGCGCAACGGCGTCGTGCATGCCGCCGGCATGATGAGAGGCGGCGCCGTCGGCCGCAACGGCATCATCCCGACGGCGCAATACCTGTCGAGCTTTCCCGAGTCAATGCATGAAGAACTACAGCGCATGCTGGCCCGGCCCTTGACCGCCGACGTGCTGGCCTGGCGCGAAGCGGATTCGGCGTTGATGAAACGCGTGCAGGGCATGCGCGACTAAGCCGCGCGAACCAGACCGGGCGAAACGACTCAGCCCATCCGGCGCAGGGTGTCGTCGCGACGGATGAAGTGGTGGTAGATCGCCGCCACGACGTGGAAGCCGATGACCCAATAGAAGATTTCGCCGACCTGACCATGCAGGTCTTCCATGGTCTTGGCCCAGAGTTCGTCGGGTGCGAGCAAGGCAGGCAGCGCGATGTCGGTGAAGGGCAGGAATACCGACTTGCCATCGAGCCAGGCAGTGGCCAAGCCCATGATTGGCATGGCGATGAAGAACACATACAGCAGTACGTGCATCAAGGTGCCGGCCATCGCTTGCCAGCCCGGCAAGGCCGGCGTGATGGCGGGGGCGCCGAAGCGGCGGCGCTGCGCGATGCGCCACCAGGCCAACACGAACACGGTCAAGCCGATCCAGTAGTGCGACTGCACCACCGCATAGCGGGCGGTCGTGCCGCGAGCGAAGAATCCACGCTGCTCGATCGCCAGGTAGCCCAGCGCAATCAGCGCGGCCATCAGCCAATGCAGGCGGCGCTGGACAGGGGCATAGCGAACGGCGTCTGCCATGCTCATTCCACCTTGAAGGTTCGCGTCTGCAGCGTGCTGCCATTGACCGCAATCTGCAGCTGATATTCGCCCGCAGGCCAGCCGGTCGGATTGGCGATACTGAAGGTGGTGGCGGTCGCCGTGGTGGGCGCCAGGGGCTGTTCGGTTTCGGCGACCACGCTGCCGTCGGGTGCCAGCCACTTGGCCGACAACCGCAGGCCGTCATGCGCGCCGGTGCTAAGTACCGAGGCGTGGATCTTGTCCTTGGGCGCGAAGGTATCCGCGTCGCCCAGCACGATGCGCTCGGCGTCCAGCGACGTGCCCAGCAACACCGCCACGATCTTGAAATCACCCAGGTCCGGCGGCGGCGGTTGTGCCGACGAAACTGCAGAGCCATCGACCTCGCCGCTACCGGCGTCCGCTCCGCCAGCAGTGGATGCACTGCCGTCGGGATTGCTGGCCGGCCCTTTCTGGCACGCAACCAGCGCGAGCGCAAACAGGCTGCCGACCAATAAGGCAAGCCAGCGCGACAACGGGCGAGGCAGGTTGGTTTTCACTGGCGCGAGGTCCGTGTGTTGCCGGGCATCAGCCAGCCCGGGGTGGCGCGGAACGGATTGATGTCCAGTCCGCCGCGTCGAGTGTAACGCGCATACACCGACAGGCGGGAGGGCGCGCATTTTGCGAGGACATCAACAAATATCCGCTCGACGCAGTGCTCGTGGAAATCATCGTGCTCGCGGTACGACACCAGGTAGCGCAACAATCCGTCGCGGCCCAGGCGCGGGCCCTGGTAATGCAATTGCACGCTGGCCCAGTCCGGCTGGCCGGTGACCGGGCAGTTGGACTTGAACAGGTGCGAGACCAGGCTTTCCTCCACCACCGCATCAGGATTTGAATGCAGGAAGCCGGGTTGCGGCGGACCGTAGTGGCTGATCTCGATCGGCAGGTCGTCGATGACCTCGCCTTCCAGGTTTTCTATCACCGCCGACTGCTTGGATGTGGGCATGCCCAGCACCACCGACACCGGTGCGCCCGCCGCCGCCGACAAATCCCCGACCAACCGCTGGCGCAAGGTATCGGTGTCGGGGACGCGAGTCTGCATGTAGCTGTTGAGGTAGAGCTTGAAGCTCTTGGACTCGATGATGTTTGGCGACGTCGCCGGTACGCGGAACTCGGCCAGCGCCACGCGCGGCTTGCCACGCGCATCGAGCCAGCTCAGCTCAAACGCGTTCCAGATATCCACGCCGATGAAGGGCAGCGGATCACCGATGCCGAGCGATTCGCGTTGCAGCGCGCGCGAAATCGGAAATAGCAGGGCCGGGTCGTAACTGCCGGAATACAGCACCGGCTTGCCCAGGCTGGATTGGTTGATCGGGTCCATGCGTCTAGTCTGGCACGCGCCCCGATCAGCGCGGCGTGCTGGCGTTCAAGTAATCCAGGCTGATTTGCAGCAGGGTGCGGGTTCCGACCGCCAGTCCGGCTTCGTCCACGGTGAACAGGGGCGAGTGATTGGGCGGCGCCGTGGCCGGGTCCACGCCGTTGGCGGTGACGCCGACATACAGGAACACGGCTGGCACGAGCTGTCCGTACATCGAGAAATCCTCGCCACCCGTGGACAGCGGAATCTCGCGCACGTTTTCCGCGCCCACGGCTCGCTGCACGCTGGGCAGGATGCGCGCCAGCAATTCCGGATTGTTGTAAACGGACGGGTAGCTCTCGCCATCGGGAATCTTCAGCTCCACGGTCGCGCCATGCGCAGCCGCGGTGTTCTCCGCAACCCGGCGCAACTCGGTGAAGACCTGCTCGCGCATCGCCGGGTCGAAGGTGCGGATGGTGCCGATCAACTCGACCTGGTCGGGGATGATGTTGGAGCGCAGTCCGCCCTTGATCATGCCGAAGCTGAGCACGACCGGTTGGGATGCCAGGTTCATGCGCCGACTGACGATGGTCTGCGCCGTGCCAACGAGATCGCTGGCGGCAACGATCGGGTCTATGCCCAGCCACGGCCGGGCGCCATGGGTCTGCTTGCCCTTCACCACGATGCGGAAGCTGTCGGCGGCCGCCATGAACGGCCCGCTGCGATAGCCCACCTGACCGACTGGCACGGTGCTGTGCACGTGCAGGCCGAACACGGCTTCGGGCTTGAAATCGGCGAACAGGCCTTCGGCCAGCATCTGCTTGGCACCACCGGTCTCGCCTGCGGGCGCGCCTTCTTCGGCGGGCTGGAAGATCAGCATCACTTCGCCGGGCAGGTCCTTGCGCACCGACACCAGCGCTTCGGCCACGCCCATCAGGATGCTGGTATGCGCGTCGTGGCCGCAGGCGTGCATCACGCCGACGGTCTCGCCGTTGTAGGTGGTGGTCGCCTTCGATGCGAAGGGCAGGTTCGATCGCTCGGTGACGGGCAAGGCGTCCATGTCGGCGCGCAGCGCAATCCGCGGGCCGGGCTTGCCGCCCTTGATGATGGCCACGACGCCGGTATGGGCGATGCCGGTGCGCACCTCCAGGCCGAGCGAACGCAGATGGTCGGCCACCAGCTTTGATGTCTTGAACTCGCGGTTGCTCAATTCCGGA
>JANNWV010000017.1:0-24466 GCA_031408815.1 Gammaproteobacteria bacterium
TCCGACTTCGAGCAGGGCGACATCGCCGTCGGCGTAGCTTCGGATTTCCGCGCCGTTGCCTTCGATGGTCAGCTCCCCGGTGATGCTGGGCAACAACAGTCCCGATTCCGACGCCGATGACAGCACGTAGGATCCGCGCCGGGCCAGGATGATGCGCTGCGGCCCGCTGCCGGCCTGCGCGGCGCGCAAAGCCTCCACCAGCGCCTTGCCGTCGTGGTCGGCGATGGTGGTTTCGCGCGTGCAGGCGGTGGCCAGCAGCACGAGTGAACCGATGAGGAGCAATCGAGTGGGGATCATGGCAATGGCGCTCCGTGGGGTTCGATCCCAAGCTCGCACGGCCGGCTAGAGCACCCACTCAGGCGCTTCGGGAGATAAGAGCGAGCTCGCCAAAACAAGACCCGCCTTTCGGCGGGTCTGTTTTTTTCCAGTCCGACCATCAATCGTCGGACGGCAGGCCTTCGGGTCGTTTCCGGAACGGTGGCTTCGGCCCGTTGTGGCGGGGAGCGCGATTGCCATCGGGACGCGGGCCACGGTCATTGAAGGGCCGGTCGCCCGGTGGACGCGCGCCCTGGGGGCGATCACCCTGCGGACGCGGCGGCTTCGGGCCGCGCGGCGCATAAGGACTGTCGCCCTGTGGACGCGGACCCCGGTCGTTGAACGGACGGTCGCCTTGCGGCTTCGGTCCACGCGGCGCGTACGGGCTGTCGCCCTGCGGGCGTGGGCCACGCGGGCCCTGGGGCGCGCCTGGACGCGGGCCGCGATCGCCATAGGGCCGCGGTGCACCTGGACGCGCATTGCGCGGCGGTGCGACCTTGGAGCCCGTCTCCACGCCCTCGGGCACGTACCAACTGCGGAACTCGGCGCCGTGCGGGGCATGCGCATCATTGCCGGGCTGGCGGCTTGCGCTGTGCGGCTTGCCTTTGAAACCTGCCGGACCGCCCGGACGCGGGCCACGATCGCCTTGCGGGCGCGGACCCCGGTCGTTGAACGGACGGTCGCCCTGCGGTTTCGGTCCGCGCGGCGCATACGGGCGATCACCGGCCGGCCTGCCGGCGCCGGGTTCGATCCGGTTGCCGAAGTTGTCATCACGCGGACCGCTGCTCTTTGCACCGAATGGCTTGCCACCGCGCGGCGGGCGATTGCCGGCCGGACGGTCGGCGCCCATCGGTCCGCTGAAAGGCTTGGCCGGGCCCTTGAAGCCCGCCTTGCCACGCGGGCCGGCGCCGGGACGGCCGCGACCGCGTGGCTTGTCTTCGCGCACGTGGTCGAAGCGGCGCAGTTCGCGCGCTTCTTCATTGACATGGCCGTTGACGAAAGACGTCTGCAAGCGATCCTTGCCGACGCGGATTTCCATCGGACGCGATTTACGCTGGCCGATCACCGGCTGCAGGGTCAGCACCGGCGCGTTTTGTTCCAGGCCGAAATGCTTGCGGATTTTTTCGACCTGTTCGGCTTCCATCTCGACGCAATGGCCGCGCTTGAGCAAGCGGGGCAGGGTAACGTCGCCGTAGCGCACGCGCTTCAGGCGGCTGACCTGGTGGCCCTGCGATTCCCAAAGGCGACGCACTTCGCGGTTGCGGCCTTCGGTCACCACCACCTGGAACCAGGAGTGCGAACCGCTGGCATTGATGCGTTCAATGGTCTCGAACTTGGCCGGGCCGTCTTCCAGCGCCACGCCGCGCGCCAGCCGGTCGACCACGTTGTCCGGCACTTCGCCGGGGATGCGGCAGACATATTCGCGTTCGATCGCGTTGGACGGATGCATCAGCGCGTTGGCGAGTTCACCGTCGGTGGTCAGCAACAGCAGGCCGGTGGTGTTCATGTCGAGGCGGCCAACGGCGATCCAGCGTGCGCCTTTCAATCGCGGCAGCGCTTCGAAAATGGTGGGGCGGCCTTCGGGATCTTCGCGGGTGGTGACCTGGCCTTCGGGCTTGTTGTAGATCAACACGCTGGTCGGTTCGGTCAAGGCGGTAGCGACGAAGGTTTTTCCGTCGAGCTCGATGCGGTCGCCGCTGGACACGGACTGGCCGATCTTGGCGACTTCGCCATTGACCTTCACCAGCCCCTGGCCAATGCGCTCTTCCAGCGCGCGGCGCGAACCCAGGCCGGCTTGCGCGAGTACCTTGTGCAGGCGTTCCTCGATGCGCGGCGTGTTGTCTTCGGCGGTCTTGTCCTTCAGCGACAGGACTTTCTTTGTCGGGGTCTTACTCATTTCTGAACTCCGGCTCGGCGATGTCGCCGGCCTCTTCGTTGTCGGGGCCGGAGTCGGCCTCGGGTTTGGTTTCGGATGTCAATTCCGACGTCAATTCGGCAAGCAGGGCGGCGTTGGCCACGCCTGGCGGCGTCATGTCGAAGGGAAGCTGCGGATCAAGCTCGGGAATGTCCTTCAGCTCGGAAAGCGGCGGCAAGGCGTCCAGGCTTTTCAGCCCGAAGTAATCGAGGAAGGTGCGGGTGGTGCCGAACAATTCCGGGCGACCCGGCACGTCGCGATGGCCGATCACGCGGATCCATTCGCGCTCTTCGAGCATCTTGATGGTGTTGGAATTGACCGACACGCCGCGGATGGATTCGATTTCTCCGCGGGTAATCGGCTGGCGGTAGGCGATGAGTGCGAGGGTTTCGAGCGTGGCGCGCGTGTACTTGGTCTGGCGTTCGGTCCACAGGCGCGCGACGAAGGAATGCACGTCGGCCTTTACCTGGAAACGGAAGCCGGAAGCGACTTCGACCAGTTCGACGCCGCGATTTTCGGCGTCGCTGCGCAGGTCGGCGATGGCTTGTTCCAGGCTGCCCGGGGGCGGCAGGGATTCTTCCGGGAACAGGGCAGTGATTTGCGCCAGCGTCAACGGCTGGGGCGAGGCCAGCAGCGCTGCCTCCACGATGCGTCGGATCAGGTCTTGGTCCATGGGTTCGTCGTTGGATGGGTCGGTCATGCGTCGGTGCCGTCGGCGCCGGGCGCGTCGTCGAGTCCGTGTTCATCGGACGTGGGTTCGGGGAGGTCGCGCGCAAGCGCGTCCGGATCGTTCGCAGCGCCACCGCTGGAGGCGGCCAGCGATTTCACGTAGATAGGCGCCGGCCAGGCAGGCGCGTCGGCCAGTTTCGGCAGGTGCACGTCGCGCGGCGCCGCATCGTCCTGCACGATTTCAAGCAGTTGTTCCTTGGCCAGTTCCAGCACCGACAGGAAGGTCACCACGACGCCGATGCGGCCTTCCTCGGCATTGAACAGGTTCTCGAACAAATGGAAACTGCCATCGGCCAGCTTGCCCAGCACCTCGCCCATGCGCTGGCGAACCGACAGAGCTTCGCGCGTGATCGCGTGGCGGGTGAACATGTCGGCGCGCTTGAGCACGTCGCGCAGCGCCAACAGCATTTCGCGCAGGTCCACCGGTGGTGGCACTCGGACCGTCGCGCGTTCCGGCACGAAGGCAGTGGCTACCGTGGTGTCGCGATCCAGGCGGTCGAGCTCGTCGATGTCTTCGGCGGCTTTCTTGAAGCGTTCATATTCCTGCAGGCGGCGCACCAGTTCAGCGCGCGGGTCGCCTTCGATGCCTTCCTCGAGTTCGGCGCGCGGCAGCAACATGCGCGACTTGATCTCGGCCAGGATCGCGGCCATCACCAGGTATTCGGCGGCCAGTTCGAAGCGCAAGTCCTGCAGCACGTCGATGTAGTCGACGTATTGCCGGGTGATCTCGGCGACCGGGATGTCCAGGATGTCGAGGTTTTGGCGGCGGATCAGGTACAGCAGCAGGTCCAGCGGGCCTTCAAAGGCCTCCAGGATGACTTCCAGCGCGTCCGGCGGAATGTACAGGTCCTGCGGCATCTGCAGCACCGGCTGGCCCTTGAACACGGCCAGCGGCATTTCCTGTTGCTGCGGCCGTTCCGGCGCGCGCACGGCGTTGCCATCCTTGCGGGGCAGTTCCGGAAAAGCGGATTCGGGCGCGTCTTGCGCGAGCGGTTCGGTCATCAGAAAGATTCAGTGAGCGGTATCGGGAAACGGTGATTCTTGATGAAGGGCTCTCGAGTGAGAGTTGGGAACTGGCGCTTACACCGTGACCGGGTGAAAGCCCTGACGCAGGACGACGGGCTCGTCGCCCGTGCAATCCACCACGCTGGTCGGCCCCGGTTCGCAATCCTCTGCGTCCAACATGACATCGACCCAGCGCAAACACCGCTCTGCTACCGATTCGGCCTCATGGCTGACGAGGTCATCTTCGTCAGGAAACACCAGGCTGGTGGACAGCAGCGGCTCCCCCATCGCCTCCAGCAACGCCTTCGTGACCACGTGGTCGGGCAGGCGAATGCCGATGTCGCGGCGCTTGCTGCGGCCGCTGTTTTTAATGCGCTTGGGCAATTCCGCGGAGGCCGGAAGGATGAACGTGCATGGACCCGGGGTCAGCGATCGCATTAGCCGGAAGGCTGGATCGTCGAGCCGGGACAGGCGGCCGGCCTCACTCAATTGCCGACAGAGTAAGGTGAAAGGGTGCTTCGTGTCCAGTTGCCGAAGCCGCTGCACGCGCTCTTCGGCCTCCTTTCCGTTCAGCGCCCAGACCAGCGCGTAGCCCGCGTCGGTGGGGCACAAGCCAAGCCCGCCGTCCTTCAGGACCTCGGCGGTCTTCAGGATCAGGCGCTCCTGCGGCGTCACTGGGTGGACGTGATGGCGAACGGTCATGCGGCTATCATGCAAGCTGACGGTGCAAAGGCATAGCCATGTGGTATTCGATCATCGGAACTGACGCCAAGGGCTCCCTGCCGGCGCGACTCGCGGCCAGGCCGCAACACCTGGCGCGACTGGAAGCATTGCGCGATGCCGGCCGCTTGAAAATCGCCGGGCCGTTTCCCGCGATCGACTCGCCGGACCCCGGTCCAGCCGGCTTCACGGGAAGCCTGATCGTGGCCGAATTCGACTCTCTGGCCGACGCGCGTGCCTGGGCGGATGCCGATCCCTATCTTGCAACCGGCGTGTACGCCAGCGTGGACGTGCGTCCCTTCAAGCTGGTGCTGCCGTGACCAACGCGGCGCGAATTGAGCGGATGCGCGCGGCCTTGGTGGCGTTGCAGCCCACGCATCTCGAAATAATCGACGAGAGCCACAAGCACGCCGGCCACGAGGGTGCCCGCGATGGGCGCGGCCACTTCGCGCTGGAAATCGTCAGCGAAGCCTTTGTCGGCCTGGCGCCGCTGGCCCGCCATCGCCGGGTTTACCAGGCCATGGGCGAGATGATGCAGACCGATATCCACGCCTTGTCGATCCGGGCCCGGACGCCTGCCGAAGCCCGATAAGGCATAATACGGCCCCCGATGGCGGCCGATTCGCGCGCCGGCAACCCAAGAAAATCCCACATGACCCAGAAAATTGCGGTGATCCGCGGCGACGGCATTGGCCCCGAGATCATGGACGCCACCCTGCACGTGCTTGATGGCCTGAACCTCGGCCTCGAATACGACTTCGTCGACGCCGGCCTGTCGGCTTATGAAAAATGCGGTGAGTTGCTGCCCGCCGCGACCATGGAAGCGATCACCCAGCACCGCATCGCCCTGAAGAGCCCGCTGACGACACCGGTCGGCGAGGGTTTTTCATCCATCAACGTGGAGCTGCGCAAGCGCTTCGACCTGTACGCCAACGTGCGCCCGGCAATCTCGTTCCCGAACACCAAGTCGCGCTACGAGAACATCGACCTGATCACCGTGCGCGAGAACACCGAAGGCGCCTACATCGGCGAAGGCCAGAACGTGACCGCCGACGGCGAGACCGCCACGCTGACCCAGCGCGTTACCCGCACCGGTTCCGAGCGCATCGTGCGCTACGCCTTCGACCTGGCGCGCCGCGTCGGCCGCAAGAAGGTGACCGTCGTGCACAAGGCCAACATCCTGAAGTCCACCTCGGGCCTGTTCCTGAAAGTGGCGCGCGAAGTCGCTGCGCAGTATCCCGACATCCAGTGCAACGAGATGATCGTGGACAACACCTGCATGCAGCTAGTGATGCGCCCGGAACAGTTCGACGTGATCGTCACCACTAATCTTTTTGGGGACATCATTTCCGATTTGTGCGCCGGCCTCGTCGGCGGCCTGGGCCTCGCGCCGGGCGCAAACATCGGCACCACGGCGGCCATCTTTGAAGCCGTGCACGGTTCCGCGCCGGATATCGCAGGAAAGGGGATCGCCAATCCGGTCGCCCTGTTGCTGGGCGCGGCGCAAATGCTCGACCACCTGGGCAAGCTCGATGAAGCCCGTCGCCTGCGTGCGGCCATCGTCGCCACCATGCGCGACCGTGACCACCTGACGCCGGACCTCGGCGGCAGCGGCACGACAATGACGTTTGCCAACGCCATCGCCGCCCACATCGCCGCGTAAAGAAATCAGTCGCGCGACTGCAGTTTCGACAGCAGTCGCAGTATTTCCAGGTACAGCCAGACCAGCGTCACGATCAGGCCGAAGGCGCCGTACCACTCCATGTACTTCGGCGCGCCGGCCTCCACGCCCTGTTCGATGAAGTCGAAGTCCAGGACGAGGTTCAGTGCGGCGATCACCACCACGAAGCCGCTGAAGGCGATGCCCACCCAGCCGCTTTCGTGGATGAAGCCGATCGAATGGCCGAAGAAGCCCATCACGATGTTCACCATGTACAGCAGGAATATGCCGCCGGTGGCGGCAACCACGCCGAGCTTGAAGTTCTCGGTCGCCTTGATCAGGCCACTACGGTAGGCAAGCAACAGCGCGCCAAGCGTGCCGAAGGTCAGGCCAACCGCCTGCACCACGATGCCCGGGTACTTCATTTCCAGCATTGCGGAAATGCCACCGAGGAACAAACCCTCCAGCAGCGCGTAGAGAGGTGCCGTGTAGGGCGCCCAGGTTTTCTTGAACACTGTCACCAGCGCGACTACGAATCCACCGATGGCGCCCACCAGCATCATCGGCAGGATCGCGCCCATGCTTTCCGGGCCGGTATAGCGGTTCCAGGTGTAGGCAGCGCTGACCATGATGATCAGCAGCAGCAGGCCGGTCTTGTTGACGGTGCCGTTGAGCGACATGGTCTGGTCGTTGCCAGTGGTAACGACGCGGCCGCTGCCGATATCGAGGAAGGTGTTCTGGCCTAGGGCCGGATTGCCGCTGCGCATGGCTTGGGTCTCCTGTGGATTGCGCCGAGTCTAATGCTTTTTGTGTTGCCAGAAGTGGTCGAGCACCGTCACGTCGCCGCGGCCTGCGCGGTAGCCGTGGCGCAGGGCGCCGTGTACGTAGTCGCTGGCGGCCGCGCAGGCGTCGGCCAGCGACATTCCCAGACAGGCATTGGCGGCGATGGCTGACGCCAGCGTGCAGCCGGTGCCATGCCCGGAAACTTTCAGCCGCGAATGCACGAATTCGTGAAGGTGGCGGCCATCATCCAGGCGGTCGATCATTTGCTTGCCGGGCAGGTGGCCACCTTTCAGCAATACGGCGCGGGCGCCGAGCGCCAACAATTCCACCAGCGCCGCTTCTGCATCCGCGCCGTTGCTGATGGCATGGCCGAGCAACAACTCGGCCTCCGGGATATTCGGTGTGATCACGCTGGCCATCGGCAGCAGTCGGGTTCGCAAGGCCTGAAGGGCCGCCGGTTGCAGCAAGCGCGCGCCTGAGCTGGCCACCATCACCGGATCGAGCACGATCACTTTCGGCTTCCACGCTTCCAACGCATCGGCAACGGCGTTGATGACGCGGGCATTGGCCAGCATGCCGATCTTCACCGCGCCAATCTTGAAATCATCGAAGCAGGCGTCGATCTGCGCGCGCAGGAAGGCCACCGGTGGCACCTGCACTGCAGTGACGGCGCGTGTGTTTTGCGCGGTCAATGCCGCGATGGCACTGAGACCATGCACGCCGTGCGCGGCAAACGTCTTGAGGTCGGCCTGGATGCCTGCACCACCGCCGGAATCGGATCCGGCGATGGTGATGGCGCAGGTGGGACGGTTCTTCACAATACTTCGGAGGCGTAATCGGCCAGTCGTGAACGCTCGCCGCGACGCAGCGTGATGTGCGCGCTGTGCGCCCAGTTCTTGAAGCGGTCCACGGCGTAGGTCAGGCCCGATGTCGTTTCGGTGAGGTAGGGCGTATCGATCTGTTCGACATTGCCCATGCAGATGATCTTGGTGCCCGGGCCGGCGCGCGTGATCAGTGTCTTCATCTGCTTCGGCGTCAGGTTCTGCGCTTCGTCAACGATGACCCAGCGGTTGAGGAAAGTGCGGCCACGCATGAAGTTCATCGAGCGGATCTTGATGCGCGATGCCAGCAGGTCGTTGGTCGCGCCGCGGCCCCAGGCGCCGTGGTCGTCGGTATGGGTCAGTACTTCCAGGTTGTCGGTGAGCGCGCCCATCCACGGTGTCATCTTTTCTTCTTCGGTGCCGGGCAGGAAGCCGATGTCCTCGCCCACGCTGACCGTGGCGCGGGTCATGATGATCTCGCGATAGCGCTGCACGTCCATGGTCTGTGCCAGGCCTGCAGCCAATGCCAGCAAGGTCTTGCCGGTGCCGGCCGTGCCGAGCAGCGTCACCAGGTCGATTTCAGGATCCATCAATGCATTGAAGGCGAAGTTCTGTTCGCGGTTGCGCGCGTTGATGCCCCAGACCTGGTGCTGCGACGAACGATAGTCGTCGACGATCTGCAGCACCACGCGTTCGCCATCGAGCTTGGCGACCTTCAGTTCGACTTCGTCGTCGCCGGGCAGGTACAGGAACTGGTTCGGATACCAGCCGTCATCGGCGGTGCGGCGTACTTCGTAGAAGGTGCGGCCCTTTTCCGTCCACGAGCGCAGGTTGCCTTCATGCCGTTCCCAGAAATCAGCCGGCAATTCGGTGGCACCGGTGAACAGCAGGTTGAAATCGTCGATCGCTCGGTCGTTTTCGTAATCTTCCGCGGTGATGTCGCAGATGGAGGCCTTGATGCGCAGGTTGATGTCCTTGGACACCAGCACGACCGGGATGCCCGGATTGTCGTCGCGCAACTGCAGGATCGAGCCCAGGATCAGGTTGTCCGGCATCACGTTGCCGAAGCGGCGGCCGGTCTCGACCGGCTTCAGCTGGAAATGCAGCTTGCCCACGCTTTGTTCGTTGCGCAGTTGCAGGCCCTTGGGCTGCACCAGCGGGATGCCGCCTTCGATCGAATTCTTGCCATTGGCTTCCACGATCTCATTGAGAAAGCGGCTTACCTGGCGCGCGTTGCGACTGGCTTCGGAATGGCCTTTCTTGCCGTTGTCGAGTTCCTCCAACACCATCATCGGGATGAATACATCGTGCTCCTCGAACCTGAAGAGCGCGGTCGGGTCGTGCATCAGCACGTTGGTATCCAGCACGTAGATGCGCTTGCTTCGCGTCATTGATCAATCCTATGAGGGAGGGAACAGGAGAACACACAGCGATAAACCGCCGATGCTCGCGGGGCGAGTCGGCGGGGATGAAAAACGGGAAGGATTGGTCACTGCAGGCGGCGTCAGAACTTCATTGGATCCATGATGGCATCGAGGTTCAGGTGGTCGCAGAACTCCATGAAGTCGTCACGCAATGCAGCAATATGCATGTTGGCCGGAATGCCGATCGTGACCTGCGCGGTGAACATCTCCGCACCGGTCTGCATCGCGCGGTAACGCGAGCTGTGCAGGCTTTCGATGGTGATGCCTTGCTTGTCGAAGAAATCGGCCAGCTGGAACAGGATTCCGGGCTTGTCGGCCGCCACCACTTCCACGATGTAGGGCAGCAGATTCGACTGTACCGGCTTGGGGCCGGTGCGATACCAGACCAGCTTGAAGCCTTCCTCGCGCTCGAGCCGGGTAAGCATCGCCTCCAGCTTCGCGACAGCGTCCCACGAGCCGATTGCCAGCGCCGTCACCGACACGTCGCGGCCGACCGTGGACAGGCGCGCGTCGACCATGTTGCAGCCGGACTCGGAGATCCGTCGGGTAACCGCCAGCAGGGGTGACTGAGGATGCGTGGTGTACGCGCTGATCAGGAGATGGTTTTCGTTGGTGGCGGGTCGAGCAGGTGCGTCAGTCAATGCAGTCTTCCCTGGATGGCACGTCCGATGTGCCAGATGTGTCCAGCATACTTGCCGCCGGTTTGCACCCGCAAGTAACATCGTGACTGTTTTCCCCCCAGGCCACCGTCTTGACCCTGTCCGGCAGCATCACCGCCCTGGCGACGCCGTTTACGGCCGCTGGCGACTTGGACTTCGAGTCCTGGAAGCGTCACTTGGACGCACAACTGGCCGCCGGAACCCGGGCCCTGGTCGTCGCGGGCTCGACCGGCGAAGCGGCCACTCTTTCCGATCAGGAATATTCCCGTCTGATTCGCGCCGCGGTCGACCAGGTAGACGGCCGCGTCCCGGTGCTGGCTGGCACCGGCCTGTCGGGAACGGCCAAGACCATCGCCCAGACCCGCCTTGCCCGCGACAGCGGGGCCGACGTGGCCCTTGTGGTCACGCCGCCCTACGTCCGGCCCACGCAGGCCGGGCTGTTGGCGCACTACCGCGCCGTAGCGGAGCACGGTGGCCTTCCCGTGGTTCTTTACAACGTGCCCGGACGGACGGGCTGCGACCTGTTGCCGGAGACGGTGGCTGAACTCGCGCCGCACCCGAACATCGTCGGCCTGAAGGAAGCGGGCGGGGACGAACGGCGCTGGGAGGCGCTCTATCCGATCGCCAGTCCCCGCTTTGCGCTGCTGAGCGGCGACGACCCGACTTTCCTGCGCGCCATGCGCGGCGGCGCCAGCGGCGTGATTTCCGTGGCCTCCAACGTGGTTCCCCGGTCCTTCGCCCGGCTCTGCCATTGGGTGGCCAATGGCCAGGACGAACTCGCCGACACCCTGGACGGCCAACTCCAGGCGGTTTACGACTTCCTGGGCGTGGAGTCCAATCCAATCCCCCTCAAGGCGTTGATGGACCGCATGGGCGTCGGTCGTGGCCTGCGCCTGCCCTTGCTGGATCTGTCCGCTGAACATGCTGAACTCGCCAACCGGGTGACCAGCCTCTGTCGCGACATCGAATCCCATCTACAATGATCGCCTTGTCCAGGAGAACCCGATGACTTCCACCCCTCGTTTGATGCGCACGCTGATGGTTGGCGCCGTGGTCCTT
The DNA here is from genome assembly GCA_031408815.1 of Gammaproteobacteria bacterium. GTDB lineage: Bacteria > Pseudomonadota > Gammaproteobacteria > Xanthomonadales > Xanthomonadaceae > Arenimonas. The sequence goes on from JANNWV010000017.1 coordinate 11,091, forward strand.
ACCCTGGCCAGTGCCGGCGCCGGCTGCAGCTGGTTCAAGAGCAAGAGCAAGTCGAACTACACCGCGAGCAAGGAAAGCCAGCCGCTGGAAGTTCCGCCGGGCCTGAACTTGCCTGATACCTCGGGCGCGACTGCGTTGCCGTCGCTTTCGAGCTCCGGTGGTTCGCGATCCGGCGCAGCTACCGACATCAGCGTGCCGGGCACTGCCGCCGCAAACTATCCGAAGGTCGGCGCCGCGCTCGAAAGCATCGAAGGCGTGGTCATCAACGGGCGCGCCGAAGCGCTCGGCAGTTTCGACGTGAACTACCAGGGCCAGAACTTCCTGATCCGCTTGCAGGACAATGCCGGTGCCAGTCGCCTGATCGCGCTCAGCCCCGATGGTCGCTTCCTGACCAGCGGCCCGGCTGCGGCCTTGCTGGCTGCGATCAGGGCGAAACTCTAAACCGCCAATCGGTCAGCGCTTGAGTTCGGCAAGCTTGCCCAGCTTGCCGTCCCATTCCGCGGCATCCGCGGGGGCGTCGATGCGCACGGTGATGACCGGCCATTCCTTCGACAGTTCGGCGTTCAGGGCGATGTAATTTTCTTGGCCCGCCGGGACGTCGTCCTCGGGATAGATGGCCTTCGCCGGGCATTCGGGCTCGCACAGCGTGCAGTCGATGCATTCATCCGGGTCGATGACCAGGAAGTTGGGGCCTTCATGGAAGCAATCGACCGGGCAGACTTCCACGCAGTCGGTGTATTTACAGCGTATGCAGTTCTCGACGACGACGAAGGGCATGTTGCATCCGGAAATGAAGGCGGTGGCGCTCCCTACGAGGTTCGAACTCGTGTTCCAGCCTTGAGAGGGCCGTGTCCTGGACCACTAGACGAAGGGAGCGCATGGATTGCACCGGTGGCGCAGGCTAGTATAGCGGCTTCACCACCCTGTCGCCTAGGCGTTGCCTGCGACTCTTCAGGCCGGAAGGAATCCGGTCCAGAGATCCCATGACGGAAACCAGCACCGCCTTCCTGCGCACACCCCGGATCGTTCCGCGGGATGGGCACGGCATCTCCCGCAAGGACATCAGTCCCAACGCATTGCGTGTGCTCTATCGCCTGCGCGAGGGCGGCTTTGCCGCGTTCCTGGTCGGAGGTGCGGTGCGCGACCTGTTGATCGGCGGACACCCGAAGGATTTCGACGTCGCCACCGATGCAACGCCCGAGCAAGTGAAGTCCCTGTTCCGGAATTGCCGCCTGATCGGCCGCCGCTTCCGCCTGGCGCACGTGATCTATGGCCGCGAGATCATCGAGGTCGCGACCTTCCGCGCCAACGAAGACGATGGCAGTGGCGATCGCGAAACCGTAGGCGAGGGCCGCCTCAGCCGCGACAACGTCTATGGCACCGTCGAAGACGACGCCGTGCGCCGCGACTTCACCGCGAATGCGCTGTATTACGCCATCGAGGATTTTTCCGTCCGCGATTATGTCGGCGGGTTCGAGGACGTGCAGGCGCGCGTGCTGAAGTTGATAGGCGATCCGGAGTCGCGCTATCGCGAAGATCCGGTACGCATGTTGCGCGCCGTTCGCCTGGCGTCCAAGCTTGATTTTTCCATCGACCCAGCTGCGGCGGAGCCGCTACCGCGACTTTCTGAGTTGCTGTCTGGCGCCGCGCCTGCCCGATTGTTCGATGAGTGCCTGAAGATGTTCATGGCCGGGCACGCCGAGAAGAGTTTCCTCGCACTCGAGCGCCATGGTTTGCTGGCGGCGCTGTTTCCGGAAACCGCGAAGGCGCTTGCAACCAACCGCAGCGGCGCCTTGCGCGCGACGCTGCTGCAGGCATTGCGCAGCACGGACGGCCGCGTGGCTGAGGAAAAACCGGTAACGCCTGCATTCCTGTTCGCCGCCTTGCTGTGGCCCGCTTATTGCCGCGAGCTGGCGGTACTGCAGAAAGCCGGCGTCGATCCGCTGGCCGCCCAGCAACGGGCTGCCGACCGCGTCACCTTGCACCAGGCCGAGCGCATCGCCTTGCCGCGGCGTTTCTCCCAGCCGATGCAGGAAATCTGGTTGCTGCAGCCGCGCTTCTCGCAGCGGCAGCGCAAGCGCGTATTCCGCCTGCTGGCGCATCCGCGCTTCCGCGCCGCTTTCGATTTCCTCGAACTTCGCGGCAGCAGCAGCCCCGAGATCGCCGAAGACGTGGCCTTCTGGCGCGATGCGCAACTGCAGTCGCCCGAGCACCTGGCTGAAACCCTGGATGGCAGTCGCGCAGGTTCGGCCGAATCACACCACGACCCGGATATTTCGTCGCCGCCGCGCAAGCGTCGTCGCCGCCGCCGGCCTGCCGGCGGATCGCAGCCCAGCGGAACGCCAGACTGATGGCCGACGCCGTCCGCGCCTTCGTTGGATTGGGCGGGAACGTCGGCGATGTCGCCAGTACGCTGGCGGAGGCGATCTGGGCAATGGATTCCCTGCCGCAGACCAGCGTGCGCAACCAGTCGGGCTTGTATCGTTCGCCGCCGTGGGGCCGCACCGATCAGCCCCATTTCATCAATGCCGTGGTCGAGTTGCAGACTCGCATGGCGCCAATCGTGTTGCTCGACAGCCTGGTGGAGATCGAGGAAAAGCTCGGCCGCGTGCGCAACCCCGACGACCGTTGGGGACCACGAAGGATCGACCTGGACCTGCTTGTCTTCGGCGACCAGTCCCTGCAGTCGCCGGGCTTACAGGTGCCGCATCCGCGCCTGCATGAGCGTGGCTTCGTGCTGGTACCCTTGGCTGAAATCGCGCCCGGCCTGGAAATTCCCGGCCTTGGCCGAGTCTCCGACCTGCTGGCCGCGATCGATGCTTCAGGCGTCGAGGCAATCGACTAGGTTCCAAGGATTCCCGACATGTACGCCGACACTACGAAGACCGCTGCACGCCCTGCCGTCACCGTGCCCAAGCTCAGGCAGATGAAGTCAGATGGCGAACGCATCGTTTCCCTCACTGCCTACGACGCCAGCTTCGCCCGGCTGATGGATGCCTGTGGCGTGGACGTGGTGCTGGTCGGTGATTCGCTGGGCATGGTGGTGCAAGGGCACAAGAGCACGCTGCCGGTCACCGTCGCCGACATCGTCTACCACTCGGCCTGCGTCTCGCGCGGCTTGCGGTCGGCCCTGCTTGTCGCCGACATGCCGTTCCAGAGTTGCGCGACGCCGCTGCGCGCGTTGGAGTCGGCGGTGCCGATGCTGGCCGAAGGCGGCGCCAGCATGGTGAAGATCGAAGGCGCCGGCCCGATGCTCGAGACGATCGAGTTCCTCACGGCGCGCGACATTCCCGTCTGTGCGCACCTGGGCCTGACGCCGCAATCGGTGTTGAAGCTCGGCGGTTACAAGGTGCAGGGCAGGGAGCAGGCGGCCGCGGCGCGCCTGTTGTCCGATGCCGCTGCCGTGGCCGAGGCGGGCGCCGAATTGCTCGTGCTGGAATGCGTGCCCAGCGCGCTCGCGGCCGAAGTTACCGCCAGCCTGCAGATCCCGACCATCGGCATTGGCGCTGGCCCTGGCTGCGACGGCCAGATACTGGTGCTGCACGACATGCTCGGCATCAATTCGGGCCATCGCCGGCCGCGCTTCGTCAGGAATTTCCTCGAGGGCAACGAGTCCATCGCCGCTGCCGTGCAGGCCTACGCAAAGGCAGTGCGCGACGGCAGCTTCCCCGGCCCTGAACACGGATACGAGTAATGCAGTCCTTCTCGACGATTGCGCAAATGCGCGAACAGGTCGGCCAGTGGCGCCGCGACGGATTGCGGATCGGCTTCGTGCCAACCATGGGCAACCTGCACGCAGGACATTTCGCGCTGGTCGAACTGGCGCGTGAACATTCCGACAAGGTGATCGCCAGCATCTTCGTCAATCCCACCCAGTTCGGGCCCAATGAAGACTACGGTCATTATCCGCGTACGCCCGACACCGACATCGCCGGCCTGGCGGGGAAGGACTGCGATGCGCTCTTCCTGCCGTGCGTGGACGAGATGTACCCGTTCGGCACCATCGGCTGCGTGCAGATGCACGTGCCGGGCATCACCGACATCCTGTGCGGCGCGCATCGGCCCGGCCATTTCAATGGCGTGGCGCAGGTAGTCTCGCGCCTGTTCAACATGGTGCAGCCCGACGTGGCGGTATTCGGCCGCAAGGATTACCAGCAGTTGCAGGTCATCCGCTACATGACCGAAGAGATGAGTTTTCCGGTGCGCATCGTCGCGGCGCCGACCCTGCGCGAAGGGGATGGCCTGGCGATGAGTTCGCGCAATCAATACCTGCAGGGCGACGAACGGCAGGTCGCGACGACCGTGTACCGAACCCTGCGCGCGATGCGTGATGCCGCGGCCCAGGGCACGCCGCTTCGCGACATCGAGGATACTGCTACGCAGGCGCTGCAGGACGCAGGTTTCAGCGTGGACTACGCGGAAGTTCGCCGAAGCGACCTGACCCGGCCCAAATTGCCTGGCGAGCCGGGGCTGGTGGCGCTGATCGCCGCGCGCCTGGGCCGGACGCGATTGATCGACAATCTTGAATTCGATGGCGAGCAATGATGCAGATTGATGCAAGCTGGCAGGCCCTGAGCCACGAAGCGGCGCGGCTGATCCACGTGCCCCTGCAACAGATGTTGGCCGGTGACCCGAAGCGCGCCACTGATTTCAGCCTGCGCGTCGGACCTGTGTACGCGAATTTTTCGCGCCAGCGCTTCGATGACAGGGCGCTTGGTGTGTTGTTCGGAATGGCGCGCGATGCCGGCGTGCCGGCTGCATTCAGGGCAATGTTCGATGGCATGCATGTGAATGGTTCGGAAGATCGTCCGGCCCTGCATACCGCGCTGCGCAGTGCGCTGGGTGAGGGCGACACGGCATCGGCCGCGCGGGTCGAGGTGGCTGCCGCACTCGTGTCGATGCGTGAATTGTGCGACCGGCTGCGCGCGTCCGGCGTCACCGACATCGTCAACGTCGGCATTGGCGGCTCGGACCTGGGTCCGCGGCTCGCCGTTGAAGCACTTCGGGATTTCAGCGACGGCCGCTTCCGCATCCATTTCCTCAACAACGCCGATGCGGGCAACGTGCACCAGCTGGTCGGCAAGCTCGACCGCGAGCGCACTGCCGTCGTGCTGGTCTCGAAAAGTTTCGGCACACAGGAAACCTTGCTCAACGGTGACATCCTGAAAGCCTGGCTCAGCGACGACGCGCGACTGTTCGCGGTGACGGCCAACGTAGCCAAGGCGGCTGCGTTCGGCGTGCCGGCCGAGCGCATCCTGCCGATGTGGGATTGGGTCGGCGGTCGCTATTCCCTGTGGTCCGCCGTCGGCCTGGTGGTCGCGCTGTCGATCGGCTTCGAGAATTTCCAGCGCCTGTTGAATGGCGCGGCGATGATGGACGAGCACGCATTGCTGCAGCCGCCGGAATCCAACCTGGCGGTCTGGCATGCATTGGCGACGGTTTGGAATCGCAACGGCCTCGGCCTCGATTCGCAGGCGGTGCTGCCCTACGACGATCGCCTCGCGCTATTGCCGTCCTACCTGCAGCAACTGGTGATGGAGAGTCTTGGAAAGTCCGTCCGGCCCGATGGCAGCCCGGCGTCCGTCGCCACCGTGCCGGTGATCTGGGGCGGCCCCGGCACCAGCAGCCAGCACAGTTTTTTCCAGGCGCTGCACCAGGGTACCGATACCGTGCCGGCGGACTTCATTGGCGTCGCGCGTCCCGCGCATCCCTATCGCGCCAGCCATGATGCCTTGCTGTCGCACCTGTTGGCGCAGGGCGAAGCGATGGCCAACGGCGCCGCCGACGCCGATCCGCAGAAAGCCTATCCGGGCAACCGGCCGTCTACGATGTTCCTCCTGGACGAACTGACGCCGGAAAGCCTGGGCGCGCTGATCGCGATGTACGAGCACAGCGTCTACGTGCAGTCGGTGTTGTGGGGCATCAACGCCTTCGACCAGTGGGGCGTCGAACTGGGCAAGAAGATCGCTACCTCCTTGCTGCCTGCGGTTGCGTCGGATGTCGAGCTGCCGGTGGCTGATCCGGTGACCGCGCGATTGCTGGCGGAACTTCGCTCGCGCCGCTAGCTGGTCGCGGATGCATTGGCTTGTGCGCGGACAGCGTGCCGCTGCAGCGCCCATTCAACGTGTTCCCGAACGATGTCGGACGAATCGCCCGCACGCGCCTGGAGCGCGCCGACAATGCCGGCCGACGTCGCGGCATTGCCCAGCGCCACGGCAATGTTCCGCAGCCAGCCTTCATATCCCGTCCTGCGAATCGCCGAGCCTTCTGTCCGGGTCAGGAATTCTTCCTCGGTCCAGGCGAACAAATCCACCAGGCTGGCCTGGTCGAGACCGTTGCGCGCGCGAAAATCCGGTTCGTCGAAGCGCTTGGCGAACTTGTTCCACGGACAGACCAGTTGGCAGTCGTCGCAGCCGAAGATGCGGTTGCCGATCGCGACCCGGAACTCTTCGGGAATCGAGCCTTTCAATTCAATCGTCAGGTAGCTGATGCAGCGCCGTGCATCCACGCGGTTGGGTGCGACGATTGCCTGGGTCGGGCAGATGTCGATGCAGCGCGTGCAGGTGCCGCAGTGCGCGCTGGCTTCATTATCCGTGGGCAAGGGCAGGTCGGTGAATATCTCACCCAGGAAAAACCAGCTGCCGGCGCCCGTGTTGATCAGGCAGGCATTCTTGCCGATCCAGCCCAGGCCGGCGTTGCGCGCCAGCGCGCGCTCGAGCACCGGGGCGGAATCGACGAACACGCGATAGCCGAATTCGCCCACCTGCTCGCTGATCCGGTTGGCGAGTTTCTGCAACCTGGCGCGCATCAGCTTGTGGTAGTCGCGGCCCAGTGCGTAACGCGCCACGTAGGCGCGCGTACCGTCCTGAAGCGTGTTCCATGCGGCGGCGTCATCGTCGGTGCCGTAGTCCATCCGCACCGAAATCACGCGCAACGTGCCCGGCTGCAGTTCGGCAGGCCGCGACCGCTTGTCGCCATGGCGGGCCATGTATTCCATCCGGCCGTGCTGGCCCTGCGCGAGCCAGTCGCGCAGGTGGGTCTCGTCTTGCGACAGGTCCACGTCGGCAATGCCGGCTTGCTGGAATCCGAGTTCGGAACTCCAGTGCTTGATGTTGACGGCGAGTGCGCGCAGATCGGGCATCGGGCAAGTATAGTTAGGCGATGAATTCGCCGCTGCCCTTGTTCACCGCCGACCAGGTTCGCGCCATCGAGGCGCAGGCCGTGGAATCGCTGGGCTTGACGGCCTACGAACTGATGGGGCGCGCCGGCGCGGCGGCCTGGCATGCCTTGCGTCGGCGTTGGCCGCAGGTGTCGCGGATCGGGGTTGCCTGCGGGCCGGGAAACAATGGCGGCGATGGCTATGTGCTGGCCAGGATCGCCAAGGCCGCGGGATGCCAGGTGCAGGTGATGCTGCCGCCGGATGGCGCGCCACGAGGCGACGAGGCCAAGCGCGCTGCCAGCGACTGGCGTGACGCCGGGGGTTTGACGCGCGTGTTCGACAGCCAGTTGCCCGAGGTTGACCTGTGGGTGGATGCCTTGTTCGGCATCGGACTTGCGCGAAATATCGTCGGCGTCTCCCAGGCGATGATCGAACGCATCAATGCCTCGCACCTGCCCGTGTTCTCCATCGACGTGCCCTCGGGACTGGATTGCGACCGGGGCTATGCGGGGCGCGCCTGCATTCGTGCCGACATGACGATCGGCTTGCTTGCGGCGAAGCGTGGTGCGTATACCGGCCCGGGCTGCGACGTATCCGGAACGGTCGAGTTCGATCCGATAGGCATGACGCCTCAATTCCTCGCGCAGTTTGCACCGAGTGCTTTCCTGTATCGCCCCGCCGACCTGGTGAATGGGCTGAAGCCCCGGCATGCCAACGCGCACAAGGGCGAGCACGGGCACGTGCTCTGCGTGGGCGGCGAAATGGGCATGGGCGGCGCGGTCAGACTGTGCGCCGAAGCCGCGTTGCGCGCGGGTGCGGGACTGGCCAGCGTCGCCACCCGCACCGAAGGCGTTGCCGCCCTCGTGGCCGCGCGGCCCGAAGCGATGACGCATGCCGTGGAAGATGCTGATGCCTTGCAGATACTGATCAAGCGCGCAGACGTTCTGGCCGTGGGGCCAGGGTTGGGTCGCGGCGACTGGGGACGAAATCTTTTCGAGGCCGCAGCGGCATCGGGCAAGCCGCTGATCCTGGATGCCGACGGACTGGGCATGCTGGCGCTGCATCCGCGTCCGCTGCCGCAAGCCATCCTCACGCCGCATCCCGGCGAAGCTGCGCGCCTGCTTGGGTGGCAGAACGAAGACGTGCAGTCGGATCGATTCCATGCCGTTGAAGCACTCGTGCAGAAATTCAGTTGCGTCGTGGTGTTGAAAGGCGCCGGCACGCTGGTCGCTGCGCCTGGCGAAACCACTGCCGTGATCGGCGCCGGCAATCCGGGCATGGCGACCGGTGGCATGGGCGATGTGCTGACGGGTGTCATCGCCGCCTTGCACGCGCAACGATTGCCCTTGTTCAAGGCCGCAGTGTTCGGCGCCTTGTTGCACGGCGCGGCAGGCGATGAGGCGGCACGGGTCGATGGCGAGCGCGGCCTGCTGCCGTCGGACCTGTTTCCGCATTTGCGCAGGCTGGCAAATCCGGAATGAGCTGGGCGACAACCCTGGCCGACGCGGCCGCCACCGATCGCATCGCGCAGCGACTGGCAAGCGCGATGCCCGAGTCGGCCGTGGTCTTCCTGCGCGGCGACCTCGGCGCAGGCAAATCATCGCTGGCGCGTGCCTTGCTGCGTGGACTGGGCGTGCAGGGTCCGATCAAGAGCCCCACCTACACCCTGATCGAACGCTATCCGCTCGCTTTCGGCGAAGCGGTGCATCTGGATCTGTACCGCATTGCCGAAGCCTCGGAACTCGAGTTCCTGGGCCTGCAGGACCTGATGCCGGACGTGCGGCTCTGGCTGGTGGAGTGGCCCGACCACGGGTTGCGGGCACTGCCGACGCCGGATGTGGAAATCGCCCTGTCGGTAGCCGGCGAAGGGCGCGAAATCCAGCTGGACGCCCGTAGTCCGGCAGGCAGCCGCTGGATTGAGGCCTTGCGCGATTCGACCCACTTGGGACCGGTTTCTTAGGTTGATCCGAGGAAAGTTGGGCAGGTGCTGGATTTGCAAGGAAAAAATCCCTTGCAATTGTAAAAATCCAGTGATTCAATCCGGGCATGCGCCGGATCACCTCCCGTTGGTGGCTGTTCCCCCTCCTGGCTTCGGCCGGCGCGGGCGCCAGCGCCGCTGATTTGCAGGGCATCCGGCTGATCGAGGACGACGCCGGCACCCGGATCGAGCTCGCCCTGGTCGGCGCAGCCGACTACAAGTACTTCAACCTCCAGAATCCCGAACGACTGGTGCTGGACCTGCAGGAAAGCCGCCTGGCCCCGGGGTTCCAACTGCCTGCGCCGACCGGCATCGTGGCCAACGTGCGGACTGGCAAGCCGACGGCAGGAACCCTGCGCGTCGTGTTCGAGCTCGGACGCGCCGCGCCTGCACGCAGCCGTATCGAAAAGGACGGTTCGCAGTCGCGACTGGTGCTCGACCTTGGCGCGCGCCAAGCGCCGATAGCGATCTCCGAGGCGCCGTCGGTCGCGCTCGAGAAAACCATCGCCAACCTTCCCAGCGTCGACCTGCCCACGGAACGCACCCTCGTGGTCGGGCCCGTGGCCGAGGCTTCGCCTGCCCCTGCGCCGGTGAAAGCAGCGCCGGTGATCCCGTTGCCGTCGCAGCCGCAGCAGCCACTGGAATCGAACCCGCTCTCGGCAAGCAGCAGTTCTCCCGTGCCGTCCTCCGTGCCGCGCGCCCCTGGGCGCACGGTGCAGGATGTGATCGGCAGCGGCCAGCGCAAGCTGGTCGTGGCCATCGATGCCGGACACGGCGGCAAGGATCCGGGAGCGCTGGGACCGTCTGGCGTTCGCGAAAAGGCGGTAACGCTGGCCGTCGCCCGTGAACTTGCGCGCCAGATCGATGCCGACCCCGGCATGCGCGCTGTGCTGATACGCGACGGCGACCGCTTCGTGCCGCTGAAAGAACGCTACATGAAGGCGCGCTCGGCGCAGGCCGATCTTTTCATCTCAATCCATGCCGACGCCTCGCCCAACAACACCGCGAGCGGCGCGTCGGTTTATGTGTTGTCCACGCGCGGCGCTTCCTCGCAGGCGGCGCGCTGGTTGGCTGACCAGGAAAACGCCGCCGACCTCGTCGGCGGCGTTTCGCTGGACCACAAGGACCACAATCTTGCCGCCGTGTTGCTTGATCTTTCGCAGAGCGCCACCATGCGCGCCTCCGACGACATCGCCAACCAGGTGCTGGGTTCGTTGAAGAACGTCGGCAAGGCGCACAAGCCGAGCATCGAGCGTGCCAATTTTGTCGTGCTGCGTTCGCCCGACGTGCCGTCCATGCTGATCGAGACAGGCTTCATCACCAATCCTTCGGAAGAGCAGCGCCTGAACGATCCTGGCTATCGCACCCGGCTCGCCACGGCGATCAGCGAAGGCGTGCGTCGCTATTTCTCCGACCAGGCGCCTCCCGGCAGCTGGTACGCCAGCCGGGAAGACTTGCGCCCTGCGTCGCGCATGCACGTGGTCAGTCGCGGTGAAACCCTTAGCCTGATCGCGGCGCGGCACGGCGTGGGCGTGGACCGCATCCGCGAGGCCAACCGCCGCCAGGGCGATGCGGTGCGGGTGGGCGAGAGCCTGACCATTCCGCTGGTGGCGTCCGCGCCGAAGTAGGGTCGGTCTCGCTGGTATCATCGGCGCTGGTTCCAGCTCCGAATCCGCGTGCCCAACATCCGTTTGCTCCCCGATACCCTGATCAACCAGATCGCCGCCGGCGAAGTGGTCGAGCGCCCGTCGTCGGTGGTGAAGGAACTGGTCGAGAATGCGCTGGATGCCGGCGCCCGCCGCATCGACATCGACCTGGAAGAAGGCGGGATCCGCCTGATCCGGATTCGCGACGATGGGTCGGGCATGACGCCTGCCGACCTGAGCCTCGCAGTATCGCGTCACGCCACCAGCAAGATCGCCTCGCTGGACGACCTGGAACAAGTGGCGACCTTGGGCTTTCGCGGCGAAGCCCTGCCGTCCATCGCGTCGGTCAGTCGTTTCGCCATCAGTTCGCGCACCGCGCAGGAAAGCCACGGTTCCCGGCTGGAAATAGACGGCGGCAAGGCCAGCCCGATCATGCCGCAGGCGCACTCGATCGGCACCACCATCGAAGTCCGCGATCTTTTCTACAACGTGCCGGCGCGACGAAAGTTCCTGCGCGCCGAACGCACCGAGATGGGGCATGTGGAGGAGTGGTTGCGTTCGCTCGCCCTGGCGCGGCCCGAAGTGGAGTTGCGGGTTTCGCACAACGGCAAGCCTGGCAAGCAATACCGGCCGGGCCCGTCGGATGCGGAAGCGCATGGCCGGGTTGCCGAAGCGCTTGGCGAAGAATTCGTTAACCATTGCCTGCGTATCGACCATGCCGCCGCGGGTCTGTCGCTGAAAGGCTGGGTTGGATTGCCGACGGCGTCGCGGTCCAGCGCCGACCAGCAGTATTTCTACGTCAATGGCCGGGCCGTGAAGGATCGTATCGTTGCCCATGCCGTCCGCCAGGCTTATGCGGACGTGCTGTTCCATGGCCGCCATCCGTCATTCGTCTTGTTCCTGGAACTGGATGCGCGACGCGTCGACGTGAACGTGCACCCGGCAAAACACGAAGTCCGTTTTCGTGACGGCCGCCTGGTGCATGAATTCGTCTTTCGTACCTTGCACGAGGCGCTGGCGGGCACACGAGCAGGCGCCGCGGCATTACAGGCGGCCGCGGCCGCGCCAGCGCAATCGGCATCGGGCGATTCCGCGCCAGGCTATTCCGCATGGTCGGGTGATCGCCAGTCGGCGATGAGCCTGCCGGTGCGCGACACGATGGCAGGCTACGCCGCGCTGTATGGCGATCCGCACGCACAGGGCGGCCATGCCGAAACGCCGCCGCGCTTACCCGAGGCCGATGACGCGCAGGCGCCGCCACTGGGTTTCGCGCTCGCGCAACTGCACGGCATATTTATCCTGGCGGAAAACGCCCAGGGCCTGGTGCTGGTGGACATGCACGCCGCACACGAACGGATCACCTACGAACGTCTCAAGGACGCACAGGACGGCACCGGCATCCGCTCGCAGCCGCTGCTGGTGCCGGTGTCGCTGGCCGTGGCGGAACGCGAGGCCGACGTGGCCGAACAACATGCCGACGCCCTGGCGGCGCTCGGCTTCGAATTGCGTCGCGCCGGGCCCCAGGCCCTCAGCGTGCGCGCGGTGCCGGCCTTGCTGGCTGACCTGGAGCCGCGGGCGCTGGTGCTCGAACTGCTGAACGATCTCCGCGAGCATGGTGACAGCCGGGTCCTGGAACAGGCCCGCAATGAACTACTCTCGACCCTGGCCTGTCACACTTCCGTGCGGGCCAACCGGCGCCTTGGCCTTGCGGAAATGAACGCGCTCCTGCGCGACATGGAAGCGACCGAGCGCTCGGGCCAGTGCAACCACGGCCGTCCGACCTGGGTGCAGCTGAGCAAATCCGAACTGGACAAACTGTTCCTGCGGGGAAGATGAGACACATGAAACCAATCAAGGTATTGATGACGATGATCGTGGCCAGCGCGCTGCTCGGCGCCTGTAGCGAGCCACCGGTCGATCCGGCCATCGAAGCCGCCGCAAAGGCGCAGAAGACCGCTTACGAGAAGGAGATCGCCGACTGGCGCGAAGGCAGGCTGCAACGCCTGACCAAGCCCGATGGCTGGTTGTCGCTGGTCGGCATGCACTGGATCGAAGTGGGCAAGACGCGCGTCGGCGCCGGGGCGGACAACGGCACGCGGCTTGCGGCCGGCCCGCCGAAAATCGGCCTCATCAGTCTCGATCGCGATGGCAATGTTGGATTCACGCCCGAGTCCGGCGCCGAAATCCTCATCGACGGCCAGCCCGCCAGTGGTCCGGTCAAGTTGATTTCCGACGCGGACGGCACGCCCACCGTGGTCGGATTCAACAAGGGCGATGCCAGCTTCATCGTCATCAAGCGCGGCGGCAAATATGCACTGCGCGTGCGTGACATGTTGGCGCCTACCCGGATGAATTTTCCCGGCATCCCGAGTTTCGACATCAACCCGGCGTTCCGTTTCAATGCGCGCTTCACCGCGCATCCGCCCGGCAAGAAGATCGACATCGTCAACATCCTCAGCATGGTCGAGCCGATGGACAACCCTGGCACCGTCACCTTCGAGAAGGACGGCAAGTCCTTCACGCTTGAAGCGGTGGATGAAGGCGACCACAGGTTGTTCCTGATCTACGCCGATCGCACCAGCGGCCACGAAAG
>JANNWV010000018.1:0-2332 GCA_031408815.1 Gammaproteobacteria bacterium
CTTCTAAGCCGACGGTCAGGTGTTCGAATCGCCTCGGGGGCGCCGGTTTTTTGGGGGTTTTTGGGGGGTGGACTTGGGAAGAGCTGCCGCTTGCGATCCAGGCGCTCGCGCGAGTCCTGCTCGCTCTGATCTGGGAGACCGATGTGCCGCATCACCTCAAGTCCGAGTACACCTCTTGGAAGTAATCCGTGTCTCGTTCGCGCAGCTCCCGAAGCGTAAGGCGTTCGGTTTCGAGCGACGGGAATGGGCCCGCAAACACCGCGGTCATCGGCATGATGCCGACACACTACACCGAAAGGGTGGATCAGCGCAGCGTTGCGCACGGTGAGGTGGTCGTACGCGACGCGTGCGCCGGGGGATGAGCCCGTACGGTTCCTGACCTGGAGGCATGCCCTGTCAGTCCTTGAGGCGCGCCCCGATCTTCATAGCGCGGCCGATGGCCGCAACCAAAGTAATATCGTGAGGTTGGCCACGATCAGGACATGCCAGTCTTGAGGTACGACGTCACTCCTCGGACGATGTTGTTGAAGCCAAGCATCGTATCGAAGGAGGACGTCGTGAACCGGTTTATATCACGTCATCGCGACCTGATTCGCAGTGTGTTGAGCGGGTTTGACAGGCTCGTCTTTCGGGGAACGTTGCAGCCGCTGATGCACAAGTTCGGAATGTTCCACATGTTGGAACGGACCGGCGTGCGCCTGCTGGATTTCAAAGAGTACGTGAGCTGGGCGAGCGAGTCGCTGAAGCAAGCGAGTCTTGCCGAAGCTCATCGCGCGGGTCGTCCCGTCGTGCCGCTTCAGTCCAGTCGCGTCAGTAAGGAGGAGCTCGCCAGGAAGATCCTCGCGCAGAGTCCGGTCAAATCGGGCTTGATCTGCGTGCTGTCTACTGTTGAACCGTGCATGAGCTTTGAGTACCACCGTTCGCAAGACAAGGAGGAGCGAGGCCTTCGGCTTCGTCCGAGAAAGTGCCTGCATCTGTACAAGTACTACCTTGACCCGACGTTCGGATTCATGAACGCGCGCATCCAGACTTGGTTCCCCTTCAACATTCAGGTGTGCATGAACGGACGTATGTGGGTCGCGCGCCAGCTTGAGCGTCGGCACTCGCCGTTCGTGCGCGTAGACAACTGCTTTACTTCCATCGGCAATCCCGACCTCGCGCAGCGGCTGATGGACGAACAGCTGACCACAGAGTGGCCGCAAGTGCTCACGGCGATTGCGCGCAAGCTCAACCCGATTCACGACGACCTGTTCTGGGCCTCCCCGATGGATTACTACTGGAGTGCTTACCAAACCGAGTGGGCGACAGACATCCTGTTCAAGGATCCGGCAATGCTTGCCGCGATCTACCCTGGGCTTGTTCGGCATGCGACGGAGCACTTCAAGAGTCCTGACGTGATGCGCTTCCTTACGCAGAAAGCGCCGGGTAACTTTACGGGTGAGATCGTCTCGAGCTTCAAGGACCGAGCGGAAGGTGTTCGCGTCAAGCATTGGATTCGAGGCAACTCACTCAAAATGTACGACAAGTTTGGCAACCTGCGCGCCGAGTGTACGATCGGGTGTCCGAATGACTTCAAGGTGCTGCGTCCCCATCATGACGACCCGGACAGTAAGCTTGAATGGCGTCCGCTTCGGAAGGGAGTCGCAGACCTTCACCGGCGCGCCCAGGTTTCGCAGCGAGCCAACGATGCATATCTCGATGCTCTCGCGGTCGTGGATGATACGACACCTGCCTCTGCGCTCTTTGACAGCGTGAGTCACCCTATCACCTACGACGGGCGTAAGGTGCGCGCGCTCCGACTGGGTGACCCGCAGGACCTGAGTCTGCTTCAAGGTGCCGCGCGTGGCGAGTTCGCGATCTCCGGCTTCCGAAACAAGGACATCCGACAGCTCTTATACCCCATTGCTGCCACTACTTCGGCAGAACAGGTCCGCAAGCAGTCCGCGAAAACAGGCAGACTCCTGCGACTGCTGCGAGCCCACGGTATCATCCGCAAGATCAACAAGACCCAACGCTATCGCCTGACCGAAAAAGGACGACTCCTGGCGGCTGCGCTCTTCGCTGCGCGCACCGCGAACATCCAGAAGTTACTCGCCATTGCAGCGTAGGAGAATCGTCGCGGCGCGCGAAGACTTTCGGAAGTAGTAGAACAGAGTAGGTCTTCACCAGGGACAGGTAGGGGAACTGCTCGAAGGCGAGCTTGTTTTCTTCGCCAGGCTGCCCCTTGTTCTGCCCCTCCAGGATGCGCGCGGCGGTTACGGTGCTTACGCCCATGCCGTCACCGACAAACAGAATCACGTTGTTGGCGCGGTCTCGTTGATGGAAGCGCAAC
>JANNWV010000019.1:0-10679 GCA_031408815.1 Gammaproteobacteria bacterium
GTCGAAGTCCGCGGCGACGGCGCGGCTAAACGTGTACCCCTGCGTGTCGCCCCGCACGCTGGCTGTCCGCTGGACAGGCACCGTCGCGTATTCCAGACTGACCCGCAGGCAATCGCCTCGGCCCAAGGGGATCCATGGCCTTCATCGACGAGCTCAAGCAGCGCAAGGTCGTCCGCGTCGCCGTGGCCTATCTGGTGGTTGCCTGGCTGGGCGTGCAGGTCGCCTCCATCGCCCTGCCGGCCTTCGACGCGCCGGCCTGGGTGCTGCGCGTATTGATCCTGGTACTGGCCCTGGGCTTCCCGCTAGCACTCATCCTGACCTGGGCCATTGACCTGACGCCCGACGGACCGCGCTACAGCCCCGGCGGCGTGGGCTGGAAGCGCATGGTCGCCATCAGCGTCGGCATGGGTGCGCTCGCACTCGGCTGGTATTTCGTCGGGCAACCGGCTTTCCGTGATGATGCTTCGAATGCGCCTGCGGCCGCGGCCACGGCTTCCGCAGCCCCGGCGAAGGAAGAAACCAAAAGCGACGCGCGCTCCATCGCCGTGCTGCCCTTCGTCAACATGAGCCACGACCCGGCCAACGACTATTTTTCCGACGGCCTGGCCGAAACCACGCTGGACATGCTGGCCAAGATCAAGGACCTGAAGGTCATCGCCCGCACCTCGTCATTCGCCTTCAAGGGCAAGAACAGCGACGTGCGCGAGATCGGCCGCGCACTCGACGCCGCGCACCTGCTGGAAGGCAGCGTGCAGCAGTCGGGCAAGATGGTGCGCATCACCGCGCAGCTGATCCGCACCAGTGACGGCATCCACCTGTGGTCGGAACAATACGACCGCCAGCTCACCGATGTCTTCCAGATCCAGGACGAGATTGCCGGCGAAGTGGTGAAGGCGCTGCAACTGGCGTTACCGGCTGCCGAACAGAAGCGGCTCACCGACAAACGCACCGAGAATGTGGCGGCGTACCAGGAGTACCTACGCGGCAACGCGCTGCTGCCGCGGCGGCGGGTATCCGAAATGCGCGAAGCCCTCGCACATTTCGAACGCGCCATTGAGTTGGATCCGAAATATGCAGGCGCCTACGCGGCCGCGAGCATAACCCTGAGCCTGCTCAAGAATTACAGCGGTAGCGCCACCGAGGCCGAGCAGGCAAAGCGGCGGCGCTACGTGGACGAAGCCTTGCGCTTGAACCCCGCGTTGGGCGAGGCCTACGCCGCACGCGCCGGCCTGTATGAGGACGAGCGGAATACCGCTGCCGCCGACGAGAACTATCGGCGCGCGATCGAGTTGGCGCCGAATTTCGCCACGGCCCACCAGTGGTACGCCGAATTCCTGCAGCGGGAACTCGGCGCACTCGATCGCGCCCTGCCCTTGCTGCAGCGGGCCATGGAACTCGATCCCTTGTCGCCCATCATCCGCAGCGAATACGTGGTCTCGCTGGCCGCCAACAACCGCATGGATGAAGCACTCGAGACCAACGCGCAGTTGTTGCGCGATAACCCGGACTTCGCCACCGCCTACGGGACGCGCTCCATGCTGCTCGAGTCACGAGGCGACCTGGTCGGCGCATTGCGCAACCTGCGTGCCCGGGCCAAGTCCGATCCCGGCGCGCGTGGGCGGCTGCAAGGCCGCTGCCTGACGATGCTGCGCTTTGGTGCCCTGGCCGAGGCCGAGGCGTGTGCCGACCAGGTCGCCATTGAGGTGGGCGAGGCGAAAGTGGTCGATATGCGGATCCAATTGCTGAACTCGAAAGGCGAGTTCGAAGCAGCCTACGAGCTGCTGCTGGCCAAGCCAGGACCGAAGGACCCCTGGCAAGTGCTCACCCAGCACTACCTGACCCAACGCTACGACGAGGCGCTCGCGGGCATAAAGCAGATCATGCCGGAGCTGTTCGAGAAACCCGCAAAGCTGACTTCCAACTTTCCCGGGGATGCGGTGATGGCCGGGGCGATCCTGATCGGATCGGGCGACACGGCGCAGGGGCGTGAGTTGCTGCATCGCGCATTGAAGACCAATGCAACGCGACCCCACGGCCAATTCATGTACGGACGCGGCTGGAGCGATGTTTACGCCTGGAGCGCGCTGGGCGACACGAAGCAGGCGTGCGCAGCATTGCGCGAAGCGGTTGACGCCGGTTACTTCCTGGACGCCGTCGCACTCGAACTGATGCCGGTGATGGCTGAAACGCGCAAGCAACCGTGCTTCGAACAAGCGATCGCACCCGCCCGCGCCAAGGCGCAAGCGCAGGTACAGGCTGCGCGCAAGGCGGGCCTGCTCTAGGCGCCGGCATCCGCAGCGCGCACCCGGCGCAGGCCGCGGCGTTCCAGCCACCAGCCCAATCCGCTCGCAAGCAACCAGGCAAGGAACCACGGCCAGCGCGGGCCGGGTGAACTGATTTTCGAAACCACGGGCGCCGCGCCTTCCGCCGACACCAGGCGCTGGGTCTCCTCGCGCAGGCGAAGCGCCCACAAACCGGGCGCGGCATGGATGTCGCGCACGATCCAATCCATCGTCGCGCTGCCGCTTCGCACGCGATGCCAGCCCGGAACGGATGGCCAATACGCCGCGCACTGTTTGCGGCCGCTGTCCGGATCGACCACCAGCGTCGCGACCTCACCCTGCGCATCGAGCACGCTGGCGCCGGCCTGCAGTCCGCACAGAACCATCCGCTGTTGCACCCGGGGATCGACATCCAACAAGCTCGGCACGGCCGCAGCCTTGGCACGCGACAAGATCGAGAACGCTTCACTCCAGGCGCGACCATGTCGCGACGCATGGCCCGACAGCACCAGCCGGAACGAATCGCCCAACCACCACACGCCTATCCGTCCACGCCCCAGGTTTCGCCAGGCTGCCAAGGGCTTGCCTGAAGCATCGTTCAATAGGGTTTGCGAGTCGGTCGAAGCACTGCGCAAGGATTGTCGAGTCAGGGTCGGCAGGTCTTCGATGCCATCCACCATCACGACCGTCGTCGGCGAATCGTCTGCCTTCATGTCGAAACCGTAGCCACGAAGTTGTGCGAGTTCCGCGTTCGAAAGCGGCGCAGTGATTCGCAACAAGACGCCCAGGCCGTCGGCAACGGCGTCGCGCAACACGCGTCGGCGGGCATCCCCAAGATCACGCCACGCACGCTCGTCCAGAACCAGCAAGTCGAATCCCTGCAAGGTCGAGGCATCGAATGCGACCGGCGCTTCGCCCAAGCGCAGCCCGCCGCCCAAACTGACTTGCGTGCGCAACTCCACGCCGGCATCGGTAGCCCAGCGGCGAAGGTATTTCAGTTCCGGACTGGGACCGCCAGCCAGGATCAGCACGCGCGGCTTTGCTCCGTCCACGGCTTGCATCGGCAACTCAAGGGATTCGAACACGCGGCCCTTCCCGTCACGAACACGCAGGTCGTAGCGCATGCGACCTGGCGCGGAGGTCGTTCCCTCCAGTTGGAAGTGTCCGTTCGCATCGGCTCGACTTTGCATCGCGACCGCGCCGGAAGGATCGATCAGTTCGACGTTAGCGTCGGCAATGTCATTGATGGCGCCGGTCATCGACCAGCGCGTGCCAACCGTCACTTGTGCGGGCGCGGAGATTTCCACGAAGCCTTGCGGCAAGGCCATTGGATGGAACCCAAGCGCGCGGCCCCGCGCGGCCTCGACATCGCGCGGCACCAGTCCGGCACCAACAATGCGAAGCGGCGTATCGGGCGGCGCGCGGCGCAGCGCCGTGGCGAGATCGGGAATCCGCTCGACGTCGGCCAGCATCGGCGCTTCCGGCAAGGCGAGCACTTTCGCGCCAACCCCGTGCGTGGCCAACAGCGCAGGCGTCGTACCGGCGGTGGCGATCACCAGCAATTGCACGTCGCGTTCGATCTTCGGCGGAAACAGCGTGAAGTAAAGCGCGGCCGCGACAACAAACTGCAATACCAGCAGGCCGGGACGGCGCAGTCCGATCCGCAGCGCGGCGATGGTCGCCGCGAGCGCGATGCCAATTCCGGCAAGCAGTGGCAACGTCATGGCTTCGCTGCCTCCTGCAGGGCATCCAGGTAGGCGCGGCCGCGCGCGTCGGGCGCCGTGCGCGCTTCAATGGCCGGCACCGCCGCTGGCACCAGCCGCCACAATCGCGCGCGCAACGCGTGCACGCAGGCGCGACAGTCGCGATCCGATCGCCACGCGTCCATGGCGGCGAACAGACCCAACGCATCGGGCACGGCCGCCTCGTTGGCGCGCAGCCACGCTTCGAACTCCGCTGCCGCCGTGTCCTGCGACGCGGGCGTGCCGCCATCGAGCAACTGCCAGAAGCGGCGTGCCGGCGACGCATCGATCTGCGCCGCCGACAAGGCGAATCCGGCCGGCCGGGCGCCCGCGCGGTCACCACCCATGCGCCGCGACTCATCCACGGGCGGCAGCTCCAGGCCCACGCGAGCCAGGTAGATGCGGCTGGCATTCTGCACTTGCTTGATCAGTCGCAGCGCGCGGTACTCGTAGGGCAATGCCTTCTGCGGATTGCCTTGGCGCAGGTGCAATTCCGACTGCCACATTTCATCCAGCGCGGACTTCAACAGTTTTCGGGTATCCGGGTCGAGCAGGGTCGCCGCTTCGGCTTCATCGTGGGTGTGGCCGAAGGCTTCCACTATCGAGGCCGCATCGCCAACAGCCGCGCCTTCCGATTCCGGGCCCTCATCGGCAGCTTCCTGCGCATGGCTGGTCTCTTCACCGAGGAACTGCCCGTAACGCAGGCGCAGCAGGCGCTGGTCCACGCCGATGCCATCCGATCGCTGCAGGAATTTGTCTGCGCTGAGCTTGCGTCGCTCCGCCAGCAGCGCCTCGCTGTCGATGATGATCTGCCGCTGGCTGCGAAAGTAGGCCGGCAGCGTTCGCTTGATCATGCCTTCCACGCCGGTCGCTTCGGCGCCCGTCTCCGGCGGCCAGCGCAGGATGAAACTCGCGCTGCGCGCGGTCTGCGGCTGCGGGCTTCGCCGGTCGCTGACCGACAGCCGCACGACCAGGTCATCGCCAACCGCAAAGCCCAGTGCGGCCAGGTCCAGGCGATGGCGATAGACACGCTTGCGGGCGTCGCCCGCGCCTTGCAGCCCTACAGTGCGCGCGCTGACCGTGATGTTTTCGCCGCTGCCCTGCGCCAGCGTGATGCGAAGCTGCGCCGCGCCCAAACCAAAATCATCGATGGCTTCGAAGCCCAGCGCCCAGGATTTCTGTCCAGCCTCCAGCAGGCTCAGGCTGCGATCGGGCGCGAGCACGCGAAGCTGCGGCGGCTTGTCGGCAACCACGTCGATGCGCTGCAGTGGGGTCGCAGGTCTCTGGTCCACGCCCAGCAACACGCGATACAGGGTGGATTTCGATACTTGCCGGCTGCCGGTCCAGATGCCTTCGTTCGCGTCCAGCGCAAGCCGCGCTCCATCATGGAAGGCCAGCGTTACCGATTCGGCCTCACCGGAAAATTGCAGCGACCAGGTCAGTCGTGAGTTCTCAGCCACGCGGAGCGGCAGTTTTTTCTCGCTGCGCGTCGGCAGGCCAGTGTACGCGGGCGGCTGGATGCGGATCGATTGCGAGACGAGGCGCAGGCCGGCAACACCGGCCGCAGGTTCGACCGCGTCGGCGCGTCGCGCGGCATCCGGCGCGCTGCGAGTTGGCAGCCAGGCAATGACCAGGGCAATCGCGAGGCTTGCCGCCAGGCTGGTGACTATCGCTCGGCGTGGCCAGCCCGGGCGCAAGTCGGGCGCGGGCCGCAACCCGGCCAGGCGAGACGCAATGCGGTCCCGTTGCCATTGCACCAGCGTCGGCAACGATGACGGCGCCGCAAACAGCAGGGCCGCGCTGTCTTCGAAAGTCTTGTTGGATGCGTCCAGTCGGCGCGCGACCCAGGCGTCGTCGATGCCCTGCCGCGATCGCCAGGCGCCGGTCACGGCGACGACGATGGCCGCAGGCAGCAACAACCAGGTCCATCCGGCCATGCGCCACGCAAGGGCCATCGCCACCAGAGTCCACGGCAACAACAAGGCCAGCGCGATCATCGCCTGGCGATCCTGCGCACGTCGGCGAATCGCGGCGAGCAAATCCAGGCTCATGGCGCGAGCCCTCGTTTTGCGCGCGTCGCAAACCAACGCTCGACCAGCAACAGCGCGACGGCCAGCCATGCCAGCCACGCATCGATGGGCTCAGGCAGGGGTCGGTAGCCCGGACCCCCGGTGCGCGGCCTGGCTGCGGCTGCGTTCGCAAGCGCGGGTGCATTCGGCAGGGGATCGAGCAAGGCTTCGAGCTGGTCCGGAAATCCGGCGTCCAGCAAGTCCGGCACGGACTGCGCAGACAACGGCGACTGCATCGCGATCACGCGGCCCCGACCGTAGCCTGATTCGAGCGCCAGCACCTTGCCTTGTTTATCGCGCCAACGCGGCGCGCCGGGCGGCAATCCGTCGATGCTTGCCTCGCGGTCGAGCAACAGGGTGCCACCATCGCGCAGCCATTGCAGGACGGCCGGCGGCACCGGGCCCGGCGCCAGCCAGGCGAGTTGTCGCGCTTGGGCAGGCAATACGCGCGTCGTGTCGCCTGCGTCCACCGGCCGACCGAGGGCGTGCGCCGCGGCTTGCAGATAACGCGCTGCGTCGTAGCGAACTGCGGCATGGCGGATGATCAACGCCTGCGTCTTTTGCGCGGGCCGGGTTTCCGGTCCGCTGGCTTTGGCGGGCGGCGAAATTGCTTTCGCGACACGCCAGTGAACGCTGCGCGAAAGCTGCGGGCGTTCGCCATCGAGGCCATCGACGATGCCGGGAACGAACACCGTTACCGCCGTGCGAGGAGGCAGGCGCGCATCCATGTCGCGCAACAGGCTGGCGGTTGGTTGTCGGGGCGCAGGGCGCGCTGCATCGATCTGAGGGAAGTCCGGCGCAAACCAGCGCCATTGCGCCTCGGCGAGCGATTTGGTTTCGTTACCCATCGCGGGCGATTGGGCCGCACGCAGCGCCGTCGCATCCAGCGTCGTTGCCACCAGCACCCACGGTTTGTCCGCGCCGAGTCCCGTCATCACCGGTCGCGCGAACAACAAGGCCACCGAGGCCACCAGCAGCAGCCGCAGCAGCAACAGGAGGATTTCCTCAAGCCGCACGCGACGGCGCGGCCGCAAACGCGCACCAATCCAGCGCAGCGCGGCAAAGGGCGTCGGTTGCGCTTCCGATTGCCGTTGCAGGTGCAGCAGCAAGGGCAGCAACAGGGCCGCCAGCGCGGCCAATCCGATCGGTGCCAGCAGCGACAGGTTCACGGGCGCTCCGGCACGGTGCGCGAGGCGCGCGCCGGAAACAGCTGGCGCAAGGGCTGGTCGAGGGGTTGGTCCAAGTGCCAAGTGGCCAGGCGCACGCCAGCCGTCGCCAAGCGCGCGGCCAATGCGGATTTCGCTGCGGCGAATCGCACGAGGAATTCATCGCGCGCGGCAGGGCCATCCGCTAACACGGGGTCTCCGCCTTCGGGATCGATGAAGCGGCGACCGCCGCGGAATGGGAAATCCCTTTCCTCGGCGGTCAGTACCTGGATAAAGGAAAGATCGCGGCGCGCAGCCGACAATCGCTCGGACAGCGATACCACCGCCTCATCAAAGCCATCGCTCAACACCAAGGCCAGATCACCGGCGCGGATGCGTTCCCACGCAGGTCGCAACGCCGCTTCCGCAGGCCACTGCCCACTCGCGCGCAAGGCATGCAGTTCCAGCTGGCAACGATCGCGATGGCGCGGCCCGCTGCCCGCTGGAATCATGCGCAGGCCATCGCCGCCCACGCTCAGCAATCCAAAACGATCACCCTGGCGCAGTGCCATTTCAAAAATACTCGCGGCATAAACTTTCGCCGCCTGCAGGCGCGACCAGCCCGGCTTCGCTTCATCCTGCTGCCCCATCGACGCGGTCGCATCGATCAGCACCCAGGCCGTCAACGGACTGTCGCGCTCGGCTTCGCGCACGAAGAACTTGTCCGAGCGCGCGTACAGTTTCCAGTCGATCTGTCGCAACTCATCGCCGGGCTCGTAAGCACGGTACTGCGCGAATTCCAGGCCCGCGCCGCGGCTGCGACTGGCGTGCTGGCCATAACCCTGGCCGCCGAATGCCTGGCGCGAGGCCAGGCGGAAGTCGCCCAGCCGCGCGCGCAAGGCGGGCGGAACCAACGATTCCATGTCGCGCCTCAGGCGCCCGGAAACGGCAGGCCGCGCAGCAAGGCGACCACCACGTCATCGGCGCTGCGGCCTTCGGCCTCGGCAGTGAAAGACAGCAACAGGCGATGCCGCAACACGGGTGCGGCCAGTGCCGTCACGTCTTCGCGCGTCGCGGCGTAACGGCCATGCAATAGCGCGCGCGCCTTCGACGCCAACACCAGCGATTGCCCGGCGCGCGGACCGGCGCCCCACTTCACCCATTGTTTTACTTCCGGCAGTTCGCTGTGCTGCGGACGCGTCGCGCGCACCAGGTGGTTGATCCAGTCGAGCAGGTCGGCGCCCACATGCACTTCGCGCACCAGCGACTGCAGGGCCAGCACTTCATCACCGGACATCACAGACGGCACCTTCGCAGCAGTGGAGCCGGTCGTGTTGATCAGGATGTCGCGTTCTTCCGACTCGCTCGGATAATCGACGCGCACGTGCAGCAGGAAACGGTCCAGCTGCGCTTCGGGCAGTGGATAGGTGCCGGCTTGTTCCAATGGATTCTGCGTGGCCAGTACAAAAAACGGTTCCGGTAACCGGTGCGTGACGCCGGCATAGCTCACCGTGTGTTCCTGCATCGCTTCCAGCAGCGCGGCCTGCGTCTTGGGCGGCGTGCGATTCAATTCATCGGCGAGCAAGAGGTTGGTGAACACCGGGCCGGGCTGGAACTTGAAATGGCGTTTGCCCGTACCGTGGTCTTCTTCCAGGATTTCCGTACCGAGGATGTCGGACGGCATCAGGTCGGGGGTGAACTGGATGCGCCGGAACTGCAGCGCC
Source organism: Gammaproteobacteria bacterium (assembly GCA_031408815.1). GTDB lineage: Bacteria > Pseudomonadota > Gammaproteobacteria > Xanthomonadales > Xanthomonadaceae > Arenimonas. The sequence continues at coordinate 8,963 of JANNWV010000019.1, forward strand.
AAGGCCTGGCCCAGTGATCGCACCAGCAGGGTCTTGCCCAGCCCGGGCACGCCTTCCAGCAAACAGTGACCGCCGGCCAGCAGGCCGATCAGCAATTGCTCGACGACGGCGTCCTGTCCAACAATCGCCTGCGCAATCGCGCTGCGCAAGGCGCCGAGTTGTGCCACCTGCGCGTTCACCGCGGCCTGGGTCTGGTCATTTGCCATGGAGCGACATCCTCAATTATTTAGAGCGTACATCACGATATTCACGCCGAATTTGGTGTTGTCCTCGGCCAGGAAGCGCTTGTTGCGCCAGTCGTAGTCCCACTCGCAGCCGTAGTCCTTGTTGCTGTACAGCAGCCCGAGCCGACCGTCGATTTGGATGCCGCGCAGGTAATCATGCACCAGGTCGTCGCCCCAGCCATTGAGTTCAAACGTGGTCGCCGGCGGGCCGTCGAAACGGAAGAAGCTGCTGAACACGGGATGCTTCTTCGGCAGCTTGGCCAAGGCGTTCTTGCCGAAGATCGACGCCATCTCCGCTTCGAAGGACGTGGCGAACAAGCCGTCGATGTCGTGGTTGCAATCGTCCACGAACACGAAGCCGCCGTTGCGCACGTACTTCTCGAAATTGCGCCGCTCGTCCGGGTTGAATTCCACCAGCTTGTGCCCGGCCAGGTAGCAGAACGGCGCGGCCAGCATGCGCGGGTCGGCCAGCGCCAATATTCGTTCGGTCGGGTCCACGCGCAAGGTCGTGTAATCGATCAGGGACGTGATCAGGTTGGACGGCATGCGCTGGTCCACGTCCCAGTCGCCGGAGTCGTACATCAATCGCGTGAACCAGAAATCGTAATCGGCCTTGGCGCGCACGGTGCGCGGCAGCAGGGAAAATGCTGCCGCGCCCAGGGCCATCCGAAGGAACTGCGCGCGATTCATGGCGCGCCGGTTGTCACACCGCGTCGGACAGGCTGGTAAAGGTGAAATCGCGCAACTTCATCGGCGGGATCATCATCGCGAAGTTGGACTCGTCGCCGGCGATGCGCATCGGCTTGCCGAGTTCTTCGATGTTGTTGAGCATGATCACCGGCGATTCGTTGAAGCGGAAATTCTTCACCGGGTACTTGATCTCTCCGTTCTCGATGTAGAAGGTGCCGTCACGGGTCAGGCCGGTCAGCAGCACCGTCTGCGGGTCGATCAGGCGGATGTACCAGGTGCGCGTGACCAGGATGCCCTTCTGCGTGGACTTGATCAGTTCGGCGGTGGACTTGGTGCCGCCCGCCATCAACAGGTTGCCGAAATTGCCCGGTGGCGTCTTGCCCTGCTTGGCCGCCCAGTAGCGCGAGTAGTTGAGGTGCGCGACCTTGCCCTTGTCGATGATGGCGTGCTTCTGGCGCGGCACGCCGGCGCCGTCCCACGGATTGGCCGGGGCATCGGTGTTCCATGGGTCGGCGATGATGCTGACGCGCGGATCGAACACCTGTTCGCCGAGTTTATTGCCGCCGCCTTTCCTGGTCAGGAAGCTACGACCTTCATCGGCCTGGCGTGCGTCGAAGAAGTTCATCATGAAACTGATCAGGCCGGCCGCAGCAGCGGGTTCGAGGATCACCGTGTACTTGCCCGGCTCCAGCGCCTTGGCATCGGCCGACCCCTTGGCCTTGGTAATCGCGACCTTGATCTGCTCCTTCGCGTTGAACTGGTTCACGTCCTCGACATTGGCAGAGGTCCAGCCCGAACCGCGG
>JANNWV010000020.1:0-16634 GCA_031408815.1 Gammaproteobacteria bacterium
GGAATCGGGCGTCATCAACGTCGAAGACAAGAAAGAATCGAAAGTGGCGATGGTGTACGGCCAGATGAACGAGCCGCCGGGCAACCGCCTGCGCGTCGCGCTGACCGGCCTGACCATGGCCGAATACTTCCGCGACGAAAAGGATGCCAGCGGCAAGGGCCGCGACGTGCTGTTCTTCGTGGACAACATCTACCGTTACACCCTGGCCGGTACCGAAGTGTCGGCGCTGCTCGGCCGCATGCCGTCGGCCGTGGGTTACCAGCCGACCCTGGCGGAAGAAATGGGCGTGCTGCAGGAACGCATCACCTCGACCAAGACCGGCTCGATCACCTCGATCCAGGCCGTGTACGTGCCCGCCGATGACTTGACCGATCCGTCGCCCGCCACCACCTTCGCGCATCTTGATGCGACCGTCGTGCTGTCGCGTAACATCGCCTCGCTCGGTATCTACCCGGCCGTGGATCCGCTCGACTCGACCTCGCGCCAGCTCGATCCGAACGTGATCGGCCACGAACATTACGACACCGCCCGCCGTGTCCAGCAGACCTTGCAGAAGTACAAGGAACTCAAGGACATCATCGCGATCCTGGGCATGGACGAACTGTCGGAAGAAGACAAGCAGGCCGTGTCCCGCGCCCGCAAGATCGAGCGCTTCTTCTCGCAGCCCTTCCACGTGGCTGAAATCTTCACCGGCTCGCCGGGCAAGTACGTCACGCTGAAGGACACCATCCGCGGCTTCAAGATGATCTGCGACGGCGAATGCGACCATATCCCCGAGCAGGCCTTCTACATGGTCGGCGGCATCGAGGACGTGCTCGAGAAGGCCAAGAAGCTGGCGGCCTGAGGACACACTGATGACCACGACCATTCGTTGCGACATCGTCAGCGCCGAGGAAGAAATCTTCCACGGCGACGTGGTGATGGTCGTTGCCACCGGCGAGATGGGCGAGCTTGGCATCGCCCCGCGCCACGCACCGCTGATCACCCGCCTCAAGCCGGGCAAGCTGGTACTGACCCTGGCCAATGGCGACAAGGTCGACATGGTCGTGTCCGGGGGCATCCTGGAAGTACAGCCACAGGTCATCACGATCCTGGCCGACACCGCCATCCGCGCCGAGAACATCGACGAGCTGGCCGTGCTGAAAGCCAAGGAAGAAGCCGAGCGCGTGCTGGCCAACCGAGGCGAGGCGATGGAAGTTGCCGAGGCCCAGGCCAAGCTGCTCGAGGCAACGGTGCAGTTGCAGGCGCTCGAACGCCTGCGCAAGAACCTCAAGCACTAAGGCAGGAGTCGCCCCTGCAGTTCCAGAACGCCGGCCTCGCGCCGGCGTTTTGCTATCACCGCCATCGCCGCCGATACTATGGCCATGGAGAATCCAGCATGAGCCAAGCCCTGCACGTCGTGATCCTCGCCGCGGGCGAAGGCAAGCGCATGAAATCGAAGCGGCCCAAGGTGCTGCAGGCGATTGCCGGCAAGCCGATGCTGGGGCACGTGGTCGATGCCGCGCGGGCCCTGGAGCCGGACGCGATCCACATCGTGCACGGCCACGCCAGCGACCAGGTGCAAGCCGCCTTCGCCGCGCAGGCCGACCTGCAGTGGGCCGAGCAAGCCAGCCAGCTGGGCACCGGCCACGCGGTGCAACAGGCCATGCCGGCTATTCCGGATGACTCGCGCGTGTTGGTGCTTTACGGCGATGTACCCCTGATTCGAAGCGAAAGCCTGCGCATCCTGCTGGAATCGACCGGCGTGCTGGGCGTGCTCGCCGCAGAACTCGCCGACCCCCACGGTTACGGTCGCCTGTTGCTGGACGCGCACGGCCGCGTCGCCGCCATCGTCGAACAGAAGGACGCCACCGCCGAGCAAGCTGCGATCCGGCTGGTGAACACCGGCATCATCCTCGCCGACGCATCGCGTCTGCGCGGCTGGCTCGCGGGGCTGCGCAACGGCAATTCGCAAGGCGAGTATTACCTGACCGACATCTTCGCGATGGCAGCGGCCGAAGGGCAGGCAGCCAGCGTGGTTCGCGTGGCCGATCCGGTGGAGACCGAAGGCGCCAATGACGCCTGGCAACTGGCAACGCTCGAACGCGCGTTCCAGCTTCGCGCGGCACGTGGGCTGGCATTGCAGGGCGTTCGCTTTGCCGATCCGGCGCGGGTCGATATCCGCGGCAATGTGAGTGTGGGCGAGGACGTCGAGATCGATGTCGACGTCATTCTCGAGGGTGACGTTGAAATCGGATCCGGCACACGAATTGGCCCGTTCTGCCGGATTCGCAACGCGCGGTTCGGCGTCGGCACGACCGTGCATGCGCATTGCGATATCGATGGGGCGGTGGCGGGCGCGGATTGCACGATTGGCCCCTATGCGCGGTTGCGCCCGGGCACGGAACTCGCCGAGGGCGTGCACATCGGCAACTTCGTCGAGACCAAGAAGGCGCGTTTCGGCAAGGGCTCGAAGGCGAACCACCTGAGCTACCTGGGCGATGCGCAAATCGGCTCCCGCGTGAACATCGGCGCCGGCACCATCACCTGCAACTACGACGGCGTGAACAAAGCCACGACCACCATCGGCGACGGCGCCTTCATCGGTTCCAACTCCGCGCTGGTGGCGCCGGTTACGATTGGCAGTGAAGCGACGATCGGCGCTGGTTCGGTGATTACCCGCGATGCGCCCGAGGGTGAGCTCACCGTCGCACGTGGACGACAGCACAGCATTCCGGCCTGGCGGCGGCCAAAGAAATAATGGTCCTGGACAAAATAGTCCTGGAAAAAAAGTCAGCCTAGCGAGGCGCGTCTGCGCCTGCCGCTTCGGTCTTCAGCGGCCCGCGTTCGGTCGCGGCCTTGCGCAATGCGCCGCCGACCTCGCGCGCGTAGCCCGCGAGCGTCGTGGCATCGAGCACACGCGAATCAAGGTAAAGCAGGACGCCACCATCTTCCACCAGCACCAATTGCCGGTCGCCATCGCGGTAGGCGCTACCCATGGCCCAGTCGCCGGCCAGTTCGCTGACCGGATTTCCGGTGCTGGCGGCGACTTCCTTTACCCACACCTCGTAGATGCGGTCGGTTCGCGCCGGCGACTGCAGCGATGCCTGTCGGGTGCTGGTGAGGCTGACCATAAGTGCGGGCTTCGTGCCGGCATCGAGGAATTCGCAGCTCGCGACACCTGCATTCACGGCGCCGACCCGAACCGACGATCGCGACAGGGGCGCTGGTGGGTCTGGCAGCAGAGGGCACAAGTCGCTTCGAAGCGAAGCGCTGAGCGGATGCGACCCGACGCTGTGCCGAAGCAGGGGTGCGGCCAGCAGGATGGCGAGCAGGACCAACAGGAGCAGGCCGCCGCCGCCCCAGCGCTTCTTGCTCAACCCCTCGCCTAGCAAGGCAGCACCATCGCGACCGACAGGCCGCCGCCTTCGCGATTGCCCAAGCTGATCCGGCCACCGTGGGCTTCGGCGATTTCGCGTGCCAAGGCCAGGCCCAACCCGGTGCCGCTGCGCTTGGTCGAATAGAACGGCACCAGGGCATTCGACAACACCGCGTCGCTCATGCCACTGCCCCGGTCCATCACCTCGATGCGCAGCAGGCCGGCGTGCTGGCGCACGCGCAGGCTGACGTCGTCGGCGGTGGAGCCCGATTCGTGGGCATTCTTTAGCAGGTTCAGCAGGGCTTGCTCCATCTGCGCGATATCGAAGTGCGCGGATTCTGACGGCAATTCGGCATCCACGGTGAAGGGAATCTGGCTGTGAAGGCGCGCCACGAATTCCGGCCAGCGAATCGCCTCGCTGCGCGGCATGGGCAGCTTGGCGAAATGGGCATAGCCGCGGATGAAGCCTTCCAGGTGGCGGGCGCGTTCTTCGATGGTGGCGAAGATGCCTGGCAGTTTTTCGAACTGGCCGCGCCGCACCAGCTCGCCGCCGGAGTGCGCCAACGACGCCACCGGCGCCAGCGAGTTGTTCAACTCGTGGCTGATCACGCGGATCACCTTCTTCCAGGTCTGCACTTCCTGGCGGCGCAGCTCCACGGTGATCTGGCGCAACAACAACAATTCGTGAGTGCGACCATTGAGCCGGAAGCTGCGCCGGGCGAGATGGTAGATCTCCTCCTCGTCTTCGCTGCCCACCGAAAACAAACCGTCGCCACCGCGATCAAGCGCATCGCGCAGCGGCGCCGCCGCCTTGCTCAAGATCGCTTCGAGGCCATGGCCTTCCAGCTTGCGTCCCTGGTTGAGCAACTGCCGCGCCGCGAGGTTGGCATAGACGATCGGTCCCGATTCGGTGACCAGCAACATCGCCACGGGCGTGTTCTGCACCATGGTGTCGAGCAACAGCTCGCGTTGCACCAGGCCCAGGCGTTGTTCGCGCAGTACCTCTCCCAGTTCGTTGTGCGCTTGCACCAGGTCGCTGAGTTCGTCGTGCTTGGGCCAGCGCAGGCTGAAGGAGAAGTCGCCATCCCGGTAACTGCTGACAGTTCCGGTCAGCGCGCGAAAAAGAGAAAGCATGGGCCTGAATTGGCTGCGAACCAGCCACAGGGCCAGCGGAAACAGGATCAACAGTGCGAGGCAACCCACCAGCACCGGGCTGTCGACGAACCAGTGCGCGAGCAGCAAGGTGACCAGTACCGACACCGCTACCAGCAGCGCGACCAATGCGGAAAACCGCGCCGACAAGGAAAAACTGCGACGGTCGGAAGCCATGGTCAGGGCCGCGAGATGCCGAGTCGGTCCAGGCGCCGATACAGGGCCTGGCGGCTGAGGCCGAGTTCGCTGGCGGCCTGCGAGACCACGCCGCCGGCACGTGCAAGCGCGCCCTCGATCGCATCGCGATCGGGCTCGGCTTCGGTGGCGGCGAAGGCTGGCACGGCGTAGCTGGCGGCCGGCAGGCCCAGGTCGGCGGGCGCGATGGTCGGGCTCGGGGACAGAAGGCAGGCGCGCTGCAGGGTGTTCTTCAATTCGCGCACGTTGCCCGGCCACGCATGTCGCAAGAGCGCTTGCCGAGAAGCGTCGCTCAGCGACTTGCCCTCGGCGAGGAAGTGTTCCGCCAGCGGCAGGATGTCGCCCGGACGTTCGGCCAGCGGCGGCAGTCGCAGTTCGATCAGGTTCAATCGGTAATAGAGATCCTCGCGAAACGTCCCGGCGCGGATCATCGCGGCCAGGTCGGCGTTGGTGGCGCTGATCACGCGCACCTTTACCTGGCGCTCGCGATTGGAACCGAGCCGCTCGAAGCGACCGGTTTCGAGTACGCGCAACAATTTCATCTGGCCCGCCGGCGGCAGGTTGCCGATTTCATCAAGGAACAGCGTACCGCCGTCGGCCGCCTCGAATTTTCCTTCACGCGCCTTGCTCGCGCCGGTGTACGCGCCGGCATCGGCGCCGAACAATTCCGCTTCAATCAATTCAGAGGGCAACGCGCCGCAATTGAGCGTGACGAAGGGTCCGTTGCGCACGGCGGAATTGGCTTGGATGATCTCCGCGATGCGTTCCTTGCCGGCGCCATTGGGCCCGGTAATCAGCACGGGGACATCGGCACGCGCCACCTGGCAAGCCAGGCAGAGTACCCGCTCGGTAACCGCATCGTTCCAGATGAAGCCGCGCAGGTCGAAGTTCTTTTCCAACTCGCGGCGTTGGCGCACGTCACGCTGCTGGCGACGTCGCAGCTCGCGATTGGCCTGGCCGAGTTCGATCAGGTTCTCGACGGCGGCGATCAGCTTGCGGTCGTCCCAGGGCTTGGCCAGGTAGTCCGCCGCGCCGGCCTTGATCAGGTCCACCGCGGCGTCCAGGTGGGTCCACGCGGTGAGCAGGATCACCGGCAGGTCGGGACGGCGCTGGCGGATTTCCCGGAACAGCGCCACGCCTTCTTCGCCCGACGTGGTATCGGCGGAAAAATTCATGTCCTGCACGACCAGGTCCACGTCGTTGCCCTCGAGCAACGCCAGGCCCTCGTCCGGAGACAGCGCGCGCAGGGTGTGGATGTCTTGCAGTGACAACAACACCTCGAGCGCGGTGGCGACCGAGGGGTTGTCGTCGATGACCAGTACGGTAGGCATGTGCCTAGCGTACCGTCACGCGCTGCGCGTTGCGATGGCCGGCGAGATGGACGAGGCGCGGAAGGCCGGGCCGTAGACGGCCGCGATGCCCACCAGCCACAACACCAGCGAGCCCACGGCCAGGTAGCCCAGGGGCAGCTTGGTCAGCTCCAACTGGCTGACCAGCAACTGGTTCAAGCCCACGGCCAGCAACAGGCCGGCGACCACGCCGCCCGTGGTGATGATGAAATTCTCGGTGATGAAGTAACGCAGCACGTCGACCTTGCGCGCGCCCAGGGCGCGGCGCACGCCGATCTGCTTGCGCCGCTGGTTGACCCACAGGGTGGCCATGCCGACGATGCCGCTGCCGGTCACCAGCAACAACAGGACCGTCACGGTGATCAGCATCCAGGAGATGGCCCGGTCGTTGCGGTAGATGTCGAAGCGGTCCTGGTCCATGGACTCGCTTCCGATCGCCATGTGTCCCGGCAGCGACTTGCCGATCAACGCCTCGGCTTCCTTCATCACGCGGTCGCGCTGGCCGGGCTCGGTGCGCACGGCAAACATGGAATAGCCCTGCACCCGACGCGTTGCCATGATGGTGGACAACTCGCCGCGCTCGCCCGCCTGCGCCCAAGGGCTTTGCAGGCGCTCGACCACGCCCACTACCTGGAACGGCTGCGCATCGGCGCCGATGCCAACGTACAGGGTCTTGCCGACCACGCTTTCGTCTGGATACAGTTTCTTGGCCAGTGTTTGCGACAGGATCGCCACGCGACCCAGGCGCTGGGTCTGGTCCGGGTCGACATAGTCGACGTCCTCGGCGGTGAAGTCGCGGCCTTCGATCAGTTTCAGTCCAAAGGTCTTCACCATCGAGTCGGGACCGAAATACATCGAGGAGTTGGACGAGGTCTCGACTTGCTTTGGCGTGAGCGCCAGCCCCATGTTCCAACCCGATCTGGACAGCGGCGTCTGGTTGGTCCATGCGATGGACATGACGCCAGGCACCGAGCGCAGTACGTCGGCATAGCGCTGTTGCATGGCCACCTTGGACTCCGCCGTTTCCTCCTCCTTCAGCGGCGCGATGCCGATGCGGAACAGGTTCGACTCCTCGGTGACGCCGCTGGGGCGCGCCGTCAATGCGAGGCGGTCGCGGATGATGTAGAGCGCATTGGCGACGATAGCGAGGCTAAGCGCAACTTGCGCCGCGATCAGCAGCGCGCCGGTCTTGTTGCGCAACAGCGATGAAAATATCGGACGGATAGCCATGGCCAGGATTCCTTATTGCGTCTTAAGCTGCAGGGCGGGCGTTACCTGGCAGGCGCGCCAGGTGGGCAACAGGCCGGCAAGGATGCTGGCCACGAGCGAAAGCGACAGGGTGAGTGCCAGCATCGCCCAATCCATTTTCGCAATCACTGCCATCTCTTCCGATTGCATCGAGATAAGCCAAAGGCCGCCGAAACTCAGCAGCAGGCCGATCAGACCGCCGACCAGGCCGATCACCGCGGCTTCGGTCAGGAACTGGCGGAAGATTTCATTCTTGGTAGCGCCCAGTGCGCGACGTACGCCGACTTCGCCGGCGCGTGCCGAGAACTTCGCAAGCAACAGGCCGACCGTATTGACCAGGCACACCAGCAGGAAGCCGAAGGCCAGCCAGGTGGACAGTTTCGCGTCCGCGCTGACCACGCCCAGGTGCTTCATCCACTCCATCACGTTTTCCATGCGCACGTTCACCGGGCGCGGGAAGCGGCCGAGCTTCTTCTGGTCGGTGACGTACGCGACCAGAAATTCCTTCAGCCGTGCCTGGTCGGCGGCGGTTGCACCTTCGAACCAGAACTGGATCCAGTCGCACTCAGACTTTAGCCAGCCCTGGTAGCCGGGCTCGGTCGGGCCTTCGCCGTTGCAGTTGTTGTTGCCGCTATTGCCCATCTCGTGGCGCACGGCAGTCTGGAACGGCGTGAAATACTCCTCGCTGCCGGTGAAACCACCGCCACTGCCATTGATCAGGCGGTAGTAGCGCGGCAGAGGATTCCATTTGTCGGTCACGCCGACGATCTGCCACTCGGTATCGTCGAAGCGCACCGTCTTGCCGACGGGATTGGTATTGCCGAAGATTTTTTCGCTCAGTTCACGGCTGAGCACAATCACATCCTTGCGTGCGGTTTCGTCCGCGACGCTCCACACCGAGCCATACAGCATCGGCACCTCGAACATGGCGAAGAAGTCGCGGGTCGGGGCGATGCCATTGGCCAGGAACGGCGGCAGGTCCGGGCGGCCGCTGTCGATGCCGGCATTGGTGCCGTATACCGCGGTGCGGCGCACGCCCTGGCCGCTGACCAGCAGGTTGGTTGCGTCCTGGTAGGTCATCTGGTCGCTGGGCTCGTCGCCCGCGGCATAGCCGACCAGCGGCGCATTATCCAGCCGCGGCACGAACAAACGATCGGACTTGTGCGGGATCGGATCACCCGACATCACGTACAGCACGGTGAAGGTGGCCATGCTCGCGGCCACGCCGACGGCCAGGGTGACCACCATCAACGCGGTCAGCATGGGGTTGCGGCGCAGGCTGCGGATGCCCAGTTGGAAGTAATAGCGGAACATGGCTTTGTGCTCCGTGGGTCAGGTGTTGTCGGCGGCGTAGGCATTCGCGGCCGAGGCCGCTCCCACATTGGCGGCCGCTCCTACAAAGGCGAGCGAGGCGGAGGTTTCTTTCATCAGGTCCGACACTTGGCCGTCGATGATGTGCACGTTGCGTTGCGCGCGCGCGGCGAGCTCCGGGTCGTGGGTCACCATCAGGATGGTGGTGCCTTGCTCGTTGATCTCTTCCAGCAACTCCATCACGCCGCGGGCCATCTGCGAATCGAGGTTGCCGGTCGGTTCGTCGGCCAGCAGCAGCTTCGGTGCGCCGGCCAGCGCGCGTGCAATCGCGACGCGTTGCTGCTGGCCGCCGGACAATTCGGCCGGGTAGTGGCGGATGCGCGAGGACAGGCCGACGCGACCCAGGGCTTCTTCGATGCGGCGCTTGCGCTCGGCAGCGTTGAAGCCACGATAGCGCAGCGGCACGTCGACGTTGTCGAACAGGTTCAAGTCGGGAATCAGGTTGAAGCCCTGGAAGATGAAGCCGAGCTTTTCGTTGCGTAGCTTGCTGCGCGCGTTGTCGTCCATGCCCTTGACGTTGACGCCATCCAGCACATAGTCGCCGCCGGTGAATTCTTCCAGCAGGCCGGCGATGTTGAGGAAGGTGGTCTTGCCCGAACCAGACGGACCGGTGACGGCGACGAATTCGCCCGGGCTCACATGGATGTCGAAACCACGCAGCGCATGCGTCTCGATCATGTGGGTGCGATAGACCTTGCTCAGGTTGGTCATGCGAAGCATGGGTTCTTCCTTCTTGTGTCGATGAGGTTAGTTGTTGACCGAGATGCGCTCGGCGTTTTCGAAACTGTCGGTACCGGCGATCACGACCTTGTCGCCCGGCGCCAGGCCGGACAGGATTTCCACGGCGGACACGCTGGTCGCGCCCATTTCAATGGGACGGCGCACCGCGACGTTGCCGTCCATCACGTAGGCGGCCCGGCCGCCCTCGTTTTCGACGAAGGAGCCGCGCGGCAACATCAGCACGTCCGGTTTTTCCTCGATCAGCACGCGCGCGGTAACGCGCTGGTTCTGGCGCAGGCCCGGCGGTTGCTTGCCGTCGAAGCGGATGCGAGCCAGTACCTGGTTGCGCACGACTTCCGGCGACAGGGCCGACAGTTTTCCGGCGGCTTTCACGGCGCCGATGGTCACTTCTGCCGTCATTCCCAGGCCCAGGTCGTCGGCGTAGCTTTCCGGAATTTCCAATTCGACTTCCAGTTGCGACAGGTCGACCACCGTCATCAGGGCGGTGTTGGCAGCGATCACGCTGCGATCGGCCACCGACAGCGTGCCGACCACACCGTCCACTGGCGAGCGCACATTCAACTCATCGACCTTGCGCTGCGTGTCGGCCACGATCAGGCGCTGGCGCTGCAATTCATTGAGCTTGGTGCTTGTACCCAGCGCCACGTCCTTGATCTCCAGGCCTGACGCCTGCGCCGCTTGCTTGCTGCGGATTTCGGCGGACTTCAGCGCATCCTGCGCGCGCAGGAAGTCCACTTCGGCAATCGCGCCGGCCTTGTAGCCGCCTTCGGTGCGCTGCAGGATGCGTTCCGCGCCCAGGCGCGCGACTTCGGCTTCGTCGGCATCGCGGCGCGCGATCAGTTTTTGTTTTTCAGCCAGGATGCGCTGGCGGGCGACTTCGGCTTCCAGCTGCGCCAGTGTGCTCTGTTCACGCGCCAGCTGGTTGCTGAGGTCGGGTGAATCGAGCACCGCGAGCAGGTCGCCCTTGGCGACCTTGTCGCCGGCGTGGATCTTCAGCGTGACCGTGCTCGCGGCCGGCGCATAAAGGGTGGGGCTGACGGCGGCGACCACGCGGCCATTCACCGAGGCGTCGCGCACCAGGGTGCCGCGGGTGACCTCGGCGATGCGCAGGCGCGAGACATCCACCGAACGCGAGCTGCCCAGCCAGCCCGACAGCAGGAACGCGATCGCGGCCAATCCGACGACGCCGCCACCGAGCATCAGCCAACGACGGTGATTGCCGTGCACCGGGGCGATGTGGATGACGCGGTCCTGGCCGGAGGTATCGGGGATCATGGCGGGCGGAGCTCCTGGGATTTCAGGAAGCTTTTGAGCAGGAAGCGTGCCAACCGACAAGCTATTGAATTAATTGAAATTAAAGGGGCCAGCTGGCGGTGGCCGGGTGTCCGCGGCCTGTCCGGTCGGTCAGCCGGACAGCCCGGTGGCCGCAGCGCTTCGCGCTAGACTTGTCGCCTCGGAAAGGAATCGCCCCCATGTGCGGAATCGTCGGCATCAGCGCCCAGCGCCCCATCGTCCACCACTTGATTGCCGGCCTGCAGGCCCTGGAATACCGCGGCTACGACTCGGCGGGCATTGCCATGCTCACCGACCACGGCATCCAACGGCTGCGTGCGAAGGGCAAGGTCCGCGACCTGGACGCCCTGCAAAAGCAGACCGGCCTGGATGGATTCAGCGGCATCGCGCACACGCGCTGGGCCACCCACGGCGTACCCAGCGAAATGAACGCGCACCCGCATGCCTCGGGCCAGGTCAGCGTGGTCCACAACGGCATCATTGAAAACCATGCGGAGCTGCGCGCGGAATTGATTGGCGACGGCTTCAAGTTCGATTCGCAAACCGATACCGAAGTGATCGCGCACATGATCGAGCGCGACCAGCAACAGGGCATGACGCTATTTGAATCGGTGAAGAAGACGGTCGCGCGCCTGCGCGGCGCTTACGCGATCGTCGCGATTTCCGCGCGCGAGCCCGGCACGCTCGCTGGCGCGCGGCTCGGTTCGCCGCTGGTGATCGGCTATGGCGAGGGCGAAAACTATTTCGGCTCCGATGTGCATGCCCTGATCCCGCTGACCCGCAACTTCAGTTACATGGAAGAGGGCGATGTCGCTGAGATCACGCTGCACACGGTGCGCATCTGCAACGCCGCAGGCGAAGAAGTAACGCGCCCGGTGAAAGTGTCCACCTTCAACAGCGATGCGGCCTCGAAAGGCGATTACGCGCATTACATGCTGAAGGAAATCCACGAACAGCCGCAGTCCATCGCCGACACCCTGGAAGGCCGCATCGCCGGCGGCCGGATCCTGACCCAGATCTTCGGCGTCGATGCCGATGCCTTGCTGCGTGCGACCGAATCGGTGCACATCATTGCCTGCGGCACGAGCTACCACGCCGGCCTGGTGGCGCGCTACTGGATCGAACAACTCGCCGGCGTGCCCTGCACGGCGGAAATCGCCAGCGAATATCGCTATCGCGACCCGGTGGTAAAGAAAGGCACGCTGTTCCTTACCATTTCGCAGTCCGGCGAAACCGCCGACACGCTGGCTGCCCTGAAGCTGGCCAAGCAGCGCGACTACCTGACGCAACTGGCCATCTGCAACGTTCCCGAGTCGACCATCGTGCGCGAAGCGGGCCTGGTACTGATGACACGTGCGGGTCCGGAGATTGGCGTGGCATCGACCAAGGCCTTCACCACGCAGCTGGCGGCGCTGGCCCTGTTCTCGCTGGAACTGGCGCGCATCAAGGGCGTCGATCCGGAAATCTATCTCGATGGCGTGAAGCAGCTCGAGCACCTGCCGGTACTGATTGGCGAAGCGCTGAAACTGGACGGGCAGGTGCGCGGACTGGCGGAGAATTTCGCCAGCAAGCAGCACGCCTTGTTCCTGGGCCGCGGCACGCATTGGCCGGTGGCGATGGAAGGCGCGCTGAAACTCAAGGAAATTTCCTATATCCACGCCGAAGCGTACGCCGCAGGCGAACTCAAGCATGGACCGCTGGCCCTGGTGGACAAGGACATGCCGGTGATTGCGGTAGCGCCGAACGATGCATTGCTGGACAAGCTGAAGTCGAACATGGAAGAAGTGCGCGCGCGCGGCGGCGAGTTATATCTGTTCGCCGACGAGACCGTGGCCCACGGCATGACCGGCGATCATGTGGTGTCGATGCCGGCCACCGGCATCATCGCCGCGCCGATCGTGTCAACGATCCCGCTGCAGTTGCTGGCGTATCACATTGCGGTATTGCGCGGCACCGATGTAGACCAGCCACGCAATCTCGCGAAATCGGTGACGGTGGAATAGACTGGTATTGGACCACTGGGCTTGGCAGGGCGGCTGTAATCTCATGTGGTAAGGGGCTTTGGATTTCCCATCATTTGAACCAATCGGAGTTGAGATGAAAAGATCATTGAGTTTCCTGGTATTGAGCGTGACCTTGTCGCTCGGTGTGCCCCAGGCCCTTGCGGCTGAACACAAGTTGGCGCCTATCAGCACGAATACGAATCCGGCGACGCCGGCCGAGCGCGGCGCGATGGCCCGGGCCTATGTGCTGAAGTGGGGCGCGTACGTGCAGCAGGTTTACAAGGTGCCGGTGGACGTCTGGGCCAAACGCATGGTGCCGACCTTTGTCGCCGCCGATGTCAGCAACTTCCGGCGCGCCTTGCAACGCAACACCTACGAGGGTGCATCGGCGGAGCTGAGCGGCGCCGGGATGAGACTTTCGGACGAGCAGGTCATCGATTCGATGGCGCGGGCGAGCTTGGCGCCATCGGTGTCCCAGGCACAGCTGGTAGCGGCGTCGCTGGGGGCGGCAACCAGCGATCTGGTGTACACGCCGGTCACGCCCTGTCGCATTCTGGACACCCGCGTGGCGGGCGGAGCGATCGCTGGCGGCTTCAGCCGCGACTTCAACGCACTGGTGGGTGGGGGCGGAAATTTCAGCAGCCAGGGCGGCAGCGCGACGAATTGCGGCGTCGTGTCGGCGGGGCAGGCGGCGGTGGTGATTAATCTCACCGCGGTGACGCCAGCGGGTAACGGGTTCGCAACGGTGTATCCGTTCGGGGTGACGCGTCCGCAGACTTCCAGCGTGAACTACAGCGCAGGCTCAATCGTCAACAACACGGTGGTGGCCAAACTGCCGAATCCGCTGACGACCAAGGACTTCACCATTTTCACCTTGGTCACGTCCGATTATGTGGCCGATATCGTCGGCTACTACGCGCCACCAGCCGCAACCGCGCTGGACTGTACGACGGTCGCGTCGGCTGCGACCATCGTGAACGCCGGTGCGTATAAGGTGCTTCCCACCCTGAATTGTGCGGCCACCTATACGCCCGTTGCCCTGTCCATTTCTGCGGGCGAGAATGTCCTGGTCGCGGACAGCTATATCGATGGCCAGGCCGGGCAGATTTGGGTCCGGAGCTTGAGCATCAACAACCAAAACGTGACCGCGAAACTGATGTGCTGCCGCGTGCCGGGTCGCTGATCGATCCAAACCTTGCCGCAAACTGAAAGAGCCGGGGAAACCCGGCTCTTTCTTGTTTCGCGACAGAAAAGCGAGCTCCGACTGCCGCACCGCCCGCAGCTCCGGCAGCAGCTTGAACATATCGGCGAACCGAATAATTTCCAGCGCGTCGTCACTTACGAGGCAACTATCGGGGGCTAGCTACGGCCGCGCACGAAAGCTGCGGCAAGGCGCAGCGCATCCTTCCCATCTGGATCGCACCGCAGCGCACGCACCAGTCGTGCGGGCGTAGTGCCGGTCCAGCGCAACAGGTCGTGGGTGGCATGCGCCTGGTCGCTGAAGCCGTGGCGTACGGCGGCATCGGCGATGTCGGTTTGTTCTGCGTCCAGTGTCCGCAGCAGTGCCTGCAGGCGGCGCACGCGGGCGTATTCCTTGGGCGTCATGCCGACGGCGGCGAGGAAACGTGTCTGCAGCGTGCGCAGGCTGGTGCCGAGGCGTTTCGCCAGCTCGACGATCCGCAAGTCGCCGTCCCGGGCGTCGAGCGATTCGACAGCGCGTTCGACCAGTTCGTCCGGCACGAAACCGGCGCAACGCCGTCGCATCAGCGGCCATAGCGGCTCCGCAGAGTTCACTTGGGCACAGGCCTGGGCCGCAATCAGGAACTCCCCAGCGAACATGACGTCAAGCGCATGCAGGTCGGGCGCACGGTCACGCAAGTCTGGCAGTCGCGCACCTGCAATCAGGCTGCCGCTGGCGGCGGCCAGCCGCACGCCAATGCAATGCACCGGGCCGGTGGCCTCCAAACGGATCGGGCCGCGTTGTTGCCCGGCGAAGGCCAGTGCCTGGTCGGCGCGAATCTCGCCATCGGCGCCGTGGAAGCGAAGGGGCACACCGAACTCGGCCAGCAGTTCGCAGCGGCCATCAGGATAGATGACCTGGATGGCATCGCCTGGCGCGTCGTCGCGCAATATCCACAGGCACTGCACGTGCCGGCGCAAGTCCGCCGGCGCGGGATGTTCAACGTACTCCATGGACAGCATCGAACCTCATGCTGCGCGTTTTTACAAGCGGTGCCGCGCCACGCGCGATAGCCTGTGTTCAACCATCAGAGGAGACGACCATGCGACATGCAAAGGTGATGCTGGCTGCCTGCCTGGCACTCTGGACCGGTCACGCAGTGGCCGGCGAGCCGGGGCTCGATTGGCTGGCGGGGCGCTGGTGCATCAGTGACCAAGGCCGCCAGGTCGACGAGGTATGGCTGCCCGAAGCGGGCGGCGAGTTGCTTGGCATGTCGCGCACGCTGCGTGGCGCCAAGGTGGAATCATACGAGTACATGCGGATCGCGTCCGACGACAAGGGTGCGAGCCTGCACGTCCAGCCCAATGGCGCGCCGCCGACAATCTTCTCGCAGGCTGCGCGCGGCGATGGCTGGATTCGTTTCGAGAATCCCGCGCATGATTTCCCGAACCGCATCGAATACCGCCGCCAGGGCGATCGGTTGCATGCCTACATCGCCGGCCCGGGACGCGACGGCAAGCAATTGAAGATACCGTTCGAGTACCGCCGCTGCGGCGAATGACCCGCGCCGCATGCGCGCCCGGCGTTGGCCAGGGTGCGCATGGCTTGCACGTTGCGCAAGCTGTAGCACAATGGGCCGTTGCCAACGGATTCCTCCACATGCGTATTTGCGTCTATGCCGCGTCCAGCCCCCAGGCGGCCCCGGAATTCCATGCGGCCGCGCGCGCGCTGGGTGAAACCCTGGCCAGCAACCATTGCACCATCGTCTACGGCGGCGGTTCGCAGGGCCTGATGGGCTCGCTCGCCGATGGCGCGCTGTCGCGTGGCGGCGAGGTGATTGGCATCCTGCCGAAATTCATGGCCGACCTGGAATGGGGCCATCCCGGGTTGACCCACCTGGACCTGGTGGAGGACATGCGCGAGCGCAAGCACAAGTTGCTGACCGGGTCCGATGCGGTGGTCGCCTTGCCCGGCGGATGCGGCACGCTCGAGGAATTGTTCGAGGCGATCACGTTGAAGCGGCTGGGCCTGTACTTCAATCCGATCCTGCTGCTGAACACGCGCGATTTCTACTCGCCGCTGCAGTCCTTCCTGCAGCATGTGATCGACGAGCGCTTCCTCAACCCCGAGCACGCGCAGATGTGGTCGCTGGTGGACGCGCCCGAACAGGTGTTGCCAGCCATCGCCGCGACGCCGCCATGGCGCGAAGATGCGCGCGACTATGCGATCGTGCGCTGAGGCATGACCCAGTTCCTCATCAAGGTATTGATATCGGCGCTGCTGATCGCCGCCGTGTCGGAGATCGCCCGCCGCAGCTCGTTGCTGGGCGCGCTGCTCGCGTCCTTGCCGGTCACGTCCCTGCTGGCTTTCATGTGGCTGTATCGCGAAACCGGTGACACCGAAAAAGTGGCGGCGCTCAGCGCGGATATCTTCTGGCTGGTGCTGCCGTCGCTGGTGTTGTTCGTGTTGTTGCCGGTGTTGCTGCGCCACGGTTGGAATTTCTGGGCCAGCCTCGGTATTTCCAGTGCCGCGACCGCCATTGCCTACGGCGCGGTGGTGCTGGCGCTTCGCGCCTGGCGCGGCGCCTAGGAGATCCGCGTTTCCGACATCCGGAACGCCACTATCAGGCCCGATGCGAACGTCATCGCAGCGACCAGCCACATGGCCGCCGATAGTCCGAACAGATCCGCCGTGATCCCCGCCAGCAACGCACCTACGGCGTAGCCCAGGTCGCGCCAAAACCG
>JANNWV010000021.1:0-2505 GCA_031408815.1 Gammaproteobacteria bacterium
CCGCGCGAGATGGTGTATCGCCATCCGTTCCCCGGGCCCGGACTGGGCGTGCGCATCCTGGGTGAGGTGAAGCCCGAGTTCGCGCACTTGCTGGCGCAGGCCGATGCCATCTTCATCGAAGAACTGCGCAAGTCCGGTTGGTACGACAAGACGAGCCAGGCGTTTGCGGTGTTCCTGCCGGTGCGTTCGGTCGGCGTGGTTGGCGATGCGCGGGCCTACGAGTGGGTGATTGCGCTGCGTGCCGTGGAGACGGTGGACTTCATGACCGCGCAATGGGCGCACCTGCCGTACGAGCTTTTAGGCACCGTCTCCAACCGTATAATCAATGAGTTACGCGGGATATCTCGCGTAGTTTATGACATCAGCGGAAAGCCCCCGGCGACGATCGAGTGGGAGTGAGTTAAGTGGTGGATGCGCCCGTTACTGTCGATGCGGATGCGCCAGGCTGGGATGAAACCGATCTCGGCTGGATGCGGCGCGCACTGGAACTTGCGGGCCGCGCCGAGCGCGACGACGACGAGATTCCAGTCGGCGCAGTGCTGGTGGATGCCTAGGTCGATGTGCTCGCTGAAGGTTGGTACCGCAATATCATCGTACACGATCCGACGGGACTGGCGGAAATCGTGGCGATGCGAAAGGCGGGATTGCGGCTGGGCAATCACCGGCTGACCGGTTGCACCCTGTACGTGACGCTGGAGCCCTGCGCCATGTGCGCGATGGCGATGGTGCATGCCCGCGTAGCGCGTGTCGTCTATGCCGCCAGCGACCCCAAGACCGGCGCCTGCGGCAGCGTCTTCGACCTCATCGAGGACCCGCGGCACAATCATCGCGTGCGCGTGGATCGGGGTCCGTTGGCCGAGGAAGCCGGGTTGGCATTACGCGAGTACTTCCGCCGCAAGCGGACGCCGCAGGCCTAGTCGGTACGCCGTTCCAGGTCGAGGTCGAGTTCCTCGTCGAAACTGCGCACCGCCAGGCTCACTTCGAAACCCAGGTACACGCTCGCGCCCAGCAGGCAAAGCACGCCCACCACGGCCATGCCGGTGGGCAGGATGGGCAAGCGGAAGCCGCTGTAGGCATCCACCGCCAGGGCGAGGCTGGTGCCGACGAATCCACCGACCGCGGAATACAACAACACACAGGCGTGCAGCACGTAGCGGCTGCGACGACGATGCCGGGCGATCTGCATTTCCAGGCCGACCCGCTGCGGCGGCTGGAGAGTGGGCCAGAGGGCAATCAGCACTCGCAACCGGTCCACCACGCGCGCCAGCCGGTTGTTGGCCGAGACCAGCAGCGATCCGGTCGCCGCCAGGAACAAGGCCGGGGCGAGCAGGGAGGTGAGGATCTGGTAATGGTCCAACGCGCTATTGGGGGACATGGGGGCTCTCGCAGGGCTGAAGTATGATGGCGCATCTTTCGTCGTACCGGAAACACATGAGCTCGACGTCCCCGACCCATGACACCCGACTGATCTGGATCGACCTTGAAATGACGGGTCTCGACCCGGATACCGATTCGATCATCGAGATCGCCACGCTGGTCACGGACCAGGACTTGAACGTCCTTGCCGAAGGACCGGAACTCGCGATCCGTCATTCGCTGGAACGCCTCGAGGCCATGGACGACTGGAACCGCGGCACCCACCGCAAGTCTGGTCTGTGGGACAAAGTGCTGGCCAGCGAGGTCAGCCTTGCGCAGGCGGAAGCCTTGACCGTGGACTTCCTGGCGCAATGGGTGCCTGCCGGCAAATCACCGATCTGTGGAAATTCAATCTGCCAGGACCGGCGCTTCCTGGTCCGGCTGATGCCGCGACTGGAACGCTATTTCCACTATCGCAACCTCGACGTCAGCACCTTGAAGGAGCTCTCGCGGCGCTGGTCGCCTGAACTGGTGAACGGTTTCGCCAAGGCCGGCAGCCACACGGCGATGGCCGACATCCGCGAATCGGTGAATGAGCTCGCTTACTACCGCCAGTTCATGGGCAAGCTGGGCGGACAGACGTCCTGAGGCATCGCCGCGCGGATTGCGGCGAACTTATAAGACGGGCTTGAGCGCTTCGTCAGCCGCTGCACCCGGTTCGGCCGGCCCGCCATGGTGGAACACGTGCACTTCGCGACGGGGCAGGGGTGCGCGAGTGCCGCGTCGCGTGTAATCGGCCAGGACCGCTTCCATCAACTCGGCTTGCGTGATGCCGTGCTCCCGCGACCCGGTCCAGGCGCGCAACTGCACGGATACCGTGCCTTCGCCCAGCGCGCTGACGACAACTTCCGGCGCAGGCATGTCGTGCACGCGCGGATTGGCGCGGGCGATCGCGAGAAGGCTGGCTCTCACGACCGCCAAGTCATCACCGAAGGCCATGGGCAGCGTCACGTCCACGCGTCGTTCGTCGCGACCGGTGAAGTTGATGATGGGCGCCGCGGTGATCTGGCTGTTGGGCAGGATGATCTCGCGGTTGTCGGAGGTGTGCATGCGCGTCTGGAAGATCCGAACGCTTTCCACTACGCCCTC
>JANNWV010000022.1:0-54747 GCA_031408815.1 Gammaproteobacteria bacterium
CGCACTTCATCTGACCCTGCCATTCGCCGAGACGAAGCGGAAGCCTTGTATGGGTACCTAGTCGTGAGGACAGCAGGATAGAAGTACGGATTACGTATAGGAGCAGGGGCGGGCGTTCACTTTTGACCAAGTCGGCCCGACGCCGCAGGCGGAGGGACGCGACTCAAAATGAATGCCGGACCCAGCTGCACCGTAATGCATACCGCTAGTACGCTAAACCGCTTCGAACGCTAAGGAGCCGGAGAAGCAACTTTGCTAACGGCCTCAGGCGAGATCTTGGTGATGGTGTGCCGCAGCTCTCGGCTCAGCACGAGCTTCGCGTCTTTTTCCCAGTTGTTCAGGCGCTCGTCGAAATCCAGTTTGCCGTTCGGGCAGATCCAGACCAGCTTGAGGTCGCGCAACTTGCCGATGAATCCGCGGAACAGGGACTTGTCGAAGAATTCCGGCGCCGCCGGTGCATACAGCAGCGACAGGCGTTGCGCGGCAAGGTGGCAGAGGGTTTCGAGTTCGCCGGCCGACAGGGTGCGCGGGCCGTTCTTGACCAGCGTTGTGATGGCGATGAAGTAGCGCTCGAAGGCCTGTTGCAGGCTGTGCGCGATGGCGCGCAGGCGGAACACTTCGTCGGTCTGGCCGGGGCCGCGCGACAGGATGCCGCCGTCTTCATCGTTGACCACATGCAGCAGGCCTTCGGCGATGAACAAATCCATGGTCGCGTCGAGGCGCTCGGCGAATTGATCTTCGGTCCAGGGCAGGAACAATTCTTCCTGGATGAAGGGATAGATGGTCTTGCCCAGACGCAGCATGCCCACGCGCGACAGGCGGCGGTTGTTCTGGAAGCACAGCGCGATCCAGGCCGCGGCGCTGAACAAGTGCAACACGTTGTTGCGGAAGTAACTTTGCAACACCGCAGTCTCGCCTTCCAGCCCGAGCACGTCGCCCAGCGGATGCTTGCGCCGGGTCAACACGTCGATCTTCTCGCCATAGGCGATGATCTCGGCCGGATCCATCGGCGTGACGGTGACGCGGTCGGAATAAGGCAGCGCGGCCAGTAGCTTCTTCGACAGCGCCAGCTGCGCCAGCAAATCGCTTTCGGCCATCGCGTGCTTGGGCGTGGACAGCAAGGCGATCGCCAGCAGGTTGATCGGATTCACGTCGGCGGCGCGGTTGATGTTGATCTGGATGCGTTGCGCCAGTTCGTCCACCACGTCGCTGAACCAGGTCGGTTTTTCTTCCTGCATCTGCGCACGCCAATCGGGATCGGTCTCGTTGAGCACATCGTCCATGCGCACCGGTTCGCCGAAGCTCACCGACACCTTGCCGTAGTGCGAGCGCAGCACTTCCAGGATGCCACGCAGCAGGGCCCAGATGGTTTCCTTCTGCTTGGGCTGGCCGGTCAGTTCGTCCAGGTAGCTCTTGCCCTCGATCAGTTTTTCGTAACCGATGTACACCGGCTGGAACACCACCGGGCGACGCGGCGCGCGCAGGAAAGCGCGCACGGTCATGGCGATCATGCCGCCCTTGGGCGCCATCAGGCGGCCGGTGCGCGAACGGCCACCCTCGATGAAGTACTCCAGCGAAAAACCTTCGCCGACGAGCTGCGCCACGTATTCGGAAAACACCGCCGCATACAGCGCGTTGCCACGGATGCTGCGACGCAGGAAGAAGGCGCCGCCGCGACGCAGCACCGAGCCGATCACCGGCAGGTTGAGGTTGTCGCCGGCCGCGATATGCGGCGGCACGATGCCGTGCGCGTAAAGCAGGTAGCTCAGCAGCAGGTAGTCCATGTGGCTGCGATGGCAGGGCACGTATACGATTTCATGGCCTGGCGCGACCTGCTTGAGCTTGTCGAGATGGTGGATGGTGACGCCGTCGTAGATGCGGTTCCAGAATCCGGTCAGCGCGAACGACAGCGACTTCACTACCGGATTGGAATAGTCGGCGGCAATTTCCCAGGCGAAACGATGCGCCTTTTTCCAGGCCTCGAGGTATTCGCTGCCGTCGCGACGGGCTTGGTCGGTGATCGCCTTGCGGACCGGCTCGGCGTCCAGCACGCGGTCCACCAGCAGGCGACGCGTGGACAGATCGGGGCCGATGACCGCGGCGCGAATCTTGTGGAAGTGCGCGCGCAACACGCGCGAGGTCTTGCGCACCGTGCGTTCGTGCGGCAGCTGCTCGGCCAGGATGTCGCGTACCGGGAAGCTCGGGGAAAACTGCACGACCGTATCGCGGCCGTTCAACAGGATGGCGAGCAGGCGACGGAAGCGACCGACCAACGCCCAGTGTTCCGAGAACAGTACCGAAAACCAGCCTGACTGCCGGGCCGGCGCTCGACCGACGAAAATCGACACGGGTACCAGCTGCACGTCCTGGTCCGGGGATATGCGGTGCGACATCAGCAGGCGCGACAAGCCCTGCGAGTAACTTTTTTTCTTGGTGCCTTGCGCGGCGCCACCGCCGCGTCGCGACATCGCGATATAGGCGCGCTTGCGCCCGAGCGGATCGCCGGGCAGCGGCGCGAACGGCGAGGGCAGCCCCGCTTCGCGGCAGGCACGGTCCAGGATCAGCGCATTGGACAGGCCGTAGTTTTCCATCACGTAACAGACCGGTCGGTCCAGCACGAAGGGCGGCACGGTCGGTTCGCGCTTGATCTCGATCCACGGCAATAGCAGGCGCTCCATCAATCGCACCCACCAGGGCGGCCGCGCCTGGCTTGCCGCCATGGCGCGGACCGGTGCGCCTGGCGGGGCTGAGGCCGTCGGCGGCGGTGCTGTCGTCGGCGCGGGGGGCGCAGGCATGGGCGGATCGAGCGGCAACTCGGGTTGTTCGGTCATGGCGCGCTGCTCGCCTGCGCCGTGCCGGGCGGCTGGGTCAGCGCCTGTTCGGCATTGAGCACCGCGTCGGCGCTGTACCAGCGGCCATCACGACGCAGCAACTGCATTTCAAATTTGACGGTCTTGCCCAGCAGTGGGTAGCTGACCTCCATGGTCGCCACCGGTCCGTCCACGTCCTTCACCCGCGCCTGTACCTGGGACAGTGAGGCGTCGGCGTCCAGGCCGTAGATGCGGCCGATCTGCTTGATGCCCTTCAGGCCGCGGCCGGCCTTTTCCATGGCGGGGATCATTTCCAGGCGGCGGCTGTCGGCGAGGGTGGGCAGGTTGATGTCGCGCGCGGTCTCGGTCAGCGCGGCAATCGCACGGCGGGCACGGTCGCGATCGGTCACCAGCTCGGGCTTCAGCCAGTTGACCAGGGCCGAGCCCATGGCCTTGGCGTGGGCTTTCTCGGCAGCGGTCAGCTTCGGGTTGGCGCTGATCACGCCATTGAGGAAGATGCCACCGGTGGCCTGCATCAGCGGCCACTGCGAATTGAGTTCTTCTTCGATCTTCTTCAATTTTCTGTCAAATGAGCGATAAAGTTGGGCTTCTGCGTCGGGCGCGGTTAAGCGCCCCATCCACTTCGCATAATCTTGTTGCTGGGCAAGGGTCGGCGCCGGCGCTGTGGCGAGGTTGGCTTTCCAGCGCGCTTCCATCTGCCTGTGCAGGGCCGGCGGCATCGAAAGCCGGGAATACCGGACCAGGTCGTTGTCCCGGACCGCCTGCGCCAGGCCCTTCACGGCGGCCACCGGATCGCCGGGCGCTACCACCTCGCGGCGACAGCCCGCCAGGGCGAGCAAGGCCAGCAAGGTCAGCGGTAGCCAGCGGGAAAACAGTCGCGACATCAGGGCCGGGCGGGAGGACGGTAGGCGAATTTAGCAGATTGCCTTCCCCTGCCGCCTGAGCGGCCTGGGCCATGCCTTGCGCGGCTCGCCCGGGGCTCAGTAGCGCAGAGCGTCGATCTTCTGCTGGCGGCGCTCGTTATCGGGTTGCGACCAGCTGTTGTTGAACAAGGCCGGCTCCCAGCTGCCGTAGCTGGGGTTGGGCAGCACGAACCAGCGCTCGCCCACCCAGCCCAGGTAGGGCCGTACCGCCTGCTCGCGACCGTCCTGCGTGTTGGCCACCACCGTCACCATGTCGCCGATCTGGTCGCCGAACTGCATCAGCACCCGATGCTTGCGCCCGACCAGCTGGCGGCGGCAACCCTTTTCAGAGCCCTCGCTCTCGCAACCGTCCACCACCATGCCCAAGCCCAGGAACTGGCTGGCATCCTTCACCGGAAAGCCCGCCTTGCGCAGGTTTCTCAAGGTCGCGTCGCCAAGGTCCTCGGCGCGGTTGGACAGGTAGAAGATCTTGACGCCGCGCGCGCTGGCGGCGCGGGCAAATTCCAAGGCGCCCGGCACGGGCTTGGCGGCCTCTTCCTTCACCCAATCGGCCCAGGTGGCTTCGTTATAGGACTGCCCGTCGCGGATCAGCCGCGCCTGGTAGGGCGAGTTGTCGAGCATGGTCTCGTCCACGTCCACGATGATCGCCGGCGGCAGGCCCTTGGCGGGGTTGGCGCGATCTTCCTTGGTCAGCGCATCCCACCCCGGCGTCTTGATGGCGCGGTCGAGCTGCACCAGCGCGCCGCGCCAGGTCTGCCCGGCGATCAGGCGGAACTCCACCGAGGTCTGCATCCAGGCCACCGCGTTGAGGTTGTCGTTGGGCGCGTTCGCTGCCTTGCCGGCAACCGTGCCGGACTCGGGCGTGGCGTGGGCGCGCGTCGGCAGGGTGTCGCAGGACGACAACAGGGCGAGCAGCAGGGCAGCGGGCAGGAATCGAAGCAGGGCCATCGGTGCGTCCGGATCGGGTGCGGACCGGCATTGTCGCAAACTTCCATGAAGGGTTTGGGCCAGGCTTGTAGTCGCGGCGACACCGGGTGAGACTCAGGTCACGTTCCTTCACGAAGCGGGTGTCCCGATGCTGCGTCGATTGCTGCCCACACTGTGCCTGCTCGCTCCCTGCCTGTTGGCGATCGCGTCCCCGGCCATGGCGGGAAAGAGACCGCCTTACACCTACGCTCGCGTCGGCGCGGCTGCCGACGTGGTGCGCGCCACCACGTCCGGCGTGGTCCTGATGGGCGGCAGCACGGATGTAGACGCGGCGTTCCAGTGGATGTGCGGCCTCGGCGGCAACGGCGATTTCCTGATCATCCGGGCCACCGGCACCGACGCCTACAACCCCTACATCCTCGACCTGTGTCCGAGTGCGAATTCGGTGGCGACGCTGATCATCCCCGACCTTGCCACGGCGAATAACCCGGCTGTCGCCGCAACCATCGCGAACGCTGAAATGGTCTGGATCGCCGGCGGCGACCAGTCCAACTACATCAACTTCTGGAAGGGCACACCCGTCCAGTCAACGTTGAACGCGCGAATCGCGGCGGGCGTACCGGTCGGCGGCACCAGCGCGGGACTGAACGTGCTGACGCAGTTCGTGTACACCGCGCAGGGCAGCCAGGGCGCGACGTCCAGCCAGTCGATGGCCGATCCCTTCAATCGCTACATGAGCTTCGAGCGCGATTTCAGCCTGGTGCCGGTGATGCAGGGAATCATCGGTGATCCGCACTTTGCGGCGCGCGACCGCATGGGCCGCGACATCGCCTTCCTGTGCCGCATCGCGGTAGCCGGATGGAGCGCCGCGCCGCGCGGCATCGCGGTGGACGAGATGACCGCCCTGTTGGTGGACGTCAACGGCCATGCCACCGTGGTCGGCACCGGCAACGTGTATTTCCTGCAGGCGCCGGGCATGCCGCAACAATGCACGGCGAAGAAACCGCTGACCTATTCCAATATCGCGGTTGGGCGCATCGCAGCGGGCAACAGTTTCGAAGTGCCGACCTGGCTGCGCTCGGGCGGTGCCGGCTACAACGTGTCGGTGACGGCGGGCGTGCTCAGTTCGACGCAGGCGGGCGGCTCCGCTTACTAGCTGTCGCGGGGCGAGTTTCGATCAGCTATTGAAGAACGCGGCCAGGTCGCTCAAGTGCGCCCGGCCGCGTTCTTTTTTCTGCGCGGACTCGAGTTCCGGATCGGCACCATCGCGTTGCAGGTCGCCGGCCGGCAGTTCGTCGATGAAGCGGCTGGGCAACAGGTGTTGTGCCTCGCCCCATCTTTTTGCTTCCGCGCAATGCGAAATGGTCAGCCGTTCCTTGGCGCGGGTGATGCCGACGTAGAACAACCGGCGTTCTTCTTCCAGGCTGCCCTCGTCGATGCTGTGCTCGTGCGGCAGGTTACCGTCCTCGCAACCGATGATGAAGACGGCGCGGAACTCCAGGCCCTTGGCACCGTGCAAACTCATCAGCCGGACTTCGTTGCCGGCTTCGCCGCGATCGGCGTGGGTCAGCAGGGCGAGCTGCGCGGCGAGTTCACCCGGGCCGCCGCCCTTGGCCGCTTCGAACCACGAGGCAAGTTCATCCAGATTCTCGCGGCGCTTGGCGAAGGTCGCCTCGTCCTTGCACTGCGCACGGATCGCGGCCAGCAAGCCGGACTGTTCCACCAGCTGCCGGGTCAATTCGGCTGGCGTGGCGCGCTCGGACAAATCGCGCAAGCGATGCACGATCCGGGTGAATTCGTCCAGGCCCGCCGCGGCGCGCGGCGTGAGTTGTTTCAGCAAGGCAATTTCCTCCGCGGCGCGCGACAACGAATAGCCGGCCTGCTGCGCCATCTGCGCCAGCTTGGCCAGCGTGGTGCCGCCAACTTCGCGCTTGGGTGATCCGATTGCGCGCAGGAAAGCCGCGTCATCATCCGGGTTGGCGAGCACCCGCAACCACGACAACGCATCCTTCACCTCGCCGCGGTCCAGGAAGGCCGTGCCGCCAGACAGGTGATAGGGAATACGCAGCAGTTGCAGCGCCTTTTCCAGCGGACGCGACTGGTGGTTGCCGCGGAACAGGATGGCGAATTCACTCCACGGGATCTCCTTGGCCTGCTTGAGGTAGGAAATTTCAGCCGCAACGCGCTCGGCTTCATGCTCGTTGTTCTTGCAGGCCCAGATGCGCACGTTTTCGCCGTCGCCATGCTGGCTCCAGAGTTGCTTGAGGTGCACGTGCGGGTTTTTCGCGATGAGCGTATTCGCGCAACGCAGGATGCGGCCCGAGCAACGGTAGTTCTGCTCGAGCTTCACGACTTTGAGTTGCGGATAATCCAGCGCCAGCTGGTCGAGGTTTTCCGGATTGGCGCCACGCCAGGCATAGATGCTCTGGTCGTCATCCCCCACGCAGGTCAGGTGGCCGCGCGGGCCGGCCAGTTGCTTCAGCAGGCGATATTGCGCGCCATTGGTGTCCTGGCACTCGTCCACCAGCAGGTAACGGATGCGTTCGCGCCAGGCCGGCGCGAGTTCGGGATCTTCTTCCAGCAGGCTCAGCGGCAAGCGGATCAAATCGTCGAAGTCCACGGCGTTGAAGGCCTGCAGGCGGTCCTGGTAGCGCTTGTACAGCGCGGCTGCTTCGCTTTCACGCGCACTGCGCGCGGCATTCGCCGCTTGTTCCGGCGACAGGCCTTCGTTCTTAGCCCGCGACACCATTCCGCGCATGGCTTCCAGCGCATCCTTCTTCAGGCCCGGCGGCGACAGATCCTTGATGATGCCCATCTGGTCGTCGCTGTCGAAGATGGAAAAACCGCGGCGCAGCTTCGCCCGCGCATGCTCCACCTGCAGGAAGCGCAGGCCCAGCGAATGAAAGGTGGAAATGGTCAGGCCTTCGGCGGCATCGCCCTTCACCCGCTTGGCGACGCGCTCGCGCATTTCGCGCGCGGCCTTGTTGGTGAAGGTGATGGCCGCGATGTGCTTGGCCTCGTGCCGCCCCTTGGCGATCAGGTGCGCGATTTTCTCGGTGATGACGCGCGTCTTGCCGCTGCCCGCGCCAGCGAGCACGAGCAGGGGGCCGTCGGTGTATTCGACGGCAAGTTTCTGGGGGGAGTTGAGGCCGGACATGCGGCGCACAGTCTAAGGCAGATGGCCGCCCGCCACGGCGTCAGAACTGAGCCAGATCAAGTCCCCCCGGGCCGAACTGCCTACATTGGCCACAGCACAACCGCCCAGGACAAGCACGGGGAACCACCACGATGGACCGGATCAGCTTTGATGTCGCCATCGTCGGCGCCGGCGGCGCGGGCCTGCGCGCGGCAATCGCCCTGGCCGAGGCCGATCCGACCCTGCAGATCGCCCTGATCTCCAAGGTCTACCCGATGCGCAGCCACACCTGCGCGGCCGAGGGTGGCGCCGCCGGGGTAATCAAGGGCGACGACAGTTTCCAGATGCACTTCGACGACACGGTCGGCGGCGGTGACTGGCTGTCCGACCAGGACTGCGTGGAATATTTCGTCCGGGAGGCGCCCAAGGAGTTGCTGCAACTCGAGCACTGGGGTTGTCCCTGGAACCGCGAGGCCGACGGCTCGGTGGCGGTGCGCCCGTTCGGCGGCATGAAGAAGCAGCGCACCTGGTTCGCCGCCGACAAGTCCGGCTTCCATATCCTGCACACGCTGTTCCAGACCACGCTGCAGTTTCCCTCGATCATCCGCTTCGACGAGTACTACGCGCTCGACCTGCTGGTCGACGATGGCCGCTGCCAGGGCCTGACCGCGATGGAAATGCGCAGCGGCATGATCAAGCAGTTCAACGCCAAGGCGGTGATCATCGCCGGCGGCGGCGCCGGTCGCATGTTTCCGTTCACCACCAACGGCGCGATCAAGACCGGCGATGGCATGGCCCTGGCTTACCGTGCGGGCGCGCCGCTCAAGGACATGGAGTTCGTGCAGTACCACCCGACCGGCTTGCCCAACACCGGCAGCCTGCTGACCGAGGCCTGTCGCGGCGAAGGTGGCGTACTGCTGAACAAACACGGACGCCGCTACCTGCAGGACTACGGCATGGGTCCGGAGACCCCGCTGGGCAAACCGCAGCTCAAGACCATGGAGCTCGGTCCGCGCGACCGGGTCAGCCAGGCCTATTACCACGAGCTGCAAAAGGGCAATACGGTAACTACGCAGTGGGGCGAATGCGTGTTGATGGACATGCGCCATCTCGGCGAGAAGACCATCAACGAACGCCTGCCGCTGGTGCGCGAGCTGGCCATTGCCTACCTGGGCGTGGACATCGTCACCGACCCGGTACCTATCCGCCCGGTGGTGCATTACATGATGGGCGGCATCTCCACCAACACCCGGGCGGCCACGCCGCTGCCGGGGCTGTTCGCCGCTGGCGAATGCGCCTGTGTCAGCCTCAATGGCGCCAATCGCCTGGGCTCCAATTCGCTGGTGGAGCTGCTGGTGTTTGGCAAGAGCGCGGCGCTGTCGGCAATCGAACACCTGCGCGACCTGCCCGACGGCAACGCGGCGGCACTGGACGCGCGCGCCGATGAATCCCAGGCGCGCATCCGCGCATTGTTCTCGCGCACCGACGGTACCGAGTCGATGTCGGGCCTGCGCAAGGAAATGATGGACACGATGGAGAAGAACGTCGGCATCTATCGCACCGAGGCCGGGCTGAAAGAGGCCGTGGACAAGATCACCGAACTTCGCCATCGCTACCGGCATGTGATCCTCAACGACAAGAGCAATGTCTTCAATACCGACCTGTTCCAGGTGCTGGAACTGGGCTGCATGCTCGATTGCGCTTCGGCGCTGACGGTTGGCGCGCTGGCGCGCAAGGAATCGCGCGGCGCCCACCAGCGGCTCGATTACACCGAGCGCGACGACGACAAGTACCTGCGCCACAGCATGGTGCACTTCCAGGGCATGGAGCAGCCGCGCGTGGACTATCTGGACGTGGTGATCACCAAGTCGCCTCCCGGCGTGCGCGACTATTCGGGAGACCATAAATGAAAACGCGCATGGTCCAGATGGACGTGCTGCGCTACAACCCGGAGACGGACAGCGAGCCGCACTTCCAGCATTACGAGGTCGAATGCAAGGAAGAGTGGGTGGTGCTCGATGCGCTCAACGCGATCAAGGAATCGATCGACCCGACCCTGAACTACCGCTGGTCCTGCCACATGGCGGTCTGCGGCAGTTGCGGAATGATGGTCAATGGCGAGCCGAAGCTTTCCTGCCACGCCTTCCTGCGCGAGTACGCGGGTGTCATCAGGGTGGAACCGCTGGCGAACTTTCCGATCGAGCGTGACCTGGTGACGGTGGCCGACGATTTCATCGACAAGCTCAAACGGGTAAAACCTTACCTGATTCCCAAGAAGGACCAGCCGATTCCGGAGGGCGAGTACAAGCAGACGCCCGCGCAGCTGATGAAGTACCGGCAGTTCTCGATGTGCATCAACTGCATGCTCTGTTACGCAGCTTGTCCGGAATACGCATTGCAGCCGCTGTTCCTCGGGCCCGCCGCGATCACGCTGGCGCACCGTTACAACCTGGATTCGCGCGATGGCGGCCGCGACGAGCGCCAGGAAGTCATCGCCAGCCATGTCGGCGTCTGGGAATGCTCGTTCGTCGGCGCCTGTTCCGAGGTCTGCCCCAAGGCGGTGGATCCGGCCGGCGCGCTGCAACAGGTCAAGGTGGCCAGCACCATCGACTGGTTCAAGGAGCACCTGCTGCCCGGAGGTGGGTCATGAGCCGCAAGCCTTACGTCCGCAAAGTTTCCAAGACCCGCTGGTACTTCAAGCACCCGCGTTACCTGCGCTACATGTCGCGCGAGGTGACCTGCGTGTTCATCGGCGCGTTCGCCTTGCTGATGCTGTGCACCGTGGAGCGCCTGTCCGAGGGACAGGCGGCTTATGAGTCTTTCATCGCGGCGATCACCGGCCCGTGGAGCGCGCTCGGGCTGGCGGTCGTGCTGGTCTTCGCCCTGCACAACACCGCCAGCTGGTTCAACGTCACGCCCAAGGCGATGCCGGTGCAGATCGGCGAGGACTTCCTGCCCGGCAAGTTCATCGTCGGCGCCCACTACGCGGCGTGGCTGATCGCCTCGTTGCTGATTCTGTATTTCGCGCAGGTGATCTAGCCATGGCCAAGTCGAACAAACCGATCGTGTGGAGCCTGTTCGCAGCCGGCGGCACGCTGGCCGCTTTCCTGGCGCCGGCGCTGGTGTTGCTGTTCCTGCTGACCGCGCTGGGCCATCCTCCCGCCCTGATGGGTTATGCCCAGCTGCACACATTCGCCGCCCACTGGTTCGGCAAAGTATTCCTGTTGGCGGTGATCGTGCTGTTCCTGTGGCACGCCGCCCATCGCTTGCGCGTGACGGTGCACGATTTCGGGCTGCGCCAGGATCTTCTGGCGGCGGTGGTCGTATATCTGATAGCCGGCGCCGGCTCGGTGCTGTCGCTGGTTTACCTGCTGCGCATCTGAGCGCCGCGAACCACCGATTTCAGTTTGCCAGGTCCCGGGTCGCGATGGTGATCTGGAAGTTTCCGAAGAAATAGGTACTGCGCTCGCAGGTGAAGCCGCCCATGGCCTCAAGCTGCTTCAACGGATCATGCGATTCCCAGACCGCAAGCGCCCAGGGCTCGAAGGTCTTGAAGTAGAGCCAGCTGAAGGCGACCATCAGGCGCGTGCGCGGTTTGTGGAATTCGGCCAGGTAGAGTTTCCCGCCCGGCTCCAGCACCCGGCATGCCTCGTTCAGGGCCTTGCCCTTGAGATGATCGGGCAGCTCGTGCAGCAGGAAGAACATCACATTGGCTGCGACCGAGCCATCGGCGTGTTTCATCGCCGTGGCGTCCTCTTCGACGAACTCCAGCTTGCCGGGAAAGGCCTTCAGCTTGCCCTGCGCGTTGTCGAGCTCGTGCCTGATGATGTCCGCGACCAGCACCCGGCGAGCGCCTGACGCCACCGCTGCCCCTACCACGCGCGGAATCACATTGCCGAACGCGCAGGAGGTGATCAGCAGGTCCTTGTCGCGCAGGTCCGTCCGGCCCAGGTCACTGGTAATCGCCGACACCAGCCGGTCGTACTGGAAGAGCAGGATCGCGGCGCTGATCGGCTGGAAATCGACGAAGCGGATCAGCTGCTTGTTCGAATAGATCGGGTAGATATGGGCAACGTCATCCTGCGGCCCGCCCATCGCGCTGCGCATGAGCAGGGCACCGCGAGTCACCGAGAAGAAGAACAGGCCGGTGCTGGCCAGAGCCACGACCACCACGAACAGGGCCAGCGAGAACCAGTCGGACATGGCTTTCCCCCAGGGACTGTGGTTGGCCGCGGGGTCGCTGCAGGCGCAGGACCCGGGACTACCGCACCGACTGTATCGCCTTGCGTCCGAACAAAACCCCGGTTGGATCAATTTTTGCCGGCCACGTTCTTTCCGGCATCACGCGCCCGGCTTGCGGCCCATCAGGAACAGCAGGGGCACGTCCACGCGCGCCGCCCAGTCCTTCTCGTTGTGGCCGCGGCCGGGATAGACGCGCAGCATCACCTGCTCATCGTGGTAGCCCCGGTCGCGCTACAGCTCGGCCAGAAAGCCGTGCGCGGGCGCATACAGGGCGTCGAGCGGATCATCGCCGCGGTCGCTGTAGACCTTGAGCGCGCCGGGCGCTGGCACGTTCTGTTGCAGGTAGTTCATTGCCGCCAGCGGCAGTGCGCCGTTGCGTGCCTTGTCCAGCCCCCACGCGGTCGGATTGCCGATCCAGTGCGTGGACAATCCCGCGGCGCCGCCAAAGACCTTCGGGTATTCGAACAAGGCATACAGCGAAATCATCCCACCCATGCTCGAGCCCATGATGTAGGTCGACGCAGGCTCGGCATAGGCGAGATATTTTTCGGGTAGTACTCGGCGTAACGATAGTCGGCGCGGTTCCAGATGCCGACCACGATGGTGTCGGGGATGCGTCCGTCGTGCATGTAGATCACGTTGTAGCGCTTGCCGGCGCCATAGCCTTCCGGCAGCCAGACATCGATGCTGCGCGCGGGCACGAAGCGCGATGGAAAATCGGCGAGTCGCTCGATGGAGCCACAGCTGGCTTTCGGCAAGGGCTGCGCTGACGCCTGTGCCGCCGATGGCGTGGTCGCCATCAACAAGAAACCCGCCAGCAGTACCCGGATACCCCTCTGCCCAGCTTCGTGTTCAGCGCTTGCCGCAAGGTCCGGCCAGCGCATCGATTTCCGCGATCGGCACCTTCTCCGCCCGCGCGATCTGCAACAGGTTGTCCTGGCACTTCGTGAGCAGGCGCAACAGCTCGGCGCGCTCGCCCGCCGAGAAATCCGACTGCGCTTCCTCGATCAGGCCATCGGCCATGGCCACGCCGCGCTCGAAGCGCTCCATGCCCAGGTCGGTGACGCGGGCCCGCAGGATGCGGCCGTGCTCGGGATCGCGCTCGCGCACGATCAGCCCGTCCGATTCCAGCCGGGTCAGGATCTGGTTCATCGTCTGTGGGGACACCATGGCCCATCGTGCCAGCTGGGCACCGGACAGGCCGGGCGTTTCCGACAGCAGGAACAGGGCGGCCATATGCGGGAAGGTCATCGTCAGGCCGGCGGCCCGGGCCCGGTTCTCGATGGCGGCACGCATCAGCTGGTGCGCCTGCTTGAGCAGGTAGCCCAGGTGGGCTTCGGGCCGTTCCGGCACTTGGATCGTTTTAGAGTTAATCATCAGGGTACTGATAAGTTATCATGGCCCTGATAATACACCCTGAGGCAACCCACATCATGGCTTCCCCCCGCGCCAAGCTCGCCCTGTTCACCCTGATGGCAATCGGCCTGGCCGGTTGCGGCTCGACGGACAAGCCCGCCGACGATGCCGCAGCACCGGTCGCGGCCAGCCTCGCCGTCACGCTGGTAAAGGCCGAAGCACGCAACGTCGAGCGAAAGATCCAGACCTCGGGACCGGTGGCCGCGTGGGAAGAGATGCAACTGGGCGTGGAGCTGAGCGGCGTGCGTGTCACCGCGCTGAACGTGGATGTCGGCCAGCAGGTGCGCAAGGGCCAAGTCCTGCTTGAACTCGACCACCGCACGCTGGACAGCGACCTGCGCCAGGCGCAAGCATCGTCTTCCGAAGCCCAGGCCGGCGTGCAATTGGCCAAGGTCAACCTCAGCCGCGGCCAGGCCCTGGCAAAGAGCCAGCTGATCAGCGCCAGCGCCCTCGACGAATTGCGTGCGGCACTGGTGCAAGCCGAGGCCCGCGCCGCCACGACGCGCGCGCAGCGCGACGGCGTGCAGCTGCGGCGCGACTTCGCGCAATTGCGCGCGCCCGACGACGGCATCATTTCCAAACGACTCGTGCAGCCGGGCCAGGTCGTGGCCGCGGGCACGGAATTGTTGCGCCTGATCCGCCAGGGCCGCCTGGAGTGGCGCCCGGAACTGGCTGAGGCAGAACTGGCGCAGGTCCGGCCCGGTGCGGTAGTGGCGGTTCGCGCCGCCGACGGCGCGTGGGTAGCCGGAACGGTGCGCGCGGTGTCGCCGGGCGTGGATACCAGCACGCGCACCGGCACCGTGCATGCCGATCTTCCCGAACCGGGTGCGTTGAAGGCCGGCGCGTTCGTCGAGGGCCGCATCATCACCCGCGCATCGACCGCAATTATGGTTCCGACTGCGTCGGTGGTCATGCGCGACGGCTACGCCTATGTGTTCACCGTGGATGCGAAAGACATCGCGCACCGCGTGCGCGTGCAGATCGGCGCGACTGACGGCGACCGCACCGAAATCACCGACGGCATCAGCCCGGGCCAGCAACTGGTCGCGAGCGGCGCGGGCTTCCTGGGCGACGGCGACCGCGTGAAAGTGGTGGCAGCAAAAGCCGGCACCACACCATGAATTTTTCCGCCTGGGCCATCCGTCGGCCGTTGCCGGCACTGATGATCTTCTTCGTGTTGTGCATAGCGGGCTTGTGGGGTTTCCACAAGTTGCCGATCGCGCGCTTCCCCGATGTCAGTTTCCCGATGGTCACGGTCACCATCACCTTGCCCGGCGCCTCGCCAAGCCAGTTGGAAACCGAAGTCACGCGCAAGGTCGAGGACGCCGTCGCCACGGTCAACGGCATCAAGCGCGTCACCTCGTCGGCCAGCGATGGCCTGAGCAGCACCGCGATTGAATTCGTGCTGGAGACGGATCTGTCCGACGCGCTCGATGACGTGCGGGATGCCGTCACCCGCATTCGCAGCGACCTGCCGCAGGACATCCAGGAACCGGTGGTGGCGAAGGTGAACATCGGCGGCTCGCTGATGACCTACACCGTGGGTTCCAGCCGGCGCGGCACCGACGAGCTGAGCTGGTTCGTCGACCGCGACATCAACAAGGCGCTGTACGGCGTGCCAGGCGTGGCGTCGGTGACGCGCGCTGGTGGCATTGATCGCGAAATTCGCGTCGATCTCGATCCCCAGGCGCTGCAGGCTTACGGCATCACCGCCGGCCAGGTGTCGCAACAACTGGCGCGCATCCAGGCCGAACGACCGGGCGGCAAGACCGAAATCGCAGGCGCGCAGCAAGTCATTCGCACCGTCGGCACCCTCGAGGACGCGGCGGCCCTGCGCGACTTTTCCATCAGCCTGCCGGACGGCCGCGCGCTGCGACTGTCGTCACTGGCCAGCATCAGCGATGGTGCGGCCGACCCGAGCCAGGTTGCCATGCTCGATGGCAAGTCGGTCGTCGCGTTCTCGCTATCGCGTACGCGCGGCTCGAGCGAGGTCGAAGTGGCGAAGAAGGTTCGCGCCGTGCTCGACCAGATCAAGGCTGACAATCCCGACCTGAATTTCCAGCTGGTCACCAGCACCGTGGAGGAAGCGCAGCGCTCCTACGATTCGTCCATGACCATGTTGTGGGAAGGCGCGTTGCTGGCGCTGTTCGTGGTCTGGCTGTTCCTGCGCGACTGGCGCGCAACCTGGATTTCCGCCGTCGCCTTGCCGCTGTCGGTTATCCCCACATTTGCCGTGATGTACTGGTTCGGATTTTCGCTGAACATCATCACCTTGCTGGCCCTGTCGGTGGTGGTCGGCATCCTGGTGGACGATGCCATCGTCGAAATCGAAAACATCGTTCGCCACCTGCGCATGGGCAAGACGCCGCTGGATGCCGCGCGCGACGCCGCCGATGAAATCGGCACCGCGGTGATCGCCACCTCGCTCACCTTGGCCGCGGTGTTCGTGCCGGTCGCCTTCATGCCTGGCATCGCCGGCAAATTCTTCCAGGAGTTCGGCTGGACCGCGGCCACGGCGGTGATGTTCTCGCTGCTCGTCGCGCGCCTGCTGACGCCGATGATGGCGGCCTACCAGCTGAAGGCGCATCCCGAGCAACACGGCGAAACCCGCCTGATGACCTGGTACCTGGGCTGGGTGGATGCGGCACTGCGCCATCGCGCGATGACCTTGTGGATCGCGTTCTTCCTGTTCCTGGGCTCGCTGGCGATCGTGCCCTTCATCCCGACCACCTTCATCCCGATCTCCGACCTGGGCCGCAGCAACCTCAGCCTGGAACTGCCACCCGGCACGCGTCTGCAAGACACCGTGGCGCTGACCGAGCTGGCCAGGTCCAAGCTCGCCGGCATCAAGGAACTGCAGCACGTCTACACCACGGTCGGCAGCACGCTCGACATCGGCGACCCGACCAAGACCGGCGTCGGCGAAGCGCGCAAGGCGACGCTGGTGCTCGACTGGGGCGTGGCCGAGGATCGCGATCGCTCGCAGCAGGAACTCGAACGCGATGTGCGCGCGCGTCTGGCCGACCTGCCGGGAACGCGAGTGAGCTACATCAGCTCCGAGCCCGGTGAACTGTTGCAGCTGGTGTTGGCCAGCGACGACCCGAAGCGGCTCAACGACGCCGCACTCGCGCTCAAACGCGACCTGCGCAGCGTGCCGGGCCTGGGCAGCGTCACTTCGTCCGCGTCCCTGCTGCGACCGGAACTGGTGATCGTGCCCAACGCCGCGCGTGCGGCGGACCTTGGCGTGGCGACCGCGGATATCGCGGAAGCGGCGCGCATCGCCACGGCCGGCGACTACAAGCAACGACTGGCGAAGTTGAATCTGCCCGAGCGCCAAGTGCCGATCCGCGTGGGCTTCAATGAAAAGTCCCTGGCTGATCCGGCCCTGATCGGCACGCTGCGCGTGCCCGGCAAGAACGGCACCGTGCCGCTGGCCGCCGTCGCCGACATCGTCACCACCAGCGGCCCGGCACAGATCGCGCGTTACCAGCGCCAGCGAAATGTCACGTTGACGGCCGAACTAAACGGCCGGCCGCTGGGCGAGGTGATGACCGAAGTGCAGAAGCTGCCGAGCGTCGCCGCACTACCGCCGGGCGTCAGCTTCCTCAACACCGGCGATGCCGAAGTGTTCGTCGAGTTGTTCGTCGGCTTCGCCTTCGCAATGGGCGCGGGTCTGATCTGCATCTACATGGTGCTGTTGCTGCTGTTCAACCACGCGCTGCAACCGTTGACGATCCTGACCGCCGTGCCGCTGTGTGCCGGCGGTGCGTTCGGCGCCTTGCTGGTGACGCAGAACGCACTGTCGCTGCCGGCGCTGATTGGTTTGCTGATGCTGATTGGCATCGCCACCAAGAACTCCATCCTGCTGGTGGACTACGCAGTGATGGCCGAGGACGAGCATGGCATGACCCAGCACGACGCGCTGGTGGATGCCTGCCGCAAGCGCGCGCAGCCGGTGATCATGACCACGCTGGCGATGATGGCCGGCATGATGCCAATCGCGCTGGGCTTCTCCGGCGACTCAAGTTTCCGCGCACCGATGGCGATTGCGGTGATCGGCGGATTGATCACCTCGACGCTGTTGTCGCTGATCGTGATCCCGGCGGCATTCACGGTGCTGGACGATTTGGGTGGCTGGATGCAGCGCAAGACACGCCGCAGTGGCGCAACCGCCCCCGTTGAGTCCAAGATTCCGGGGTAAGCCAGCCAGGGAGATTACCGCGATGGGGAACTGCTGCCGGGTGTTCATGGCGCTTCTGCTCTTGGCGTCGATGTCCGCAGCTGCTGAGGAGCGCAGGGAAATCATTCCGGGCCCGGTGCAGTCGGGCGACGCAGGGATATCCGGCTCGTTCCGCATCGAAGCGTCGCCCCTCGGCGTCGAATCCACCGGCACCGGCGGTGCCTGCCTCGTGTTCAACGCGCGTCGACGCGGCGGAGCGGTTTGTCGCGCGGACGCCGACTGCAAGCCCGATGTCGCGTTCGCAGGCGGCTCCGGATACTGCCTTGGCGCCGGCCCGTCGCGCACCGGGCGCTGCTGGACTCGCCCCGCAGAATCAAAAGACGCGCCCCTGTGTCGGCGCTCGCCAACCGTGCCCTTGCCCGTGGGCCAGCAGATCGGATTTCCAGTGGACGCCGCGGGACGGCTTTTGCCGGTGGCCAAGCCGCGTGCGGGCTGGTGGCGCGTCCACGCCTGCCTTAACCTCCTGCCTGGCGCGTGCGCCGACCCAGCCAGCAAGGCCAGGCACACGCGGGACGGCCCACCACGAAAGATCCGTTGATACCGACAGGATGTCTATCCGGGTTTGGCGCTGCTTTGCGTTAACTGGGGGAAGCGGTCGCATTTGTAGCCGTACCCGACACGGCATTCGGAACCAACCAGCATGACGAAGCGAGCCCCGTGGAACGCCTCGCCCTTGCTGGCCTGTCTCCTGCTCGTGGCGCCGGCCCAGGCACGCACTCCGCAACCCGCGCAACCTGCCTCGACGCATGAGGACTCGGACGAGGCGGACGCAACGGACACGGCGGTCGAAGCCTCGCAGCGCAAGCGGCTTGCGCCGGTGGTGGTGACGGCGCGGCATCGCGTGGAAGAGTTGCAGAAGACACCGGTATCGGTGAGTTCGCTGGACGCGGTCGAGTTGCAGACCCGCGGCGCGGACGATCTGTCGGGGCTCGCGGCCGCGGTTCCGAACGTGACGATCTATGCGGCGCGTCCGTTCAACAACGCGATCACCGCCTATATCCGCGGCGTCGGCCAGTCGGAGACCGTCTGGGGTGTCGAGCCGGGTGTCGGTGTGTACGTGGACGACGTGTACCTGGCTCGCCCCCAGTCTGCGTTGCTCGACATCCTGGACGTCGAGCGGATCGAAGTGTTGCGAGGTCCGCAAGGCACGTTGTATGGACGCAATACCATCGGCGGGGCGATCAAGTACCTCACCCGCCGGGCCGACGCCGAGTTTTCTGGAAGCGTCGGCATGACGCTGGGCGACCATGGGCGCATGGATTTCAAGGCCGTGGTCAACGCTCCGATCAGTGATCGCCTGCATACCCGAACCGCCTTCGCGCGCTACCAGCGCGATGGCTTCGGCAGCAACCTGTTCACCGGCGAGGATGTCAGCGCGCGCGATGCAACGGTCGCGCGGTTGGCGGTCGACTGGTCGGTGAATGATCGCGTAGAACTGCGGCTGTCCTACGACAGCTATCGCGACCGCTCCGGCACGCGTGGTGCCAAGCGCCTGGCGGTGAATCCGAACGATCCCGCGCGCACGCCACCCGACGAGGGCAACTACGACGTGCGCAACGGCATGGCCGACCTGGATGAGGCCGATGCCGACGGCGTGTCGGCAACCATCGACTGGGACATCCACGAGCACTGGAAACTGAAATCGGTGACCGCCCGCCGCTGGAGCGACTCACGCGCCAATATCGATTTCGACGGCTTGCCACTGCCGATCTCCGATCTGGTTCGAGCACTGCACGAGTCACAGACGTCGCAGGAATTCCAGCTCAGCGGCAGCGCCGGACGGATGCAGGCCATCTCCGGCCTTTACCTGTTCGATGGCAAGGCCGGCGGTCGGGTTGGCAGCATCCGCAGCGCCAACTACATGCTCAGCACGGGCGAAGTCGGAACCCGCAGTGCCGCGCTGTACGCGAACCTGACCTGGGACTGGGACCGATTCAGCATCGATACCGGCCTGCGCTACACGCACGAACGCAAGGCTGCGACGGTATTGAACCGGGGCTATCGGGATATCGGGTTCACGATACCCAACGGCCAGGTCAGCGCGAATTTCACCGACAGCGAAATATTCAGCTCGCTGTCGCCGAAACTCAACGTCTCTTTCCGGCCGTCCTCGAATGCGATGCTGTATGCGCAAGCCAGTCGTGGCTTCAAGGCGGGTGGCTACAACATCCGCGCCAATACCCGCTTCGTCCCCGAGTCAGGGCTACCGTTCCTTGACGAGTCCGCCATTGCCTATGAGTTGGGCGCAAAGACCGATTGGTTCGATGGCAGCCTCACGCTCAATGCCGCCGCCTTCCGGACCCTTTATCGCGACATCCAGCTCAGCGTGTTCACCAGTTACGACAGCAACGGTGACGGCGTGCGGGACTCGTTTTTCGGTGACTTCAAGAACGCAGGTGCGGGAACACTCAGCGGCGCCGAACTCGAAATCGATGTGCGGCCGGGCGGCGCGCTGCGCTGGCTTGCGCATGTTGGTTACCTGGACACGCGCTACGATCAATACATCAGCGGCGGCTTGGATATCGCCGACCAGCAGCGTTTCACCAATGCGCCGCGCTGGACCACCGGCATCAGTGCGATGGGTGATTTCGCCCTCGCGTCCGGCGCCGCGCTGACGATGCGAATCGACGCGAACTATCGAAGCAAGGCCTATCCCACGACCGACCTGAGTGAATACCTGGCCCAGCCCGGCCATGCGTTGGTCAACGCCTCGCTGGTCTTTCGTTCGCCGCGGCGACGCTGGGAAGTGGCGATGACCGCCCAGAACCTGACCAATCGTGAGTACCGGACGACCGGCTACGACATTCCGGTGCTTGGCGTGCGCACCGCGTTCTATGGTGCGCCTCGCACCGGCTCACTATTGCTGACCTGGTTCTTCCCGTGAGCCCGGCGCGCGATCAGCGCGGGTCGAACGCCTGCAAGCCCATCTTCCGGAGCAGCGCCTGGAAGCGCGGTTGCTGGCGCAGGGGCTTCCAGCGCGCGTCGGCGCCCAGGAATGCCAGGCGGACGTCTCGCTCTTCGTAGGCTCGTTCCAGCAGGTCGAGGGCGCCGTCGATATCCCCAAGCGCTGCGCGGATGGCCGCCTGGCTGGTCGCTGGCACATAGCCTGATGCGTCGCGCTTCTCCATGTCGCGCAGGATCTCCTCGGCCTGGGCGCGCTGGCCTGCCGCAGCGTATGCCGGGCCCAGCTGCGCCAAGGCCTGGCTGCAGTTTCCGCAGCGTTCACGCGCGAGTTGCAAGTCGGCAATCGCGCTGGCCGAGTCCCCGGCCTGTAGCGCCCAGCCCGCACGCACGTGCAGCGCGATCCAGAAGTCCGGCTCCAACTCCAACGCCCGGTCAAGTGCTCGCTTCGCCTCCTCGCGATGGCCGGCCTGGCTCAGGAAGCTCGCCGACAGGGTGTTGACCAGCGGTGACAGCGGATCGAGCGCGATCGCCTGCCTCGCCTGCGTTGCTGCTTCTTCATGGCGACCGAGGTTGTAAAGCAGATGGGCATAGGCCATGTGGGCTTCCGCCAGGCTTGGATTGAGCTCGAGTGCACGCTTCAGCGAGGCTTCTGACCCGGCCCAGTCCCAGTCGTACCAAAACCGGACGAAACCTTGCGAGGCCAGCGCCTCGGCAGAGTCGGGATCGATCGCCAAGGCCTGCTTGATCGCGGCATGGGCGAGCGGAAACGTCTGTCGGGGCTCTTGATCGCCGGTCATGGCCAGCGCCCGATAGGCGAAAGCGATGCCGGCGTAGGCGCGCGCGCAACTGGGATCGAGTTCAATGGCGCGGCGGAAGTCCAACAGGGCCTGGCGCATGCGCGGCGCAGAAGGCCGGTCGAGTTGGTAGCGGCCGGCAAGATAGGCGCGATAGGCCTCCGCGTTGGCGCCTTCGCAAGCGCTGCGGCCATGGGCCGGCGTGCTGAACCTGACGGCAAGCGCCGACGTGACTTCGGCCGCAATGCCATCTTGCAAAGTGAACACTCGATCGATGCTTTCATCGAACGTTCCCGACCACAGGGCCTTGCCGTCGGCCACGGCCAACAAGCGCGCGTTGACGCGAACCCGGTCGCCGCGGCGTTGCGTCGTTCCCTCGATGACATAGGCCGCGCCGAGTCGGCGGCCCGCATCGAGGGGTTCCGTGCCAGCCGCTGCCAGCCGCTGGCTGGAGGCCAGCGAGCGCACTTGGAGGGTCGTCGAACTACTGATGCGCGAAATCAAGGTTTCTGCCAGGCCCAGCTCGAGCAATTCATCGCGCGACCCGGATGACAGCGATCGAAACGGCAACACCGCCAGCGTCAGCTGCACGGGTGTGGCGGTGACGGGCGGTGGCGACACGGTGGGCGTCGGCGCATCGATGCTCCAGGCAATCCATCCGGCGACCACCACCACCGCCAGCAATCCAGCCACCCGCAGCGGCGTCGCCGTACGGCGCGGCGCGGCGGCAGCGATTGGGCTTGGCGATTCGGGCGCTGGCGCGATGTCGCCCGTCTCGATGTCCGCGACGAACCGATAGCCCCGGCCAGGCACCGTGATGATGTAGTTCGTTTCACTTCCCAATACACGGCGCAGTGCCGATACGGCTTGGGTGAGGTTGTTCTCCTCAACGATGCGGCCGGGCCAGATCGTGGCGAGAAGTTCTTCCTTGCCAACGACGCGGTCGCGATTGTCGATCAGGCAACACAGGGTATCGAAGGCCTTGCCGGTCAGCGCCAGCGTCGCGCCGTCTGCCGTGCGCAAATCGCGCGCGACCCGATCCAGGTGATAGGGACCGAAGCGAAGGTGGCGGACATCGGTTTCCGGCATGGGGCGTCCTTGCGAAGTCTTCAGCTTATTTCAGCAAGTTTCAGCGTGGCATGCAGGATTTTTCACCTGCCTCGGACGGAATGTGAAGCTTCGCCATGAGGCGATCGTGACACGCAAGGAGACTTTCATGAAACTTACCCCCCGACCCGCGCCCCGGCTGTGCCTGCTGGCGCTCGCCCTAGCGTCCGCGCTTCTGTTGCCGGCCTGCAGCACTGGCGGTGGCGCCCAGAATGACCCCCCCTCTACGCCACCGCCACCGCCACCACCACCACCGCCTCCGCCTCCGCCTCCACCTCCACCACCGCCGCCACCACCGCCCCCGGCGGACACGCGAAGCCTGCTGCTGCCAAGTGCGCCGGTCGCGAAAACTGCGCCGTCACCGCCACCGATTACCGCCCCGGCAGGAGATCTCATCAGGCTCGTGCCCGGTCCCACCGAGACGCTCGCGAACACGACCAGTGCCGGATCTTTGACCAAGCAAGGCAACGGCGAACTGTCCTCTTCCGGCACGGACTACCGATTCGATGGCGGCACTTTCGTGCAGGCGGGGACCCTGAACATGTATTACACCCACCTGTTTTCCGATGTCACCATTTCACCTGGCGCCACGCTCAATATGACCGGCGACATCATCGGCGATGTCATCAACAACGGCACCTTCGACCCGACCGAGCTGCCCGCGTACTACGATGCGTTTTACGACGGCGACATCTTCGGCGATTACACCCAGGGACCCGACGGCGTGCTGCGGGTCTGGTTCGGGCTCCAGGAGACGAAAGTCGCGACGCCGCTGTTGACAGTCAGCGGCACCGCCACGCTGGATGGCC
The DNA here is from genome assembly GCA_031408815.1 of Gammaproteobacteria bacterium. Lineage (GTDB taxonomy): Bacteria > Pseudomonadota > Gammaproteobacteria > Xanthomonadales > Xanthomonadaceae > Arenimonas. The sequence continues at coordinate 23,330 of JANNWV010000022.1, forward strand.
AGCTGCAGTTGCGCTCTACCGGCTTCATTCCTGCCGGCGGTTACCTGGAATGGATCCTGCACGCCCATGGCGGCGTGTTCGGCCAGTTCGACGGCTGGACCACCGCTGGCTCGCCGTCGCCACTGTTCATTACCGGCGAACTCCGCTACGAGCCGAAAGACGTCTATTTGCTGGCCACGCGGGTATCGACCCAGGCCGCGATGAAAGAGTCAGGCAGTGGTGACGCGCTGACCTTTGCGTCCGCCGGCCACGTCGACGCGGCCTTCGACATCGCCGACCGATTGGTCGCCTCGCCTGCGTCGGCATTGACGACGACACAACGGCAGTTCCTGCAATCGTCGGCCAGCATCCAGGCCTTGCTCGACTTCGACCAGGCGGCAACCACGTTCGACAGTCTTTCCGGGCACGGACACGCTGCCACGGTGGACGCGGTGTTGAAGCGCGCGCTCGACGCCGGGTCGCAGTCGAGTATGCGGGCCGCAAGCCTGCGACCGGGATCACCAGCGGGTCGTTGGTCGTCGCGTGGCGGTATGCAGGCCGCAAGTGGCGGCAGCTTTGCGCAGGGCGGTTCGGCCGGACAGGATCGATGGCGGGCTGGCGACGTGTTGTCAGGCAGTCGCGTCGAATTCAATTCGGCGAACCTGGAATTCGATCGCGCAGGCGGCAGCGCACTCGGTCGCTCGTCGAGTTGGCAGGCCTACCTTCGCCAGTTCGGCGATGACGGCCTGTACACGCTGGGCAGCGTGGGCTTCAGCCATCACCAGCTGAGCCTCGAACGCCGGATCGACCTGGGCAACGGGCCGCGCGTCGTGCAATCACAACGCGCGCTCGATGTCGTCAATGCCCATCTGGAAGCCGGCCGCGACATCGGGTTCGGCGAGGGCAAGTTCACCGCATTCACTTCCGTCGGCGCCGCGCTGTTGCGGGGAGGCGAGTTCAGTGAATGGGGCAACACCGGTTTCGAACTGCAGGCATCGAACTCGCTGCATCAACGGCTGACTGGTGATATCGGGCTGCGCTATTCCACGGCCCGGTACTGGGGCAACGGCCAATGGCTGCGGCTCGACCTGGGCGCGAGTTATAGACGCCTGCTCGCATCCACCGACAACGCGCCGGCCGCTTTCGCAGGCGCGCCGGGGGCTGTCTTCGACCTGCTTGGCCTGCCTGCAGCGCGCGGCGTCGGCGCCGCTCGAGCGAGCTTCACGGGCGGCGGTGACCGCTGGTCCTGGCAATTTGTTTACGACAACTACGCGGGCGATGAGGCGACGTCCGCCAGCGTGGAGCTCAACTTCGATTGATCGCCGCTTCCCATCCATCCATCCAAGGAGATTTGCCATGAATGCCAAACGCACACCGCTCGCCGTGCTCCTGTCCGCCCTGTTGCTGAGCTCAGGTTCCGCGCTCGCCGTGGATCCCGCCCGCAACGGCGCGCTGGCCGGGCCCGCCAATCGTATCGTAGGTCTGTGGGCGACCGAAGGCGCCGTCAGCCCCTGTGGCAGCGCGCTGCCTCCCAGCCCCATCCGCAACACGCTGCTGTTCAACGCCGGTGGAACCGTGGTTGAGAATCCGCGCATCCCACCGGCCGGCATTGCAAACGCCTTCGGTGTGGCGGGCATCAACCAGCGCGGACAGGCGCTGGGCACTTGGTCGTTCGATCAGGCTAGCGGGCAATACACACTGCTTCTGCGCTTCGACTGGTATGTCGACGGCGCGTACCACGGCTACATGACCATCGACCGCACCCTGACGATCAGCGCCGACGGCAACCAGGTCATCGGTCCGGTCCGGTCCACGCGCTATTCGGCGAACGGAACCCAGATCGGCGCCGTGTGTGGAAGCGCGGTGTCGGATCGACTGTCGTAAAACTTCGCGCTGGAGTGAGCCATCGGCGTCGTGAACGATGCCGATGGCTCGTGCGGAGCCGCAGCTCGCGTGCCGATCAGGTCAGCTGCGCAGCCCGACACCCTTGGTCAGCAAGCGCAAGGCCAGCCAGGTCAGCGCGGCAACGAAGCCGAGCATCACCGCGTACGCCGTCCAGATCGGCATGTCGATGGCCGACTCGCCCAGCAGGCCGTAGCGGAAGGCATTGACCATGTAGAAGATTGGATTGGCGTGGGTCGCGGTCTCGGCCCATTCGGGCAGTACGCGCACCGAATAGAAGACACCGCCCAGGTAGGTCAGCGGGGTCAGGATGAAGGTCGGGATGATGGCGATGTCGTCGAACTTCTTGGCGTACACGGCGTTGACGAAACCGGCCAGCGAAAAGATCGTCGCGCCCAGCAACACCGTGGTCAGCGTGACGAAAGGATGCGGCATGCGCACCTGGGTGAAGAACATCGCGATCACCAGCACGATCGCGCCGACCATCAGCCCGCGCAACACGCCACCCGCCACATAGCCGCCAAGGATCACCCAGTTCGGCATCGGGCTGACCAGCAACTCTTCCACGTGGCGACCAAACTTGGCGCCGAAGAAGGACGAGCTGATGTTGCCGTAGGCGTTCTGGATAACCGACATCATCACCAGGCCGGGCACGATGAAATCCATGTAGCTGAAGCCGCCCATGTCACCGATGCGCGAGCCGATCAGGCTGCCGAAGATCAGGAAGTACAGCGTCATCGTGATGGCCGGCGGCACCAGGGTCTGGCCCCAGATGCGCAGGATGCGGGCGATCTCGCGGCGGGCGATGGTCTTGAGGGCGACAAGATTGGGATGGGCCGCGCGCACCAGCGGTTGCGCCTCGGCCACGTGTGATTCGGGCAGGCTCATGCGGTCGCTCCGGCGACGGTCGCCTTGTTGTTGTCGCCGGTGAGTCGCACGAACAACTCTTCCAGGCGATTGGTCTGCGTGCGCATCGAGCGCACCCGGATGCCGGCATCGCTGAGTGCGGCAAACACATGGTTCAAGTCCATGCTGCGCGGCATTTCCAGGGTAAGCGTGTGGTCGTTCGGCGCCTCGAAGGACACGCCCGAGATGTGCGGCAGGTCCGCCGGCAACGTGCCGTCAATGTCGAACACGAAGCCCTCCACATCAAGTTTCGATAACAGCAACTTCATCGGGCCTTGTTCGATGATCTGGCCATTGTCGATGATGGCCAGGTTGCGGCACAGGCTTTCGGCTTCTTCCAGGTAATGGGTGGTGAGGATGACGGTGGTGCCGGCGGCATTCACTTCGCGCAGCGTCTTCCACATGCCACGGCGGATCTCGATGTCCACGCCAGCGGTGGGTTCGTCCAGGATCAGCAGGCGCGGGCGGGTCATCATGGCGCGGGCGATCATCAGCCGGCGCTTCATGCCGCCCGACAGGGTGCGGCTCATCATCTGCGCCTTCGGCCACAGCTGCGCGGCTTTCAATTCCTCTTCCGCGCGCACCAGCGCCTGCGCCCGCGGCATGCCGTAGAAGCCCGCGTAGTTGACCAGGATGTCGAGCGGCTTCTCGAACATGTTGAAGTTCACTTCCTGCGGCACCAAGCCGATCAGGCGCATGGCGGCGGAACGCTGCGCGGCGATGTCCACGCCGAACACCTTCACGCTGCCGCTACTGGAATTGACCAGGGAGCTGACCACGCCAATCAGGCTCGACTTGCCGGCGCCATTGGGGCCGAGCAGGGCGAAGAAATCCCCGGGCATCACCGACAGCGACACGCCCTTCAGCGCCTCGACGCCGTTGTCGTAGGTCTTGCGCAGCTTGTCCACTTGCAGGGCGGGGGTGTTCATCCAGGCTCCAATGACATGGCGATCACGGCACGTATCGCGATAGCCGTTTATTATAGGCGTTTGCGCTGTTGCCTCCGGAGCTTTCGTGGCCCACCATTTTCCTTTGCGGCTGATTGGCAGCCGCATGCTCGCGCCGAGCGTTCGCCACCTTGAATTCGCGCGGGACGACGGGCTGCCGCTCGATTTCATCCCGGGCCAGTTCATCCAGGTGCACTTCAACTATCCCGATGGCACGGCGACCAAGCGCAGCTATTCGCTGGCGACCATGCACGACCACGCGCTGGGGCCGGGCGAGACGATCGAGATCGCGGTCAGCTACGTGGCCGGCGGCGCGGCAACGGCCTTGTTCACCGCGCTCGATGAGGGCCAGCAGATCCAGGCCAGCGGCCCCTACGGGCGCTTCTGCCTGGGCGCCGGGGACAGCAACGCCCGTTACATCCTGATCGGCACGGGTACCGGCGTTACGCCGTATCGGGCGATGTTGCCGCAGCTTGAACAGTTGATGGCGGCGCGCGACGTGGACGTTGTGTTGCTGTTTGGCGCTCGCACGCCCGAAGAGCTGATCTACGGCGAAGATTTCTACGCCTTCGCGGCGGAGAATCCCCGCTTTCGATTCGTGCCCTGCTTCAGCCGCGAGCTGCCCGTCGACGCGCATGCCGATGTGCGTGACGGCTACGTACAGGACGCGCTGGCGGAGTTCGCCCCCGACGCGGCCGGCGACATCGCCTACCTGTGCGGCAACCCGAACATGGTGGACGCCGCCTTCGAGGCCCTGAAGACAGCCGGCCTGCCGGTGCCGCACATCCGCCGCGAGAAGTACGTCAGCTCCAAGTAGCCCCCCCCCCTGACGATCGGCCTATTTGCAAATAGTCCGGCCTGGACTTATCGTTCAACTATGTTGAATGGTCAACAGGTTTTATAATGAGCCTGCGCAACCCCCGGCAACAGATCAGCGAGCAGATGCGGATCGACCCCGCGCTGTTGCGGGTGCTGGCCGACCCGATCCGGTCCTTCATCGTGTATTCGCTGGTTTCAGCCGCCAAGACTGCAAAAGTCCTGGCCGCCGAAATGGGCTGTCCGCCGACGCGCCTGTATTACCACCTGCAGCAGCTCGAAAAACACGGCCTCGTGTTCGTCGAGCGGACCCGGCTGGTGTCGGGGATCCGGGAAAAACACTATCGCTCCGCGGCGCGCGATTTCCTGCTCGACAAGGCAGCTTTCAGCGCTGGCAAAACGCTCGACTCCAGGCGAATCGAGGCCCTGCTGGGCTTCGTCTTCGACCAGACCCGGCTGGAGATCAGCCGCGGCCTGGCCGATGGCCGAATCGACATCGGCCTGCGCGGTCCTGAACTCAATTCGCTGATGGCGTATCGCAACGTCTTGAGACTTTCCAGCGAACAAGCCGCGCGGCTGTACTCGCGCCTCCACGCGTTCTGGATGGAATACGAGGCCATCGCCAAGCATCCTGCGGATGACGGCCAGTTCTATGCCTTCGCCGTGGCGCTGTATCCGAACGCCGTTGCACCGCCCGAAGTCGCGCCAGCCACGGGCGGTCGCAACCCTCGAAAACCCAAGACGCGAGGCGCGTGATGAAAGCAAAAACGACGAATTGGAAAGCCTTGGCTCTGGCCCTGGTGCTCGGCGCCGCCGGTGCGCTGGCCGGCTATTGGCTGGGCAGTCGCGGCGTGCAGGTACCGATCGTTCGCGCCAGCATCAAGGCCCTGACGGCCTGGGACCTGCTGATGCTGCCGGTGCTGGTCCTGCTGGTGTTGGCGGTGCACGAAGCCGGCCACCTCGCTGGCGGGATGAGCCGCGGCATGCGCTTCCTGCTGTTTGTCGCCGGGCCCTTTGGCTGGGTTCGCAGTGGCGAGAAGATCCGTTTTCGCTGGTTCTTCAACCTCGGCACGCTCGGCGGCCTTGCGGCCGCCATGCCGGTGCCTGGCCAACCGCTGCTGCCGCAATTGCAGCGATTGATCGTCGGCGGTCCGCTGTCGAGCCTGGTGCTGGCCGGGGTCGCGCTGGCTGTTTTCTGGGGGGTGCCGGGACGGTTCGGCGCCTACGCGCTGTTCATCGCCGGTTTTTCCTTCGTGATTTTCCTGCTGACCGCCGCGCCCTTTCGCGCCGGTGGTTTCATGAGCGACGGCATGCAGTTCGTGCAGCTGCGGCGTGACCCGGTGATGGTGGAGCGACGCGTCCGTTTGCTTGCCGTGGCCGGGATGAGCATGGCCGGCACTCGGCCGGCTGAGCTCGACGAGGCGTTGCTCGAACGCGCACAGTCGCTGCTGGGAGACGAGCCGATGTACGACGTCAGCGTGTGCCTGTACAGCTACGGACAAACGCTGGACCGCGGCGACGTCGAGGCGGCCGGCCAGTGGCTCGATCGAATCGAAGTCCTGTTCGACCGCTACCCCGATGGCTTTCGGCAAAGCCTTGCCGTGGAGCTGGCCTTGTTCGAGGCGCTTTACCGCGAGCGCTCCGAACACGCCTCGGGCTGGATGGCGCAAGCGGCCGGTGGCGTGGTGGATGCCTGCCGGCGCTTCCTGGCGCAGGCGGCCGTGGCCGCGTTGCAAGGTCGGCACCAGGACGCCATGGCGGCGCTGGCGAGCGCCGAAGCCAGCCTGGACAGGGCCATGGATCCAGGTTTTGCGCGGCTGGGGATCGATCAGATCGCCCGGGTTCGCGCCAAGCTCCGGCTGGCGGCCTAGGTCCGCCAGGGTGTCAAGGACACTTGACAGGCGGCAGCGGGTTCCCTATCTTGCCTGTCAAGTGTCCTTGACAGGTTGCCATGTCTATCCCCGTTCCGCTTACCTCCTGCCGCCGCAAGGCCCTGCTGTTCTTCGGCCTGGGTGTGGTCATCCTTGCCATGGCCTTCCTCGCCCGCGCGGCAGCCTTGCCGATCGGCGACCAAACCCTGGGCATCCTGGCCGGCTTCGGGGTGGGTGCGGTCTTCAGTTCGGTGCTGCTGTGGTTCATGCCCGACGCGGGCGGCGGCGGGACCAAGGCGCTGACGCGGCGCTACTACCGCGAATTCATTCCCGCCATGGCCGGCTATATCGCGGTGATGCTGGTCTGGAAGAAACTGCTCGACTGGGTCGATCTGCCCGCGTTGCGCGTGCTGGTGGCGCTGCTGCCGGCCCTGCTGATCGTCTGGATCATGCGCGCCTTTGTCCGGTACGTGAGCGCGACGGACGAACTGCAACGACGGATCGAGCTGGAGTCAGGCGCGGTGGCGGGGCTGGTGGTGAGCGCTGTCTACATGGCCGCCGGTTTCCTGCAGACCGCCAACCTGATCGACGTGCCCTCGAAAGTCGCGATGCTGTGGGTGTTCCCGATGCTGTGCTTCACCTACGGGATTTCCAAAGTGTTCGTCGCGCGTCGCTATTCGTGAACAACCGGCTGCGTGAATTGCGCGAGGCCCGCGGCTGGTCGCAAGGCGAACTGGCCGAGCACCTGGTCGTCTCCCGGCAAACGGTCAACGCACTGGAAACCGGCAAGTACGACCCGAGCTTGCCACTCGCCTTCAAGATCGCGCGCATGTTCGACCTGAGCATCGAATCCATCTTCCTCGACGAGGCCCACGAGACCCCATGAAACTTTTTTCCCACCGATCCACGCCGCAGGAATTTTCATCATGAACCGCAAAACACGATTGCTCGTCGCGGTCGCGCTGCTGCTCGCCTTGTTTGGCTACCGCCAATACAAGGATCGCGAACAGGCCAACGCCAAGCCAGCGTCCACGACGCCCGCAGCGCAGTCCAAGGCGGCCGCGGCGGCCGGCAACGCAACCCCGGCCATCACCCGACGCCTCGGCACGCTGGCTTTCACGCCGTGTACGCTGGCGCCGGATTTCGGTACGGCCTCGGTGGAAGCCCTGTGCAGCAAGCTGCTGGTGCCCGAAGACCGCGCCGCGCCGAACGGCCGCAAGATTTCCCTGGCCATCGCCTGGGTACCGGCGAAGGGTGAGGGACTGCCCGACCCGATGTTCATGCTGGCCGGCGGCCCGGGCCAATCCGCGCTCGAGTCCTTCCCCAGCATCGCGCCCGCCTTCGCCGACCTGCGCAAGAAGCGCGACATCGTGCTGGTGGACCAGCGCGGCACAGGCGATTCCAACAGGCTCATCTGCAAGGACGAAAAGGGCAAGAGCGCCGTCGTCGAGGACGATGACTACAGCGCCGATGCGGCACGCGCGTTCGCCGCGCGCTGCGCAGCCAAGCTCGCGGCCACCGCCGACCTGCGCCTGTATTCCACCACTGACGCCATCCAGGACCTCGACGCGGTGCGCATCGCCATCGGCGCCGAACAGATCAACCTGATGGGCATCTCCTACGGCACCCGCGTCGCGCAGCAATATGCGGCGCGCTACCCGGCGCAAACGCGCACGGTCACCATCGACGGCATCGTTCCCAACTCGCTGATCCTGGGCAACGAACACGCGCGCAACCTGGAAAGCTCGCTCAACAGCCAGTTCGGCCGCTGCACGCAGGACAAGGATTGCCTGGCCAAACTGGGCAATCCCCGCGAGCGCCTGAATGCCTTGATGACCCGCCTGGCCACCGATCCGCCACTGGTATCGTATCGCGACGCCATCACCGGAGAAGCGAAGCAGGAAAAACTCACCCCGGGACACATCGCTATGCTGGCGCGCATGTTCGCCTACGCCCCACAGGCGGCCGGACTGTTGCCGCTGGAATTGAACGAAGCCGCCCAAGGTCGCCACGAACCGCTGATGGCCCTGGCCAACCTGCTCGGCAGCACGCTGGGCGACCAGATCATGCACGGCATGCAGTTGTCGGTGATCTGCACCGAAGACGCCAGCGAGATGAAGATCGACGAGGCCGACAAGGGCAGCCTGCTCGGCACCGACATGATCACCACCCTGCGGGCGCAGTGCGCCGCCTGGCCGAAGGGCGAGCGTCCCGAGGGCTTCCGCAAGCCGCTGACCGGAACCGTGCCGGTGCTGATCCTGTCGGGCGAATTCGATCCGGTGACGCCGCCGCGCTACGGGGATGAAGTCGCCAAGTCGCTGCCCAACGGCCGCCACCTCGTCATTCGTGGCCAGGGCCACAACGTGGTGGGGATCGGCTGCATGCCGAAACTTTTCGCCAGCTTCGTCGATGGCATGGACGCGAAAAAACTGGACGCGTCCTGCCTCGACAAGGTTCCGTACGCCAAACCCTTTACCGGCTTCTACGGCTGGGAGCCCTGACATGATCGACGTCCAAGACCTGCATAAATCCTTCAAGACCAAAACCGGCCTGGTCAAGGCCGTACAAGGCGTCAGCTTCACGGCGCGCGACGGCGAGATCACCGGCCTGCTCGGCCCCAACGGCGCCGGCAAGACCACCACGCTGCGCATGCTGTACACCCTGATGTCGCCCGAAACCGGGCGCGTGCAGGTCGACGGCCTCGACAGCGTGAAAGATGCCGAAGCCGTGCGTCGTCGGCTGGGCGTGTTGCCCGATGCCCGCGGTGTGTACAAGCGCCTTACCGCGCGCGAGAACATCGCCTACTTCGGCCGACTGCATGGCATGAGCGACGCCGATATCGCACGACGCACCAAAGAGTTGTCGGCGGCGCTGGGCATGGAAGACGTGCTCGACCGCCAGACCGAAGGCTTCTCGCAAGGCCAGCGCACCAAGACCGCCATCGCCCGCGCGCTGGTGCACGACCCGCGCAACGTCATCCTGGACGAACCAACCAACGGCCTGGACGTGATGACCACGCGCGGCCTGCGCGACTTCCTGCGCCAACTGCGTGGCGAGGGTCGCTGCGTGATTTTTTCCAGCCACATCATGCAGGAGGTCGCCGCCCTGTGCGATCGCATCGTGGTGATCGCGCAAGGCAAGGTGATGGCCGCGGGCACGCCCGATGAGCTGCGTGCGCAAACCGGCGAGGACAACCTCGAGGACGCCTTCGTGAAGGCCATCGGATCGGAAGAAGGACTGCACGCATGAAGGCGCTATGGACTGTTTGCATGAAGGAGCTCGTGGACCTGTTCCGCGACCGGCGCACCATGATGGTGTCGCTGTTGATGGGCCCCTTGCTGATGCCCGCCTTGATCCTGGGCATCGGCAAGCTGGCCAGCGACCGCATTTCCACGGCGCTGGAAAAGCCGCTGGAAATTCCCGTCGTCGGTGCCAGCAATGCGCCCAACCTGGTGGCCTGGCTGGAAGGCCAGAACATCGTGGTCAAGCCCGCGCCCGGCGATCCGGATGATGCGATCCGGTCGCAGCGCGAGGACGTGATCCTGCGCATCGGACCCAAGTTCGGCGAACAATGGCGCGGCAGCTTGCCGGCCACGATCGAGATCCTGCACGACAGCTCGCGCGAGGACGCGCAGATTCCGGTGGAACGCCTTCGCGGCTTGCTCAACAACTACGGGCAGGGCGTGGGCGCGTTGCGCCTGATCGCACGCGGCATCAGCCCGACCGTTTCGCAGCCGCTGCGCATCAGCGACCGCGACCTGGCCACGCCGGAAGCGCGGCGCGGACAGGCGCTGGCCTTCCTGCCCTACATCCTCATCCTTACCACCTTCATCGGTGGCGCGGGCCTGGTGATTGACGCCACGGCCGGCGAGCGCGAACGCAATTCGCTCGAACCGCTGTTGGCCACGCCGGCCAAACGCTCGACCATCATGAGCGGCAAGATCGCCGCCGCCTGCCTGTTCGGCCTGCTCAGCCTGGTGCTGACCCTGGTGATGTTCAAGCTCAGCTTCCAGTTCGCGCCGAGCCTGGGCATCAAGCTCGACGTGTCGGTGTGGTCGCTGGTCCGCATCGCGGTGGTGCTGGTGCCCATGCTGATGATCAGCACCTGCCTGCTGACTTTCATCTCCGCCGGCGTCAAGAGCGTCAAGGAAGCGCAGAGCTACATGAGCGTGCTGATGCTGTTGCCGATGTTGCCGACCATCATCCTGATGGTGAACCCGGTCAAGAACCAGTTGTGGATGATGACCGTGCCCTTCCTGGCGCAGAACCAGATGATCCTCAAGCTGGTGCGCAGCGAGAACATCTCGGCCAACGAATGGCTGGCCTACCTGGGCGCGGGCTTCGCCGCGGCGGCCGTGTTGTGGTGGCTGGCCTCGCGCCGTTACCTCGACGAAAGGCTGGCGATCTCCGCCTGAGTCGCAATGCCGGCGAAAAAAAGGCCCGGGAGCGATCCCGGGCCTCGTTGTTTCCCGCGGCTAAACGCTTACTGGGCGAAGTCGAAGGTTCGGGTAACCGTCTGCGAACCGGCGATCGGCTGGTACTTCCAGCGCCGCACTGCGGCCTGCACGTTGCGCTCGAACACGCCACGCGGCCTCGCGCTGATGACATCAATGTTGCTGACGCTGCCATCGGAGTTGACGGTGAAGGAAACCACCACCTGTCCCGACGTCTTCGAGCGCGCGGCATCCGGCGGGTAGGCGGGCTGCGGCGTGCTGATGGCGACCAGTTCGTTGGCGGGGCGGGGCGCTGCCGGCGGCGCGGGTGTCGGCCGCTGCACGGGCGGCGCGGCGACGACCGGTGCGGGCGTCGAGTCTTGCTGTTGCGGCGGCGGAGTCGGCGCGGGTTGCGCGGCGGCGGCGTCAGCCTGGCTTTGTTGCGCGGCGGCGGCCGCGGCGGCGGCCTGCAGGGCCCGCGCATCGTCCTGGGCCTTCTTGCGTGCTGCTTCATCCGCAGCGATTTGTTCCGGCGTGCGCGTCTCTGCCGCTGGTGTCTGTTGCGCGGCGGCGGCCTTGCCCTTCGCGATCGCATCGGCGATGCGGGTCAGCGAGGGCGCCTGTGGATCGGCGGACTGGATCAGCAGTCGCAGCCGTTCGGCTTCCAGGAAATCGGCGCGGCCGATCGCCTGTTCCGCTGCGATCACCGCGTAAGGCTGCAGGTCCATCAGCGCGCTTTCAGCCGAGGCGTTGGGCTTGTCGCTCTTCTTGCGCAACGCGATGTAGTACTCCATCGCGTTGTTGCCGGCCGGGGAGTAGATGCGTTGCTCGCGAAGGGCCTGACGACCGCGGGTCTTGAGTTCATCCACGCTCAGCGCAGCCAGGGCGGCGGCTTGTTGTTGGGCGGCCTGGCCTACCGCCGCTTCGGCAGCGGCAGCGGCCGCCGTCGCAGGCGCGGCGGGTTCAGGTTTGTCCGAACAGGCGGCGAGCCCCAGTCCCAAGGCCAGGGCGATTGCCCAGCGGAGGGAGGTAGGAGGTACTTTTGCAGATGACATGGGCAGGCTCGCTTGGTGGGAGAAGTGGGGCATGACTTTCAGCACATAAAACTTTGGCCTCTTTGTCAAGACTTTTCCGTTAGCGGCATCACTTTCCGATGCAAAATCCCGAAAAAATTCTTCCCAGGAGCGTGTCGGCGTCCATCACTCCGGTGATCTGGCCCAACGCGAGTTGCGCCTGGCGCAATTCTTCCGCGGCCAGTTCCGCCTGGTTCGAATCCAGGCACGCACTCGCGCGATCCAGGCAAAGCGCAGCTTGGGACAGTGCTTCGAGGTGTCTTGCGCGCGCACTGAAGCTGCCGCTGCCCTCACCGCCGGCAAGCTCGCGCAAGCGCGCGCGCAATGCATCGAGGCCAAGACTAGTACGTGCGGACAAGCTGAAGTGGTCCATTTGTACTACGTCGCTTGCCCGCGACCGAAGATCGGCTTTGTTGTGCAACCAGAGCACGCGTGCGCCCTCGGGAATTTCGCGGGCCAGGTCCGCGGGCAGGCTGTCCTCGGCGCTGCCATCAAGCACGGCCAGCACGACATCGGCGCGCTGCAGTTCCGCGCGCGCGCGGCGGATGCCCTCCGCCTCGATGCTGTCGGGCGCCTCGCGCAGGCCGGCGGTATCGACCAGGGTCAGCAACACGCCTTCCAGGTCCAGCGTCTCGCGCAACAGGTCGCGCGTGGTGCCGGCAATGTCGCTGACGATGGCGCGGTCTTCATCGGCGAGCGCGTTCAACAGCGATGACTTGCCGACATTCGGCGCGCCGATGATCACCACGTGCAAGCCATCCATCAGTCGCTTGCCGCGACCGGCTTCGCGCAGCAGCGCAGCCAGTGCGTCGCACGTGGCATGCAGGCGCTCGCCCAGTTCCGGTGCCGCAAGGAAGTCGATGTCCTCGTCGGGAAAATCGAGTGCGGCTTCGACGTACATGCGCAGTTGCGTCAGTCGTTCCACCAGGTCATCGACGCGTCGCGAGAATTCGCCATCGAGCGATCGCCGCGCAGCGCGTGCCGCGGCCTGGCTGCCGGCGCTGATCAGGTCGGCGACGGCTTCGGCCTGGGCAAGATCGAGCTTGCCTTCGAGGAAGGCTCGTTCGGTGAATTCGCCCGGTCGCGCCTGGCGTGCGCCCAGCTGCACGCAACGCTGCAGGAGTTGCGCCAGTACCACCGGGCTGCCGTGCGCTTGCAATTCGACCACGTCCTCGCCCGTGTAGGATGCCGGCGCGGCGAACCACAACACGATGCCGTCATCGAGGGTGTCACCGTCGCCGGCGCGCAAACGCGCATGCAGGGCCTGTCGTGCATGCAATCGACGCCCGGTTATTTCTTCAGCGATGCCGCGCGAGCCGGGGCCCGACAAGCGCACGATGCCGACACCACCGGGCCCGTGCGCGGTGGCGATTGCAGCGATGGTGTCGCGGACGTCCCGGGCAGGCATGGTCCGCGCGAAGGATTACTTCGCGACCACCGGGGACTTGACGCCGTGCTGCTTGGTCATCCACCACTGCTGCAGCAAGCCGAGCAGGCCGTTGGTGACCCAGTACAACACCAGGCCAGCCGGGAAGAAGGCCATCATCACGCCGAACACCAGCGGCATGAATTGCATCATCTTCTTCTGCATCGGATCGATGCCCGGCATTGGCGTCAGCTTCTGCGTCAGGTACATGACCGTCAGGTTGATCGCCGGCAGCACGAAATACGGGTCGGCCGCGGTCAGGTTCTGGATCCAGCCCATCCACGGCGCGTGGCGCAGTTCAACGGTTTCCAGCAACACCCAGTACAGGCCCAGGAAGATCGGGATCGGGATCAGCATCGGCAGGCAGCCGCCGATCGGATTGATCTTTTCCTTTTTGTACAATTCCATCATCGCGACCTGGAATTGCTGCTTGTCGTCGCCGTAGCGTTCCTTCAGCGCCTCGATGCGCGGTTGCACGGCACGCATCTTGGCCATGGACTGGTACTGCTTGGCCGACAGCGGATACAGCGCGGCCTTCAGCAACACGACGATGGCGATGATCGCCCAACCCCAGTTGCCGAACAGCTTGTGCAGCCACGACAACAGCCAGAACAGCGGCTGCGCGATGAAGCTGAGCATGCCGTAGTCGACGCTGAGCTTGAGCGTGGGCGCGAGATCGGCCATCGGCGCCTGCAATTTCGGTCCCACCCACAGCCGGCTCTGGTGATCGACCGCGGTACCGGGCGCAATGTCCATCGGCGAAGCGATGCTGCGCAGGATGTACAGCGGTACGCCGGCGCGAGTCTCGACGGTGGTGTTGAACTGCACCTGCGGATCCTTGGGTTGCGGCACCCATGCAGTTGCGAAATGATGCTGCAACATCGCGATCCAGCCGCCGGTGACGGTGCCGGTGGGCGGCGTCTGTTTGCTGTAGTCGCTGAGCGGCGTTTTTTCGTACTTGCCGTCGGGCGTGTACCAGGCAGCGCCGACGAAACTGAAGGTTTCCGGGCTGGTCAGGAAGCTGTGCTTGGGCGGCGGCGGCGGCGCGACGCGCGACAGGCGCACGAACGGATAGATGCGCTGCGCGGCGGCGCCCGAATTGGCGATGCGATCGTCGATCTCGAGCACGTAGCTGCCGCGCTTCAAGGTCAGGGTGCGCTTCACCACCAGGCCGGTGCCGGGGTCGGTCCAGCTAAGCGGCACCGACAGCGAAGCTGCTCCCGCCGCAAGCGCGAACTGGCTGGCGCCGGAGTCGGTGCTGAATTGCGCATCGAGCGTTTGCTGCGCGGCATTGGTGTCCACGCGGATCAGGCCCGACTCGGCTACCTGGTAGGTCGCTGGCGAGCTGTCGAGCAGGTGCACTTTCGGGCTGCCAGGTTTCTTCTCGACCGTGTACTTGAGCAACTGCGAATCGGTGATGCGCCCGCCGTTGAGGTCGATTGTGAGCCGCAACGTGTCATTGGCAATCGTGATGGGCCGTGTCGACTGGGCCGCACCGCTCGCACTGGCGGCGGGCGCAAGCGCCACGCCGGCGGGCGGCAGCGCCGCGGTTCCGGCCGCGGGCGCGGGCGCGAGGCCGGCGACCGGTGCCGCCGTCTCGGGCGAGTTCGAAGTTGCTGTCGTGACGGCAGGCGTCGCGGGCGCAGTCGTGGCGGCCAATTGCCCCTTGCTCCACTCCATCCACAACAAGGTTGCAACGACCAGCCAGGCGATCAACAGAAAAGAACGGGTTTGATTCATGGACGAACAATCACCCGGCGCAAACGGCGCCTGTCAGGACTCGGGAGTAGAAGGGCGACCGGTAATCGCGTCGGAGGGCGGCATTGTGCCGGGTGGGGCCATGGGCTTCAACGTGCGGGCGCGATTGAACAATGACAATAGGTCGAAATGCACGGCCTGTGCTTCAGCCTTGGCCGCCTCGGGCTTGGCCAGCAACACGTAATCACCGGCAGGCAAGGTCGCGCGCAGCTGGCGAAAACATTCCTTGGCCTGGCGACGCAGGCGGTTGCGCACCACCGCGCGCTTGTCCACGCGCTTGGAAACCGTCACGCCCAAACGCGTACGGCCGCCTTCGAGGGGCAGCCGTACATTCAAGCGAAAATAGGTTCCGGACACGCGACGGCCTTCGCCAAACACGGCCTGGTATTCGGCCGAGACGTGCAGGCGCGCATCGGGAGGGAAACTCTGGGAGGAAGTCATCGGCGCAGCAGCACGTCAACGTGGCCGCGCGGAATTCGCGACGCCGACTAGCGGCGAAGCGTCAGACGCAGAGGCGGGCGCGGCCCTTGGCGCGGCGACGGGCAAGGATCTTGCGGCCATCGGCGGTCGCCATGCGGGCGCGAAAGCCGTGGTCGCGCTTGCGCTTGATGTTGCTGGGTTGGTACGTACGCTTGGTGGCCATGGTGGCAGCTCGGCTTGAATTGGGCGGAAATGAACTGGAAACGATAGCAAGCCGGGCGCAAAAGGTCAAGGTCATCCCACTTGGCAGGCGCCTGCGGCGGGGGCTAGACTGGCCAACCCCGCACTTATCCACAGCCCGCCCCGTGCGGCGCGCGAAGGTTGCCCCAGTTTGATGGATACCGTCTGGCCCCGTTGCCTCGAACGCCTGGAGACTGAATTTTCGGCAGAGGATGTGCATACCTGGCTCAAGCCGCTGCAGGCGAGTACCCGTCCTGACGGGCTGGTCCTGCTGGCCCCGAACGCCTTCGTGGTCGACACCGTGCGCGAGCGCTACCTGCCCCGCATTCGCGAGCTGGCCGGGCATTTCGCCGGCCTCCCAACCCAGGTGTCGCTGGAAGTCGGGTCCTCGGCCCGCGAGGCCGCACCCGCCGCGCTGGCGACACCAGCCAAGGCCGCGGTCGATTTCCAGGGCAACCTCGACAAGCACTACACCTTCGACAACTTCGTGGAAGGCCGCAGCAACCAGCTGGGTCGCGCTGCGGCGCTGCAGGTCGCGCTGAACCCGGGTCGCGATTACAACCCGCTGTTGCTGTACGGCGGCACTGGCCTGGGCAAGACTCACCTGATGTATGCCGCCGGCAACCTGATGCGCGCCAACAACCCCGGCATGCGCGTGCTGTACCTGCGTTCGGAACAGTTCTTCAGCGCGATGATGAAATCGCTGCAGGACAAATCGATGGACCAATTCAAGCGCCAGTTCCACCAGGTGGATGCGCTGCTGATCGACGATATCCAGTTTTTTGCCGGGAAAAACACCACCCAGGAAGAATTCTTCCACACCTTCAACACATTGTTCGACGGCAAGCAGCAGATCATCCTGACCTGCGATCGTTATCCGCGCGAAGTGGAAAATCTCGAACCGCGTTTGAAATCGCGACTGGGTTGGGGCTTGTCGGTAGCGATCGAGCCACCTGATTTCGAAACCCGCGCGGCCATCCTCACCGCCAAGGCCAGCGAGCGGAAGATGAGTCTTCCCGAAGACGTGGCCTACCTGATCGCCAAGCGCATGCGCTCGAACGTGCGCGACCTGGAAGGCGCCTTGAACACGCTGGCGGCGCGTTCCAATTTCATGGGCCGGCCGATCACCCCGGAGTTCGCGCAGGAGACCTTGCGCGACCTGCTGCGCGCCCAGGCGCAGGTCATTTCGATCAGCAATATCCAGAAGACCGTGGCAGACTACTATCAGCTGCGCATGGCGGACATGTTATCGAAGCGAAGGACGCGCTCACTGGCGCGGCCACGGCAGATGGCTATGGCGTTGGCCAAGGATTTGACCGAGCACAGCTTGCCGGAAATCGGCGATGCGTTCGGAGGGCGGGACCACACGACGGTGCTGCATGCCTGCCGCGTGATCCGCGACCTGATCGGCACCGACGGCAAGCTGCACGAGGATTGGGACAAACTGGTTCGCAAGCTGACCGAATAAGCGGCGGCGCCAGTGGGAAAGCGGGTTATACCGGCGGCACGGGGATAGCCTGTGGATAAGTGGGGGGAAGTTTCAGGCCCTGGCACTTATCCACAGATTGTCCCGCGGGCCCGGGGCTTGCGACACACAGGCTCCTGGCGCTATAAATTGTTTATATTCAATTACTTAGCTGTGCGTTTTGGGGTTTTTCGATCCCTCTACCACCACCAGTTTTAATTTATCCACCTGGATCTTGGGGTTCCCTGCATGCGTTTCAGCCTTTCGCGCGAAGCCTTTCTCAAGCCCTTGCAGCAAGTGGTCAATGTCGTGGAACGACGGCAGACACTGCCGGTGCTGGCCAACCTGCTGGTGCAGGTCGAGGGTGGCAATCTGTCCATGACCGGCACCGACCTGGAAGTGGAAATGGTGTCCCGATCCGCCGTGGACGACAGCCAGGCGGGTGAAGGCACGATTCCGGCCCGCAAGCTTTTCGAGATCGTCCGGGCGCTGCCTGACGGATCCAAGGTCACCGTCAGCCAGACCGGTGACAAGATCACCGTGCAGGCCGGTCGAAGCCGTTTCACCTTGGCCACCCTACCCGCCAACGATTTCCCGGCCATCGAAGACCTGGAACTGGTCGAGCGTGTCCGCGTCTCGGAATCGGCGCTGAAGGAACTGATCGAGCGCACCGCGTTCGCCATGGCCCAACAGGACGTCCGCTACTACCTCAACGGCCTGTTGCTGGACCTGCGCGAGAACACCCTGCGTTGCGTCGCCACCGATGGCCACCGGCTGGCCATGTGCGAAGCCGAGCTGCCCGCTGGCGTTCAAACTCGCAAGCAGATCATCCTTCCGCGCAAGGGCGTGCTGGAATTGCAGCGCCTGCTGGAGGGTGGCGATCGGGAGGTCGAACTCGAGGTCGGACGCAACCACCTGCGCATGCGCCGCGAAGACGTCACCTTTACTTCCAAACTGATTGACGGCCGCTTTCCCGATTACGACGCGGTCATTCCGATCGGCGCCGACAAGGAAGTGAAGGTCGATCGCGAAGTGCTGCGCGCCGCCCTGCAACGCGCCGCGATCCTGTCGAACGAGAAGTACCGGGGCGTGAAGCTCGAAGTGTCCCCGGGCCAGCTGAAGATCGTCGCGCACAACCCGGAACAGGAAGAAGCCCAGGAAGAAGTGGAAGCCGAGACCCGGGTGGACAACCTGGCGGTGGGCTTCAACGTGACCTACCTGCTGGACGCGCTGTCCGCGCTGCGCGAGGAGCACGTCATCATCAACTTGCGCGACGGCAATTCGTCCGCGCTGATTCGCGAGGCCAGCCACGAACGCAGCCGCCATGTGGTGATGCCGCTGCGCCTGTGACCTGCAAGACCGAACGCCTGTCTGCACAAACCAGGCCCGGCAACCCCGGGCCTGGTTCGCTTCTGGCCCCGTCGCGCGCGAAGGGATCGAGCCCAGGATGATCCTGACCCGCCTGCAGGTCCGGCAGCTGCGCTGCCTGCAAGACACCGAGCTGCTGCCGCAGCCGGGGCTGAACGTGCTGGTGGGCGCCAATGGCGCCGGCAAATCCAGCGTGATCGAGGCGATGCACTTGCTCGGCTATGGCCGCTCATTCCGTGGCCGGGTAAGTGATGGCCTGGTCCGGACCGGCGCCCCGCACCTCGAGATTTATGCCGAATGGCAGGACGGGGCAGGTGGGTCACACCGCGCCGGCCTGCGCCATACCGGCGGTCGCTGGGAAGCCCGACTGGATGGCGCTGCGGCACCCAGCTTGACCGAGTTGTGCGCCCAGGTGGCCGTGGTGACGTTCGAGCCTGGCAGCCACGACCTGGTAGCCGGCGGGGCGGAACACCGGCGCCGTTACCTGGATTGGGGCCTGTTCCACGTGGAACAGGAGTTCCTGCCGCAGTGGCGCCGCTACTCGCGTGCGCTCAAGCAGCGCAATGTCCTGCTCAAGTCCGGGCCCGCACCGTCCGCTTTGGAGCCCTGGGACCGCGAACTGGCTGAGTCGGGGGAACGCCTCACCCGGCTGCGCCAAGCCTATCTGGAACAACTGGAAGGCTTCGTGGCGGCGCAAGCGCAGGCCTTCCTGGGCGAACTGGGCCACCTCAGCCTGGAATTCCGCCCAGGCTGGAAGCGCGACGATGTCGGCCTGCTGGACGCCCTGCTGCTGGGGCGCGACCGCGACCTGGCCCTGGGTTACACCGGCGTTGGGCCGCACCGTGCCGACTGGCGGGTCGACTTCTCCCAATTACCGGGCAAGGAGGCCTTGTCACGCGGCCAGGAAAAACTGACCGCCCTGGCCTGTATCCTGGGGCAGGCGAGTGCTTTCGCCGATCGCAACGGCGCATGGCCGCTAGTCTGCCTGGACGACCTGGCATCCGAGCTCGACCTCCGGCATCAGACCCAGGTTCTCGAACGCGTCCAGCAATCCCACGCGCAGGTCCTACTGACCGGTACCCAAGTCCCCGAGATCCTGCGCAGCACCGGCACACCCTACACTTTGTTCCACGTGGAACAGGGCCAGATCCGGCCCGATTGAGCACCTTGTCTCGAAAGTGAGACGAGCCCCAACGCATGCGCCGCGTCGGCTATAATCGACACTCCTTATTGTAAAGTGCGCGACCGCTCCCGGCGTCGCGTCATTCCGCCCGTCCAGAGATCCCAATCCGATGACCGAGTCGCAGACGCCGATCCCGCCCAATAACACCTACGACTCCAGCAAGATCACCGTGCTGCGCGGCCTGGAAGCGGTCCGCAAGCGCCCCGGCATGTACATCGGTGACGTGCACGACGGCACGGGCTTGCACCACATGGTGTTCGAGGTCGTGGACAACGGCATCGACGAAGCACTCGCTGGTCATTGCGATCGACTCATCGTTACCTTGCACAACGACGGTTCGTGTTCCGTGTCCGACAACGGCCGCGGCATTCCGGTGGACATCCACAAGGAAGAGGGCGTATCCGCAGCGGAAGTCATCATGACCGTGCTGCATGCCGGCGGAAAATTCGATGACAACAGCTACAAGGTTTCCGGCGGCCTGCACGGTGTCGGCGTGTCCGTCGTCAATGCACTGTCGGGACATCTGTGGCTCGACATCTGGCGCGATGGTGCGCACTTCCAGCAGGAATACGCGCTGGGCGAACCGCTGTATCCGCTGAAGGAACTCGGCCCGTCGTCCAAGCGCGGCACCGAATTGCGTTTCCTGCCCAGCGCCGAAATTTTCACCGACGTCGAATTTCATTACGACATCCTGGCCAAGCGCCTGCGCGAACTGAGCTTCCTAAATTCCGGCGTCAAGATCGAACTGATCGACGAACGCGGCGAAGGCAAGCGCGACCTGTTCGAATATGAAGGCGGCATCAAGAGCTTCGTCGAACATCTCGCTGCGCTGAAGACGCCGCTGCATCCGACCGTCGTGTCCGCCTCCGGCGAAAAGGACGGCATCGTGGTGGACATCGCGCTGCAGTGGACCGACGCCTACCAGGAAACGATGTTCTGTTTCACCAACAACATTCCGCAGAAAGACGGCGGCACCCACCTGATTGGTTTCCGCGCTGCGTTGACGCGCACGCTGTCCAACTACATCGAACAGAACGGCATCGCCAAGCAGGCCAAGGTCGCACTGTCCGGGGACGACATGCGCGAAGGCATGATCGCCGTGCTGTCTGTGAAGGTGCCCGACCCGAGCTTCAGTTCACAGACCAAAGAGAAACTGGTCTCGTCTGAGGTCCGGCCGGCAGTTGAATCAGTTATCGGTCAAAAGCTTGAGGAATTCCTGCAGGAACGCCCGAACGAAGCGCGCGCCATCGCCGGCAAGATCGTTGATGCTGCGCGCGCCCGCGAAGCCGCCCGCAAGGCGCGCGACCTGACCCGCCGCAAGGGCGCGCTCGATATCGCCGGCCTGCCCGGCAAACTCGCCGACTGCCAGGAAAAAGATCCCGCGCTGTCTGAACTTTTCATCGTCGAGGGTGACTCCGCCGGCGGCTCGGCCAAGCAGGGCCGCAACCGCAAGACCCAGGCCATCCTTCCACTGAAGGGCAAGATCCTCAACGTCGAGCGCGCGCGTTTCGACCGCATGCTTGCCTCGGCCGAAGTCGGCACGCTGATCACCGCGCTCGGTTGCGGCATCGGCAAGGATGAGTACAACCCGGATAAATTGCGCTACCACCGCATCATCCTGATGACCGACGCCGACGTCGACGGCTCGCACATCCGCACCTTGTTGCTGACCTTCTTCTATCGGCAGATGCCGGAACTG
The DNA here is from genome assembly GCA_031408815.1 of Gammaproteobacteria bacterium. Lineage (GTDB taxonomy): Bacteria > Pseudomonadota > Gammaproteobacteria > Xanthomonadales > Xanthomonadaceae > Arenimonas. Next base: position 44,816 of record JANNWV010000022.1, read on the forward strand.
ATCGAGCGCGGCCACATCTACATTGGCCTGCCGCCGTTGTACAAGATCAAACAGGGCAAGAACGAGTTGTACATGAAAGATGACGCGGCGCTCAACGCCTATCTGGTCAACAACGCCATCGACGGCGCCGAGTTGCGCGTCAGCGACGTCGCGCCGCCGATCCCGGGCCCGGCCCTGGAAAAGTTGCTGCTCGATGTCGTCGCCGCCAATGAAGTCATCGCTCGCCACGCCTATCGTGTCGATCGCGCCGTGCTCGAGGCGCTGCTCGAAGCGCGTCCGCTCACAGCCGATGATTTCGTCGATGAAACGCGCCTGGTCGAATGGTGCGCGACGCTGGAAAACGAACTCAACGCCTCGGGCCTCGGCCGCCCGCGCTATTCGGTGCGCGTGCAGCCCACCAGCGACGGCCAGGTCGGTGCGCTGCTGGTCGAAAAGCGCCACCACGGCCTGAGCTCCATCCAGACCCTGGCGGTCAACCAGTTGCTGCACGGCGAGCTGCGCCAGATCAACGAGATCGCGGCGCAACTGCATGGCCTGCTGCAGCCCGGCGCCACTGTCTCGCGCGGCGGCAAGACCCAGGCCATCAGCCGCTTCCGCCAGGCCCAGGAATGGTTGCTGGAAGAAGCCAAGAAGGGCCGTGCCATCCAGCGCTTCAAGGGCCTGGGCGAAATGAATCCCGAGCAGCTGTGGGACACCACGGTCAATCCGGAAACACGCCGCCTGTTGAAGGTGCGCATCGAGGATGCCGTGGCCGCTGACCAGATCTTCTCGACGCTGATGGGCGACGTGGTCGAACCGCGCCGCGAGTTCATCGAGGAAAACGCCTTGCGCGTAGGCAACCTGGACGTCTGATCCCCCATTGACGCCGCGTTAAGGCGCAATGTCATAAAACTAGCCAATGAAAAAGCGCACCACCCGGTGCGGTGCTTGAGGCCGACGGCCATCCCCCGTACCCTTTGCAGCCCCTGCTCGCATCCTGCCTGCTGCCTTACCGTCGCATCTGCTCCGGAGAGCCCCATGAAAAAGTCGCTGTTGTTGTCCGCGGTCCTGGCCGCCCTGCTGGCTCCCCTGCCGGTTCAGACGGTGAGTGCACAGGCCGGCGGCGTCGACGCCCCGCAGGCCAACACCCGCGCCGCGCGCAAGGCGCGCGAAGCGCAGAAGAGCGGCGCCACCAACGTCGCCCAGATCTATCCGAAGGCGACGCGCGTTGCCCCCAAGCAGGCCGGCGAACCGAAACTGTCCAAGCAGCTGGGCGCGCTGTTCGAGCTGCAGACCAAGAACGACAGCGAAGACGAAATAATCGCGAAAGCCGACGCAATCCTCGCCGATCCGCGCGCCAACGCCTTCGACAAGTCCAGCGCGGCCTACCTGGCCGGTGGCGCGTGGCAGTCGAAGGAAACCAAGGATTATTCCAACACCATCAAGTATTACAAGCAGGCCGTCGAGTTCAACGGCCTGCACAACAACCTGCATTTCCAGGCCATGTTGCAGGTCGCGCAGATGCTCGACGCCGACAACAAGCAGGACGAAGCGCTGACCACCATCGACCGGTTCCTGACGGAAACCCAGTCCGAGGACGAGCGCGCCATTGCCATCAAGAACCAGATACTGATCGGCAGTGGCAAGCCCGAACAGGCCATCGCGGTGATGGAGAAACTGGCCGCCACCAAGCCCACCGACAAGAAGCTGCAGATGAACCTCGCCAGCCTCTACCAGGAGGCCGGCCAGGAGGCCAAGGCGCTCGCCATCCTCGACCGTATGCGCAAGGACGGACTGTTCACTGAAAGCAACGACTACGACATTGCCTGGCGCTTGCTGGCAAACAGCAACGACCGGCAGAAGGAAGCCATCAGCGTGATCGAGGAAGGCGTGAAGAAAGGCGTCCTGGTCCCCGGCCACGAGGTGTACGCCTACCTGGGCCAGACCTACTACGCCGAGGGCGAAACCGATAAGGCCATCGCCGCCTGGACCAAGGGGGCGCCGCTCAGCAAGAACGGCACCAGCTTCCTCAACCTGGCCAGGGCCCAGCAGGACAAGGAGCGCTACGCCGACGCCAAGGCCTCGGCCCAGCAGGCGCTGGCCAAGGGCGTGACCAAGCCCGGCGATGCCTGGCAGGTCATCGCCATGAGCGAAGACGGCCTGGGCAACAAGACTGCCGCCGTGGCGGCCTACCGGGAGGCGGCAAAGTACCCGGAAACCAGGAAATGGGCCGAGTCCGAACTCCGTCAAGCTTCGGGAAAGTGACGGTTGGTAATGCTGACGCCTTCGTATAAGCTAATACGTTCCCGCCGCTGGAAAGCAGCGGGTCGTTGCGCTTGTGCGCCGCGAGAACGAATGATCGAGCCGCCACCCGCATGACGGATTTACACACCAGCTTCGATACTCCCAAGCAAACGTTTAGCTGGCCGCGCATTGCGGGCACCTCGTTTGCGATTGCGTTGCACGTGGTCGTCTTCATGACCCTGATGGCGCCCGTCACTTCGCAAAAGGCCGCCGACAAGGACGACGACGTAACGCTCGTCAACTTCATCGAGCCGCCCAAGCCACCGCCGCCGCCACCACCGCCGCCGAAGGAACCGCCCAAGACGATCACCCGCATCGTCGAAGCGCCCAAGCCGAGCGCCGTGCCGCCGCCGCCGGAAGAACCGCCGATGGTCTACAACGACCCGAGCCCGGTCTCCACGCCCGCTCCGCCGCCGGCTCCGCCGGCGCCGGTGGCCGCGCCTTCGGATTTCGGTGGCTCGGTCGACCCGACGGGGCGCGCACTTAACAAGCCAGTCTATCCGCCGGAAGAAATGCGCCGCGGAATCACGGGCACCGCGCTGCTTACGCTCACCTACGACATCTCGGGTAACGTCACCGGCGTCGAGGTCAAGCGTTCCAGCGGCAATCGAAACCTGGATCGGGCCGCCGTCAAGGCTGCCAACCGCTGGAAGATCAACCCGGGCATGCGCGGAGGGGTACGCGTTGCTGGTCAAGTCGATGTCCCCGTCGAATTCACTCTTTAACGACTAACACTAGAAGGTCATATTTATGCTGCAGGACATCCTCATCAACACTGCCGCTGCCGCCGCGGCCGCCGCACCGGCCGCCTCCAACGCCGAATCCCTGCAGAAACTGGGCTTCAGCCACATGATCCAGAATCTGGATTTCATCAGCGCAGGCGTGCTGGTGGTCCTGGTGGTCATGTCGGTCGGCGCCTGGTGGTACACCATCGTCAACCTGATCAAGAACGCAGTCGTCCGCACTCGCGCCGACCGCGTGATGCGCACGTTCTGGGAAACCCCGAACGCGCAGGACGCAATCCGCTTCATGGAAGAGCAGAAGTCCAACGAGCCGTTCTCGAAGATCGCACTGGATTGCGCCCAGGCCGCTGCGCACCACCAGCGTCATGAAGGCAGCCGACTGGTCGAAGCCCTGAACCGCTCCGAGTTCATCGACCGCGCCCTGCGCCAGGCTGTCACGCGTGAAAGCGCCAACTTGGAAAACGGCCTCACCTGGCTCGCCACCGTCGGCGCCACCGCGCCCTTCGTCGGCCTGCTCGGCACCGTGTGGGGCATCTACCACGCCCTGCTCAGCATCGGCGAAAGTGGCAGCTCGTCCATCGACGCCGTGGCCGGCCCGGTCGGCGAGGCGCTGATCATGACCGCCATCGGCCTGGGCGTCGCCATCCCGGCCGTGCTTGCCTACAACTACTTCGTGCGCGTCAACCGTGACACCTACTCGAAGTTCGATACCTTCGCCCACGACCTGCACGACTTCTTCGCCACCGGTTCCCGCGTGGGCGAGGTCAAGCGCTAAGTCCGGCAACCGAGGCTTACAGCCATGGCTTTCAGTTCAAACTCCAGCGGCGGCGGTCCTATGGCCGACATCAACGTGACGCCCCTCGTGGACGTCATGCTGGTGCTCCTGATCATCTTCATGATCACGGCGCCCCTGATGACGCACAAGGTCGTGGTCAAGCTGCCCGAGGCCTCGCTCAGCATCAGGCCAACGCTCACCACGCCGCCGGTCACGCTGGCCATCAAGTCCGATGGCACGCGCTACTGGAATGACGAGCTGGTCAGCGTCTCCCGCCTCGAGGAGCGGATGGGCGTCCTGGTGCAGAAGGATCCGCAGCCGCAGGTCAACATCCGCGCCGACGCAACCACCAAGTACGGCGTCATCAACGATGCCGTGCAGACGTTGCGCAAGGCTGGCGTTCGCAAGGTCGGATTCGTTTCCGGCCCCGAGCGCGACAACTAAGTACAGGGACTCGAGATGGCATTTGCTTCCAACTCTGGCGGCGGCCCCATGGCCGACATCAACGTGACGCCCCTGGTGGACGTCATGCTGGTGCTGCTGATCATCTTCATGGTGACGGTGCCCCCGCTTTCGTATCCGATCCAGGTCGACCTGCCGCAGCCCAGCACCATGCCGCCGCCGCCGGGCATGCCGCCGCCGCCGATCCGCATCCGCATCGACGCTGCTGGTGGTGTCAGCTGGAATGGCAGCCCGGTGGACATGCGCATCCTGCAGTCGCAGTTCGATGTCGAGGGCGCGCGTGGCGACACGCCTGCCGGCACCATCGACGCCACCAAGCAGCCGGCCATCGAGATCGAAACCGACCGCGATGCCGAATATGAAATGCTGGCCAAGGTGTTGTCGCGCGCCAAGAACGCGAACCTGGTCAAGATCAATTTCGTGGATGTGGCAGCGCAGTAACCGGCGCGACCCAGCTCAACGAGACCCAGCGCAAGAAGACAACGCCGCCCTCGGGCGGCGTTTGTTTTTGTCAGGCGGCCGCGATGATGCGCAGGTAGGCGCGCACGGTGGCATCCAGCCCGGCGTAAAGTGCCTCGCCCATCAGTGCGTGGCCGATCGACACCTCCGCAACCCCCGGCACGCCTTTCAGGAACGCGCCCAGGTTGGCCTGGCTCAGGTCGTGGCCTGCGTTCACCGCCAGGCCCAGCGACCGCGCCTCGGCCGCGGTGGCAGCGCAAGCCGCCAATTCGGCCGCAGCGTCGCCGGCGGCGAACGCTTCCGCGAACGGCCCGGTGTACAGCTCGATCCGGTCAGCGCCCATCGCCACTGCCAGGGGCAGGTTGCGCGCGCCCGCATCCATGAACAGCGACACCCGCGCCCCCGCCGCCTTGAAGCCCGCCACCAGCGGCGCGAGGGCCGCGTGGTCGCGTTCCAGGTCGAAGCCGTGGTCCGAGGTCAGCTGGCCATCGCCATCGGGTACCAGGGTCACCTGCTGGGGCCGGGTCTCGCGGACCAGCGTCAGCAGCCCGGGGTACTCGCCCCGGGGCGGTGCGAAGGGGTTTCCCTCGATATTGAACTCGACCCGGCCGCGGGCCAGCGCTGCCAGGTCGCGGACGTCGCCGGGGCGGATATGGCGCTGGTCGGGGCGCGGATGCACGGTCAGGCCACCGGCGCCGGCGGCCATCACTGCGCGGGCCGCCGCCAAGACGCTGGGCTCGCCGCCGCCGCGAGAGTTGCGCAGCACGGCCACTTTGTTCACATTGACGCTCAGTACGGTCATGGGGAGTGATTCGTTGGAAGGAGTTGTAGTCAAAGTATCGCCAGAAACCGCTTGCGACCTGGGCTGGCCAGCACAGTACCGTTTCCGCCCGGTGTCGCATACTGCGCCGATGACACGCTTTTTTTTCCTTCGCACACTGCTGGCAATGCTGCTGGCCACCTTGGTCGTGGCGGGTGCGATGGCCGACACGCTGCGCGGCACGCCGCTGCTGCGCCGCTATCTTCCCGAAGACTACAACGCGACGCCGCAGCACTGGGCGATTGCGACGGACAAGCAGGGCCGCCTGTACGTGGGCAACGGCGAGGGCGTGCTTCGCTACGACGGCGAATCCTGGGAGCTGATCACGCTGCCGGCCAAGCAGATCGGCCGCGACGTGGTGACCGGGCGCGATGGCCGCATCTACGTCGCCAGCTACGACACCTTCGGCTGGCTGCAGACCTCCCCCGATGGCGAAATGGTCTATCAGGAGTTGCTGACCGCCGTCGGGCTGAAGGGCCGCGAGCGCGACCTGGGCAATGTGTGGCAAATCATTGTTACCGACGAAGGCACCTATTTCCGCGGCGAGCGGATGCTGCACTTCCTCAGCTACGACCACAAGCAAGTCAAGCACTGGCCGCTGGATGAAAACCAGCGCAGCTTTTTTGCGCAGGGCAACCAGCTCTATGCGCGCATTGCCGGCAAGGGCTTCTGTCGCTTCGTCGACGGCAAGTTCGAGCTGCTGCCCGGCGGCCAACTGTTCGCCGACCAGGGCTTGCTGGGCGTCATCGATCGCGGCAGCTGGCAGCTGCTGGTCGGCGACCAGGGCTTCTTCCGCGCCGACAAGCAGGGCGTGCGTCCGATCGCGAACGCAGCCGGCGCCGAACTGCGCGATGCCAATGCCTACGTTGCCTATGCCTTGCAGGACGACAGCTTTGTGGTCGGCACGCTGAAGGGCGAACTGTTCCGCTACGGCCCCGACTTCAAGCTGCGCGAGCGCGTGAACCTGGGCAGCTTTGGCGTGGTTGCGCTGGGCAGCGACCAGGAAGGCGGTCTGTGGGCCGCGACCGAAGGTGACCTGATCCGGATGTCGCTGCCATCGCCGTGGTCGTTCATCGGCGCGGCGCAAGGGCTGGGTGGCACGGTCTACGATTTCGAATGGCACGACAACGCGCTGTGGGTGGCCGGAACGCGTGGCGTCGTGCGCGTAAGCGCCGGCGAACACGGCCGTATCCAGGCGCGCGAAACAGGGTGGGTGCAGCTTGAAGCGTTTGCGTTGGCGAGCACCGACGCCGGCCTGGTGGTCGGGCATCGCAACGGCATCCTCGTGCTCGAGCCAGGCGCGCCCGAGCCGCGTCCGGTTATCGAGACCGAAGCGGAAAGCGTGCTGCAGATCGTGGCTTCGCGTTTCCATCCCGACCGGCTCTATGGTCTGGGCGACCAGCGTCTGTACGTGCTGCAAAAAAGCGACGGTCACTGGGGCGTGGGTTATTCGGTCGCGCTGGAAGGCGCCAGTGCCTCGAGCCTGATCGAGACCGGGCCCGAACAACTGTGGCTCGACAACTCACGCGGTGGTCCACAACGCTGGACGCTCGATCCCGCGCGCAAGGGCGCCTCGCGCAAGGAAGTCTTCGGCAAGGCGCAGGGCATCGAACTCGATCCAGCGGCAGGCAGCTTCCTGTTCCTGCTCGACGGGCAGCTCCACGTGATCAGCGGCGAACACGGATTCCGTTTCGACAACAAACAGTTCATTCCCGATGTCGGTCCGCCGTTCACGCTGGTGGACCGGCCCAACGAGCTGGTGGTCGAACAGACGCCGCTGGGCGCCTATGCCTTCACCCGACGCCAGATGTGGTTCCGCGCGCCGAAGGCGACCGAATGGAAGCCCCTGCACCTGGGCTCCCAATTGGCGGCAGGCTACGGGCGGCTGCGCTTCAACCAAGATGGTGTGTTGCGCGTCGCCACCTGGAGTGGATTGCTGCAGTACAACCCGGCCGAAAAGCAGCCGGCGCCGGTGCCGCTGGTGCTGGGCTTCGAGCTGGTCACGGCGGAAAGCCCCGACGGCCAGGAGCTGCGCAGGCTGCCGATTTCGTCCGCCGGCAAGACGGTGGAAATTCCATCCGGTTACCGGCTGCACTTCCGCTACGGCATGGTGAGCATGGACAGCGGGCTGGAGTTCCGCTATCGCCTCAATGGCTCGGGCCTGCCCGACGCATGGAGCAACTGGACCGACCGCGACCTGTTCATTCGCGCCATCACGCCCGGCGAATACCTGCTTGAAGTGGAAGCGCGCACGCGCAGCGGGCGCCCGGCCGCGCCTACCAATTACCGCTACAAGATCATGCCGCGCTGGTTCGAGCGGATCTGGGTTCGCTGGCTGTTCGGCTTGTCCTTGCTCGCCGTCGGCGTTTTGCTGGTGCAGGAGTTCGTGCGCCGTCGCACCCAGCGTTACGTCGAGACCAACCGAAAGCTCGAGGCCCGCATCGGAGAACGCACGCACGAGCTGGAGGCGGTGAACCGCAAGCTGGCCGAACTGGCGACCGAAGACGCACTGACCGGCGTCGCCAACCGCCGCGCCCTGGAGAATGGCCTGCAACGAGAATGGTATCGCTGCCTCGACCAGCGCCGACCCTTGTCGGTGCTGATGATCGACGTCGATCATTTCAAGCGCTACAACGATGCGCACGGCCACCTCGAGGGCGACGTGCTGTTGCGTACCATCGCCCAGCACCTGTACGCCTTGCACGATCCCAAGCGCGAGTTGCTGGCCCGTTATGGCGGCGAGGAGTTCGCCTTGTTGCTGCCCGGCGTGCACCAGGACGAAGCCATGCGTCGCGCTGAAAAAATCCGAATCGGCATGCAGGAACACATCGGCGAAACCACCATCAGCATCGGCGTAGCCGGCTTTGTGCCGACCATGCAGGGCGATTCGATGAACCTGCTGCGTCGCGCGGATGCCGCGCTCTACCGCGCCAAGCGCGCGGGCCGCAACCGCGTTGAAATGGATACCGACACGCCGGCCTGATCAGCCGGCGAGCACGACGCCAGTCAATCGGGGTTGCACTGCGTCACGCAGCGCGACCACGGCGGTATGTTCGTGCGATGGAGATAGCCGGAAGAACTGCCAGCGCGAGGCATCGCCGGCATCGGCAGGCAGCTCCCGCAACACGGGCGACTCGGACTGCACGTCGAAGCGCCAGCGCGGCGTGTAGCCGAAGATGCCCGTGCCGGTGGCCTTGCAGCTGGCTTCCTTGGCCGTCCACAAACGCAGGAAGGCGCTTCGCGCCGCTTCCGCATCCATCAACTGCAAGGCATCGGCTTCGGCTTCGCTGAACCAGCGTCGCGACAGGCGATTCACCGGTGGCTCGCGATCAATGCGCTCGAGGTCCACGCCGACGCGGCCCCGGCGGCACAAGGCGACCAGCGTGCCGCCATGGGTGTCGCTGAGATTGAAATCCGGCGCGCCGTCGTGGCGCAGGAAGGGCCGGCCCTTTTCCTCGCGACCGAAGGCCAGCGCGCCGGGCGCCACGCCGACGTGCGCGGCCAGCACGCTGCGCAGCAGGCGATCGACGCGTTGCCGGCGGGACTCGGGTGGCCGCTTCGGGTCGGGCGATTCAGGGTCCGGGCACCAGTGCAGGCGCAGTTCGTCCGACGCCAGCGGCGGCGCCTCGGCCGCGCGCAGCGACGGCCAGGGCAGGGCGATCAGGGCGGCGGTTCGCTGCCGGGGTTGGATTGCGCGGCGGCCTTGCGCGCCTCGGCCTGCTCGCGCAGCCTGCGCAGTTCTTCCGGGCTGATGATTTGCGTCTCGTTGCGGGCACCGCTGGAGATGCGGGTGGACACCCAGCCCAGCATCCAGGCGATGAAGCCCACCAGGGACGCCAGCACCAGCACCACCACCAACCAGCCGGAGGCCTTGGACGCGGCGAGCAACAAGGCCATGGCGATAAACAGATATAACCAGTGCATGGGACAACCCTCGATGACGTGCGGCCAGTTTAGCCCAGCCTCACAGCAGCGGCGATAGCAGCCGGGCCGACGCCTCGCCCAGCGAGGGCCAGAAATCCAGGCGCCGCGGGCCGCGCACTTCGCGGCCATGGGACAGGTCCTCGATCAGCACTGCTTCCAGCGCCGTCGCCACGCCCGCGTCCTCGAACAACACGCATAACTCGAAATTCAGCCGGAAGCTGCGGTTGTCGAAATTCGAACTGCCCAGCACGCTGATATCCGAGTCCACCAGCAGCGCCTTGGTGTGCAGCATCTTCGGATATTCGAAGACGCGCACGCCCGCCCCGATCAGTTCGTCGAAATAGGACCGCGCCGCCGCCGACACCAGCGCCGAATCGCCGCGGCGCGGCACCAACAGGCGCACGTCCACGCCGCGCAACGCGGCCGAGGTGAGCGCGATGCGCGCGGCCTCGCCGGGCACGAAATA
>JANNWV010000023.1:0-9238 GCA_031408815.1 Gammaproteobacteria bacterium
GGCCCTGCGAAAGCCGGCAGTTGCGTTTACGTCAACGCATCACGGTATTGCCCCGGTTGAGCAGTCTCGCTGCGCCGGGCAAAAAACCCGCCATCAAGGCGGGTTTTCCGGTGAATCGATGTAGTGGTGCCCAGGAGAGGACTCGAACCTCCACGGTTTTACCCGCTAGTACCTGAAACTAGTGCGTCTACCAATTCCGCCACCAGGGCACAGCTCTCGCACAGGGCGAGAGAGCCGCATAAGTTAGTCGCCAGGCCCCCTGTTGTCAATGAATTTCGCTGGCGCGGCGCGCTGCTTCAAGGTCCGGACAGGTCGACGGTGTACCATGTGCGCATGAAAAAACCCGAAGACAAGCGCGCCGGCAAGGCCAAGGCGCTGCCGGCATGGATGCCTGACAACCTCCGCCAGGCGGCGGATTCCAAACCCGCCCGACCGGGTGGCGAGAAGAAGAAGGCAGGCAAGCCTGCCAACTCCGCGAAAGGCGGCCACGCCGCCAAGCCGCCGCAAGCTGCCGCGGGCTCGCGAGGTCCCAAGACCCCAGCTGGCGCGGCGAAGGTTTACGCCGGCCCCGGCAAGGCTCACAAGGGCCCGTCCAAGGGACCTCGTCGCAGCGATCCGCACGCCGCGCGCGAGGCGACTCGCTACGCGCAGCCCATCATCAGTCGCGAGGCCATCACCGAATTCCTGTCCGACGCCTCCGGTCCGCTGACGGTGGAAGAGATTTCGCGCGCGCTCAAGCTCACCGAGCCGGATCGCCTGGAAGCGCTGTCGCGGCGCCTGAATGCGATGCAGCGCGACGGTCAGTTGTTGATGAACCGTCGCGGCGGTTTCGCCGTTGCCGCGCAACTCGACCTGATCGCAGGCATCGTCATCGCCAATCCCGATGGTTTCGGCTTCCTGAAGCCCGAAGCCGGTGGCGACGATCTGTTCCTGCCGCCCAACGAATTGCGCAAGGCGCTGCATGGCGACCGCGTGCTCGCCAGCGTCACCGGCGTGGACCATCGTGGCCGTCGCCAGGGCGCCATCGTGGAGGTGCTCGAGCGCCGCATGACCCGCATCACCGGTCGCTTCACCGAACGCTCCGGCATGGGCATGGTGACCCCGGACGACCGTCGCGTGCAGACCGAACTGCTGATCCCCGCCGACGCGCGCAATGGCGCGCTGGACGGGCAATTGGTCGTTTGTGAACTGGTGTCGCCGCCCGAGCGCGGCCATTCACCGATTGGCCGCGTGCTGGTCGTGCTCGGGGATAAGCTGACGCCCTCGCGCGTGGTCGAGATGGCCATCCACGGACACAACCTGCCGTTCGAGTTCCCGCGCGAGGCCTTGGCCGAAGCCGCTGCCGTGCCGGTGGATGTCGAACCGTCCGCCATCGCCGGCCGAGTCGATCTGCGTTCGCTGCCGCTGGTCACCATCGACGGCGAGGACGCCAAGGACTTCGATGACGCGGTCTACTGCGAGCCGGTGGCGAAAGGCTTCCGCCTGGTCGTTGCCATCGCCGACGTGTCGCATTACGTGCACCCCGGCACCGCGCTGGACGATGAAGCCGTACTGCGCAGCACTTCGGTGTATTTCCCCGGTTATGTCGTGCCCATGCTGCCCGAGACGCTGTCCAACGGTATCTGCTCGCTCAAGCCCAAGGTCGATCGCCTGTGCTTCGTCTGCGACATGCATGTGGACTACGAAGGCAAGGTCAGCAAGTCGAAATTCTACGAAGCGGTGATGAATTCCAAGGCGCGCCTGACCTACACCCAGGTCTGGGACGCTGTCGGCGAAAACAAGCCCGAAGCCATTGAATACATCGGCGCGCTGATGCCGCAGATTGATCGCCTGCACCAGTTGTACGAAATCCTGGCCAAGGCGCGCAGCAAGCGCGGCGCCATCGAGTTCGAATCGAGCGAAGTGCGCTTCATGCTCGACACCAAGGGCGAGGTCATCCAGGGCGGCATGCTGGCGCGCAACGAGGCGCACAAGCTGATCGAGGAATGCATGATCGCGGCCAATGTGGAGGCCGCGCGCTTTATCCTGGCCAAGCAGGTGCCTGCGCCATTCCGCGTGCATGACCGGCCGCCGGAGGCGAAGTACGCCGACCTGCTGGAATACCTGACCGAGTTTGGCCTGCGCCTGCCGCCGTGGAAGGACGTGCAGCCCAAGGACTTCACCAGCCTGCTCAAGAAAATCCGCGACCGGCCCGATGCCGCGCTGCTGGAAACGGTATTGCTGCGCTCGCAATCGATGGCTGTATACGCCACCGAAAACAAGGGCCACTTCGGCCTGGCGCTGGAAGCCTACGGCCACTTCACTTCGCCGATTCGCCGCTACCCCGACTTGTTGCTGCATCGCTCCATCAAGCACGCCCTGATCAAGGGCAGCAGCGACGGCTTCCGTTATTCACCGGTTGAGATGGCGGTGATGTGCACCCAGTGTTCGGAGAAGGAACGCCGCGCTGATGAAGCGCAGCGCGAAGTGGACGAACGTTATCGCAGCGCCTGGATGGAACAACACGTCGGCAGCGAGTTCGACGGCGTGATCAGTGGCGTCACCAGCTTTGGCCTGTTCGTGGAATTGAACGAGTCCAAGGTCAATGGCCTGGTCCACGTCACCCAGTTGCCGCACGACTACTGGCATTTCGACCCGTTGCGCAAATCACTGAAGGGCGAACGCAAGGGCATGGCGTTCCGCCTGGGCGATACCATCCGCGTGCTGGTGCTGCGCGCCAGCGTCGAAGACCGTCGCATCGACTTCAAATTGGTGCTGCCGGGCGAAGTGCAGGGACAAAAAAAGAAGAAGGCCTGGGCTGAATGAGCACCAAGGGAACCTGGATCGCCGGCATCAATGCGGTATCGGCCGCGCTGGAGCACGATCTTTCGCATGTGCGTGAAGTGCTTGTGGAAGCCGGTAGCAAGAATCCGCGCCTGACTGAAATCGAGGAAACCTCGCGCCGGCACGAAATTTCAGTGCGTCGCGTTGCCTTGCAGGCGCTCGATGGCGTCGCAGGCGGGTTGCGCCACCAAGGCGTGATTGCCCGCTATGAAGCGCCCAGGCAAGTCGAGGAATCCGCACTGGCCGAACTGATCGAGGCCGCCAATGGCAAGGCCCTGATCCTGGTGCTGGACGGCGTGCAGGACCCGCACAACCTCGGCGCCTGCCTGCGCAGCGCAGCGGCCGCGGCGGTGACCGCCGTCATCATTCCCAAGGACAAGGCCGCGCCGATCAACGCGACCGTGCGCAAGACATCGGCCGGCGCCGCCGACCGTATTCCCGTCATCAGCGTCACCAACCTGGCGCGCACGCTGCGCGCCATCAAGGATGCCGGGGTCTGGGTTTACGGCCTGGATGGCGAAGCAACGACCGGATTGCACAGCGTGGATTTCCGCGGCAATGTCGCGCTGGTGCTGGGTGGCGAAGGCGAGGGCATGCGCCGCCTCACCCGCGAACATTGCGATGGGCTGATCAGGATTCCCATGCCCGGCGACATGGAAAGCCTGAATGTTTCCGTGGCCACGGGCGTGGCATTGTTCGAAGCAGTAAGACAACGACTGGAGATCAAGCCGTGATGGACTTGAAGTGGTTCGATTTCGTCGGCTTCGCCGGCGTCATCCTGGTCTTGCTGGCCTATCTGGCCATGCAGGCGGAACGGCTAAGCGGCACCGGCGTCGCCTATTGCCTGCTGAACCTGTTCGGCGCGGCAGGCATCCTGGTGCCGGTGGTCTATGCCGAACAGATGAACTGGTCGGTGTTGTTCATCGAAGGCGCGTGGATCGCGATCAGCGTCTACGGCATCTGGCAGGCAACGAAGCGCAAGCTGAAACCGAAGCCGTCGCCCGTCGCCTGATCAGGCCTTCGAGGCTTCGTACTCGGCCAGCCACTCGTCGTCGGAACCTTCGTTGATGCCTTCGAACAGGAAGGTGCTGAGGTAGCGCTCGCCGGTATCGGGAATCATCGCCAGCACGACGCTGCCCTCGGGCAGGGTCTTGGCAAGATCGAGCGCCGCGGCGAACGTGCCGCCGCCGGACACGCCAGTGAAGATGCCTTCCTTGGTCGCGAGTTCGCGTGCCGTGTCGCGCGCGTAGACGTCATCCACCGGCACGATGCGGTCGTAGATGTCGCGGTTGACGATGGGCGCCACGAAATCCGGCGTCCAGCCCTGGATCTTGTGCGGTTTCCATTCGCCACCTGACAGCAAGGCTGCGCCGGCGGGTTCGGTCACGGCGATCTGCAATCCCGGCCGCGCCAACTTCAGGATTTCGCCGGCGCCGGTGAGCGTGCCGCCCGTGCCGTAACCGGTGACATACCAATCGAGCCGCTTGCCGGCAAAGTCCTGCAGGATTTCCGGGCCGGTGGTGGAGCGGTGGAACGCAGGATTGGCTTCGTTCTCGAACTGGCGGGTCAGGAAGGCGCCGTGTTTTTCAGCGAATTCCGCAGCGCGACGGACCATGCCACTGCCGCGTTCGGCGGCGGGCGTCAGGATGACTTTCGCGCCGAGCGCGCGCATCAGCTTGCGCCGCTCGATCGAGAAGGAGTCCGCCATGAAGGCGACGAAGGGATAACCCTTCACTGCGCAGACCATGGCCAGCGCAACGCCGGTATTGCCGGACGTAGCTTCCACGACCATCTGGCCGGGCTTGAGCGCGCCGGTGGCTTCCGCGTCGAGGATGATGCCCAGCGCCAGCCTGTCCTTCACCGAGGACATCGGATTGAAGGCCTCGAGCTTGGCGTACATGGTGATGCCGGCAGGGGCGATGTGATTGATGCGGACGACCGGCGTGCGGCCGATGGTCTCGAGGATGCTGTCATGGATCATGGCGTTGTTCCCATCGATTGAGCACGGTGCAAAACAGTTCGGCGGTACGTTCGCAATCGTACACCGCCGAATGCGCCTGTCCATCGTCCCAAGCCAGCCCGGCGGCCTGCATCGCACGGCTGAGAACGGTCTGTCCGTAGGCCAGGCCGGCCAAGGTTACCGTGTCGAATGTGCTGAAAGGATGGAACGGATTGCGTTTATGCGCTACGCGGGCCACGGCGGCATTGATGAAGCCCAGGTCGAAACTCGCGTTGTGCCCGACCAATATCGCGCGCTGGCAACCGGCATCACGAGCAGCGATACGCACATGCCTAAAAATGATATCGAGCGCCTCGCGTTCGGGCTTCGCATTGCGGAAAGGATGGGTCACGTCGATGCCCGTCACTTCCATGGATTTCGGGTCCAGCAGGGATCCTTCGTACGGATCCACATGAGTGCTGACAGTCTCGCCCGGCGCGAAACGGCCGTCGGCGTCGAACACGATCGGAACGGCGGCAATCTCGAGCAGCGCGTGGCGCGTGCAGTCAAATCCGCCGGTCTCCACGTCCACCACCACGGGCAGGAAGCCGCGGAAACGCTCGGACATGCGCGGTTTGCTGATGCTGTCATCCATTCGTTGAAGGATAGCAGCCTCGCACGTGCCGCGTTTCGGAAATATCCCGACTCTCACTCGCTTTGGCTCCGGCGGCGACAACGACCAACTGGCCGAACGTGGCCGCCTCGGAATGAGCGTTGCGCGTCTACAGAGAATGGGGCGCTGTCGGTGGCAACGGAGTTGCAACTGGACCGTTTCGAGGAGACGCCGGAAGGGCTGGTCGCCGACAGCGACGAAACAGAGCTTGCACTGGTCGACGAGATCGTCGCGGCAACAGCATTCGGTCCCGACGCAAGGGGCGGAAGCGCCGCGTCACCTCGACGCCGATGTGGACATGGTCGGCATGGAGAGCCACGGCCGTCACTTGACGCCTCGTGGCTGCCGATCGCGTGCGCCCGCTCCGTCGGTCTACTCGCAATGACCCTCGTCGCGCCGTAGGTTCGTAGGTAGCGGCATCGCTGTATGAGTCGGTGTTTTTGCGCTCGCTCTCGACCGCAATGGTGATGGGCGATCTGGCGAGCTCAGTGTTGCTGCCGTTGCTGGCGCTCGCGACGGAACCCAAAAATTGGCACGGGCCCCATCTGTTCGGCACCAAGCGACTTCCGGCAATTTGTTGCCCACTGTCACATTGCCGCAATCGCCGCGAATGACGCTGACTTGCCCCAATTCTATTTTTCCATCATTATAGAACGATGGACACCAAGACCGCTGTTCCCGCCCTCGCCGCATTGGCGCAGGATTCGCGCCTGTCGATCTTCCGCTGGCTCGTCGAGCTCGGCCCCGACGGCGCTTGCCCAGGGGACATTTCCGAGCGACTCGAGCTGCCGGCAGCAACGCTTTCTTTCCATCTCAAGTCTCTGCAGCACGCTGGCCTTATCGACGCTGTTCGCAGTGGGCGCAACATTCGATACCGCGCCAACTTCGGAGCGATGCGCGAGCTGCTTGATTTCCTGAGCGAGAGCTGCTGCGGCGGCGATCATTCGAAGTGCGCGCCAAAGACTGTGCCCGCTTCCAAGGCGCGCCCGCGCGCCGCATCACGGTAGGGCGCGCGCCGTGCCGCCGATCCAGGTTCTGTTCCTGTGCACTGGCAACTCTGCTCGCAGCATCCTGTGCGCGGCGACGCTCAACCACCTGGGCCGGGGTCGATTCGTCGCCCACAGTGCCGGTAGCCAGCCGGTCGGACGGGTGAATACGCATGCGCTCGCTGAACTCGCGCGACTCGGGATCGTGACGGACGGCCTGCGCAGCAAGTCTTGGGACGAATACACCGGCCCGGACGCGCCGGCGTTCGACATGGTCATCACAGTTTGCGACAGCGCGGCAGCCGAGACCTGCCCGGTGTTCTTCGGTGACTTTGCCCGCGCGCAATGGGGCCTGCCGGATCCCTCCTTTGTCGTGGGCGAAGAACTTGCGATCGTTGAGGCATTCCGTCGGACGCAAGAAGTAATCACCCAGCGGGTCGCGGCCCTTGTAGCGCTTCCCTTGCGCGAGCTGTCGCTCGAGCAGACGCAGCTGGCGCTGGATTCGATCAACGCGCGCTTTGCGCCCGTCGATCTCGTCGCGAGTAGTGCATGACCGTCCGTGCCACTTCCTTGTCGGCCCGCATGGGCCTGTTCGAGCGCCACCTGACGCTTTGGGTTGCGCTTTGCATGGGTTTGGGCATCGGCCTGGGCAAGTTCCTGCCCGGCGCATTCGCCACGTTGGGCGAGGCGCAGTTGGCCGGAATCAACCTGCCGGTGGCGGCGCTGATCTGGATCATGATCATACCGATGCTGCTCAAGATCGACTTCGCAGCGATGGGCGGAGTTCGGCAGCATTGGCGCGGTATTGGCGTCACAGTGTTCGTGAACTGGGCTGTCAAGCCGTTTTCCATGGCGCTGCTGGGTTGGATATTCATCCGCCATGTCTTCGCCGACTACCTGCCTGCCGAGCAGCTCGATGCCTACGTTGCCGGCCTGATCCTGCTGGCCGCGGCGCCGTGCACGGCCATGGTCTTCGTATGGAGTCACCTGTGCGGAGGTGAACCGCGCTTCACCCTCAGCCAGGTCGCGCTCAACGACGGCATCATGGTGTTGGCGTTCGCGCCGATCGTAGCGTTGCTGCTTGGCCTGTCATCCATCACCGTGCCCTGGGCCACGCTGCTGCTCTCGGTCGGGCTCTACATCGTCGTACCCGTCGTGCTCTCTGTGCTGATTCGGCGCGCGGTGCTCGCCCGGGGCGGCGAAGCAGCACTCCAGTCGCTGCAGCGCCGTCTCAATCCCTGGTCGCTGGCTGCGCTGTTGCTGATGCTGGTGCTGCTGTTCGGCTTTCAGGGCCGCCAGATTCTCGAGCATCCCGCGATCATCGCGATGCTCGCCGTGCCCATCCTGATCCAGGTCTATTTCAACGCCAGCTTGGCCTACCTGCTCAACCGGCGATTCGGCGTGGCCCACTGCGTGGCCGGCCCTTCGGCGTTGATCGGTGCCAGCAATTTCTTTGAACTGGCCGTTGCGACGGCGGTGAGTCTGTTCGGCGTACATTCCGGCGCCACGCTCGCCACAGTGGTCGGCGTGCTGGTCGAGGTGCCGGTAATGCTTTCAGTGGTGCGCCTTGTCAACGCCAGCCGCGCTTGGTACGAGGCGCGTCCGGCTGTTTCGCCAGATGCTGGCGCTTGAACCTCGCCCCCATCCTGGGCCGCGAGTCACTCGCGGCCGCGATCCAATTTCCAATCGGGAGTTTTTCCTATGACAATTAACGTAGGCATCAATGGCTTCGGCCGCATGGGCCGCTTGACCCTGCGCGCCGCTTGGGGTGACCCGTCGATCCGCTTCGTACGGGTCAATGACCCTGCCGGCGATGCGGCAACGCTCGCGCACCTGCTCAACTTCGACTCCGTGCACGGGCGCTGGGACCGCGAGGCCGTTGCCGATGGCGACACCCTGGTCATCGACGGGCAGCGAGTTGCGCTGACGCGCAACAAGGACCTTGCCGCGACCGATTGGTCGGGGTGCGACGTGGTCATCGAAGCGTCCGGCAAGTTTCGTAAGCCCGACGTGCTGCAGCCGTACCTGGACCAGGGCGTCAAGCGAGTGGTGGTGACCGCGCCGATCAAGACGACCGGCACGCTCGACATCGTCATGGGCGTGAACCATCAGCGATTCGATCCGGCCGGCCACCGCATCGTCTCCGCCGCCTCCTGCACCACCAACTGCCTGGCGCCAGTTGTCAAGGTGATCCACGAAAACCTGGGCATCAAGCACGGCAGCCTGACCACGATCCACAGCCTGACCAACACCCAGACCATCATCGACGCGCCGCATAAGGACCTGCGCAGGGCGCGCTCTTGCGGCAGCAGCTTGATTCCGACCTCGACCGGGTCGGCCACTGCGATTGCGGAGATCTTTCCCGAGCTTAAGGGCAGGCTGGATGGCCACGCCGTGCGCGTTCCGCTGGCCAATGCCTCGCTCACCGACTGCGTATTCGAGGTCGAGCGGGCGACGACGGTTGCAGAAGTGAATGCGCTGCTGAAGGCCGCGGCTGATGGCGAGCTGAAGGGCATTCTCGGCTACGAGGAGCGGCCGCTGGTGTCCATCGACTACCTCCACGATCCGCGTTCGGGCATCGTCGACGCGCTTTCAACCTTGGTCGTCAACGGCACGCAAGTAAAGATCTACGCCTGGTACGACAACGAGTGGGGCTACGTCAATCGTACGGCGGAACTGGTGCGCCTGGTTGGCGCCGCCGGCTAGGCTTGTGCTGTCCCGCATGGCCCCCGAGATCCGGCAGTACCTGGTCATCACCGGGAACTACTGGACCTTCACCCTGACCGACGGCGCTTTGCGGATGCTGGTGGTGCTGCA
>JANNWV010000024.1:0-14627 GCA_031408815.1 Gammaproteobacteria bacterium
GCATCGTCTATGCCTACCTGCCTTTCATGATCCTGCCCCTGTATTCCAACCTGGTGAAGCTGGACCTGCGCCTGTTGGAAGCAGCCTACGACCTGGGCGCAAAGCCGTGGAAGGCCTTCATCAAGATCACCCTGCCGCTGTCGCGTAGCGGCATCATCGCCGGTTGCATGCTGGTGATGATTCCGGCCGTGGGTGAATTCGTCATCCCGGAATTGCTGGGTGGACCCGACACGCTGATGATCGGTCGCCTGCTGTGGAGCCAGTTCTTCAGCGCGGGCAACTGGCCGATGGCCTCTGCGGTCGCGATCGTGATGCTGGTGCTGCTGCTGATACCGATCATCGTGTTCCATCGCTTCCAGCAGCGCGAGCTGGAAGGACGGCTGGCATGAGCGGCAGCAATTTCTCCGTGGGCTGGGGCGGCCGGACGGTGCTCGCGCTCGGGTATGCGTTCCTGTACCTGCCGATTCTGATCCTGGTCGTCTTTTCCTTCAACGAGTCGCGTCTCGCGACGACGTGGTCAGGCTTTACCTTCAAGTGGTATGTCGAGTTGTTCAAGGACGACTCGATGCTCAGCGCGGCCTGGATCAGCCTGAAGATCGCCTTCTTCTCGGCAACCGCAGCGGTGATGCTGGGCACCCTGGCTGCCATGGTGATGACTCGCTTCAAGCCGTTCCGCGGCAAGACATTGTTTGGTGCGTTGATCACCGCGCCGCTGGTGATGCCCGAGGTCGTGACCGGCCTGTCCTTGTTGCTGATGTTCGTGACCCTGTTCAGCCCGCTTGGCCTGTCGCCGAAGGGAATGACGTCGATCTGGATTGCGCACGTCACTTTCACCATGGCGTTCGTGACCGTGGTGGTGTCCTCGCGGCTGGCGGATCTGGACAAGTCGCTGGAAGAAGCGGCGATGGACCTCGGCGCGAACAGACTGAAGGTCTTTTTCGTGATCACGCTGCCCATTATCATGCCGGCGCTGATGTCCGGCTGGTTGCTGGCGTTCACGCTGTCGCTGGACGACGTGGTGATTTCGAGCTTCGTGGCGGGTCCTGATTCTACGACCCTGCCCATGAAGATATTCTCGTCGGTGCGCCTGGGCCTGAATCCCAAGATCAATGCGCTGGCGACCTTGCTGGTGGTGGTCGTGTCCAGCGCGGCGCTTATCGGCTGGTGGATCGGCTACCGCGAAGAGAAGCGGCGTATCCGCGACATGCAGATGGCCCTGCAACAGGGCTGAATCCGAGGGCAACACGATGACGGTTGAAATCACCAATCCCTGGACGGGCCAGGTGGACTATCGCTACGACTACCAGGACGAGGCATCCATGCAGGCCACGCTGGCGCGATCGAGCGCTGCGTTTCCGGCATGGTCGGCCTTGTCCCTGGACGAGCGGGCGGGGTTCCTGCGCAACGCGGCTGGCCAGCTTCGCGAGAACCGGGATCGCATCGCCGGCATCATGTCGGCCGAAATGGGCAAGCTGCGCCGCGAAGCCCTGGCTGAGATCGAGAAGTGCGCGGGCGCCTGCGACTACTACGCAGGCCACGCCATCGATTACCTGCGCGACCAGCCCGTCGCCACTGAAGCGACGCGCAGCTACGTCTGCTACGAGCCGATCGGCTGCGTATTTGCAGTGATGCCGTGGAACTTCCCGATCTGGCAGGTCTTCCGATTCCTCGCGCCGGCGCTGATGGCGGGCAACGTGGCGCTGCTCAAGCACGCCACCAACGTACCGCGTTGCGCGGACGTGATTGCCGAAGTATTGGCCAAGGCTGGCGTTCCCGAGGGCGTGTTCGGCGTGCTGCACATAGACAACGACATGGCGGCGAAGGTCATCGCCGACCCGCGCGTGCAGGCCATCACCCTCACCGGCAGCGATCGCGCCGGGCGATCGGTGGCTGCAAACGCCGGTCGCAACCTGAAGAAATGCGTGCTCGAACTCGGCGGCAGCGATCCCTTTGTCGTGCTCGACGATGCCGACCTCGACCTGACGATCCCTATGGCGGTGGCGTCGCGCTTCGGCAATGCCGGGCAGACCTGCATCGCGGCCAAGCGCTTTATCGTCACCGAGGGCATTGCCGAAGAATTCGTGCGTCGCTTTGCCGAGGCGGCGGGGAAGCTCGTGATTGGCGATCCCAACGACGCGGCAACGACGCTGGCGCCCATGGTCCGTGCCGACTTGCGCGACGAGTTGCACTCGCAGGTGACGGACAGCATCGCGAAAGGCGCGCGTGTTCTGGTCGGCTGCGAGCCGGGGCAGGGCCCCAGCCACTATCCAGCTTCCATCCTCGACCATGTCGTGCCGGGCATGCCTGCCTACAGCGAGGAACTGTTCGGCCCCGTGGCGAGCGTCATTCGCGTGCGCGACGACGTCGAGGCGGTGCGGGTCGCCAACGACACGAGCTTTGGCCTGGGCGCCAGTGTGTGGTCCCGCGACAAGGCGCGGGGCGAGGCGGTTGCCCGGCAGATCAAGGCCGGCGCGTGCTTCGTCAACGCCATCGTGCGCAGCGACGTGCGCCTGCCATTCGGCGGCACCAAGGCCTCGGGTTTCGGCCGGGAACTGGCCGAACACGGCATCCATGAGTTCATGAATATCAAGACCATGTACGTGGACTGACCCGTCTGCGCTTATGATCGCTCCAGACATATCCTGGAGGGGACCATGAGCCAACACCAAGCCGCCGTCGCAAATTCCGAAGCCAATCCACCCGAGCTGACCTTTCGCGCGGTATTGCTGGCCATCATCCTGGCCATGATCCTGGCGGCGGCGAATACTTACCTGGGCTTGTTTGCGGGCCTGACCATCGCCTCCGCGATTCCGGCGGCCGTCGTTTCGATGGCCATCCTGAAATTGTTCGGCGGCGGTCACATCCTCGAGAACAACATCGTCTCCACCGGCGCATCGGCAGGCTCGTCCATCGCCACCGGCGTCATCTTCACGATCCCGGCGCTGATCATCCTGGGCTACTGGCAGGACTTCCGGTATTCGTGGGTGCTCGCGATCGCCGGCCTCGGTGGCTTGCTCGGCGTGCTGTTCTCGGTGCCGCTGCGCCGCTCGATGATCGTCGACCAGGGCCTGGCTTTTCCGGAAGGCAAGGCCGCGGCGGAAGTCTTGCGCACGGGTGAAAATCCGGCGCAGGGCGCGAAGTTGCTGGCAGGTTCCGCAACCATTGGCGGCGCCATGAAGCTGGCGGCTGCCAGCGGCCTGCAACTGATCCCTGATACCGCGGCGGTTTCCGCGTGGTTCGGCAAGGGCCTGGCCTATTTCGGCACCAATCTTTCGCCCGCCCTGTTCGGCATCGGCTATATCGTCGGCCTGAACATCGGCATCGTGATGCTGGCCGGCGGCATGATCGCCTGGAACATCGGCATCCCGATCTACACCGCCTTCTTCCTTTCCGGCGAACCTGCGCTGGCCGCGACCGTTGCGACTTTGAGCTCCACCGATGCGGCCTTCGCCATCTGGTCGTCGCAAATCCGCTACCTGGGCGTGGGCGCGATGTTGATCGGCGGCGTGTGGACGCTGATCTCCATGCGCAAATCGCTGTTCTCGGGAATCCGCAGCGGACTGGCTGCACGCAACACCAAGGGTGGGCCTTCGCTGCGCACCGAGCGCGATGTGCCGATGAATTACATCCTGGGCGGATTGCTGGTTTTCACGCTGCCGCTGCTGGCGCTGTACCAGACCATCGTCGGCAGTTGGGGCGTCAGCATACCGATGACGGTGATCATGATCGTCGCCGGCTTCCTGTTCGTGTCGGTGTCCGCCTATATGGCCGGCATCGTCGGTTCGTCCAACAATCCGGTGTCGGGCCTGACTATCTGCACCATCCTGTTCGCCGCAATCATACTGGCGATCATGCTCGGCCGCGATTCCAATATCGGTGCAGTTGCCGCGATCATGATCGGCGCGGTGGTCTGTTGCGCTGCCTGCATCGGTGGCGACAACCTGCAGGACCTGAAGGCCGGACACCTGTTGGGCGCGACGCCCTGGAAGCAACAGGTCATGCTTGCCATTGGCGCCGTATCAAGCGCGCTGGTGATGGCGCCGGTGCTGAACTTGTTGGCCAAGGCTTATGGCATCGGCGTGCCGAGCCTGGAGCATCCGAGTCCGCTGTTGGCGCCACAAGCCAACCTGATGGCGTCCGTTGCCAAGGGTATCTTCGGCGGCGAACTGCCATGGACGATGATTGGCGTCGGCGCCGCGATTGGCGCCGCCATCATCGTGCTCGACGAAGTGTTGAAGGCGCGCGGCTCGAAATTCCGTACGCCGGTGCTGGCCTGCGCGGTCGGCATCTACCTGCCGATGGATCTGGCCGTGCCGATCTTCTTTGGCGGCCTGCTGGCGCACTTCGTCGAGAAGCACTTTGGCCCGGGTCTGGACGAGGCCGGCCGCGAGCGCATCCACCAGAAGGGCACGCTGTTCGCGGCGGGCCTGATCACCGGCGAAGCGCTGATGGGTATATTCATCGCGATGCCAATCGTGTTCAGCGGTCGCTCGGATGTGTTGGCCCTGCCGGCAGCGCTGCACTTCGGTGGCTGGCTTGGACTGCTGATGCTGGGTGGGCTGGCCTGGCTGATGTACCGGATGGCCACGAAGCAGACGATTCGCTGACGGCCTCGCCAACGCCGCCCGATTAGATCGCGCGGCGTTGGGGCGTCAGGGTTTGTTCGGCGCGGGTTTTGGCGTGCGATCTTCCGGCAGCAGGATGGATTCCGGGTTCTTTGGCAGCCAATCCGCAGGCGGAATGCGGGTCGCGCCCTGGCGCTCGCCATGGCGTTGGTAGGCTTCCCATTCGCCCAGGCTGACCTCTTCGTCCTGCAGTCGCTCGAGTTCAGCTGTGTTCGTCTCGTCGGGCAATTCACTCAGCCAAACGTACTGCCTACGCATTTCCAGCGCCTTGGCAGCATCGGGTGAACCCTTGGCGAAGCGGCGCAGCAGAGTGACGCCAAACATGCGAGTAACGAGGTTGTCGGACTGGTCGGCAAACAACAGGCTGCCCAGCCTTGAACAATCCGCCTGCAATGCAGAATGGTCGGTTCGCGTTGCTGCATCGGCATTGCACAGGCCCATGGTGGGGCCGATCTTGGGCCAGGGTACGTAGCCCACTTCATTGCGGCGCAGTTGCAGCGCCAGTTCGTCTTCGTTGACCTTGCGTCCCTCCGCTGCCGGTGCGGGCTGGTCCGCCAATGCCGTGCGCACGACGCCAAGCAAGCCGCTGAAATGGCTGTCGGCGCGGGGCGCGGAGGCAGCCTGGTGCAATTGGTCGAGACTGGGCTGCTTGCCGTTCGGCGTGAGCAGGTAGTTGAGTGCGTTGTCGGGCTCCAGCTCCAGCAACTTTGCCTGCAGCTCGGGTGTCTTGCACTCGCGCAGCTGGGTATGGCAAACCAGCGCGGCGGCATACAACGCCAGCGGGTCGCTCGGGAACTTGCTCGCCAGTCGCTGCACGATTTCGTCATGCTGTCCGGGCTCCGGCTCGTTGACGTTGGGGATGGCTATGAGCGCCGCTGCAATCAAGCTGTTTAGATCTTGCAGGATGGCCAGGCGCGCCGTCTGCTGCGAGGCGTATTCACCGGCGAGTTGGTCGGCAAGCGCTTCGATGGATGGCATAACCAAGGCAGGTTTATCTGCGGCCAAGGCCGGGGTGGCGGATAAACCGCAGGCGATGCCGAAGGCGAGGCGGAGAATTTTCAAGGGCACTCTCTCCTGCAATGGGTTGCCAAGAGCATACCCGCATCAACACGCTGCGCCCGCAAGGCTTAATGTATCTGTCTCACCCAGTCGAGCCAGCAACGCAGCCAGACTCCTGAGATCCTGGTCGTTGTGTTCGCCAACGCGGCGCAGGTCCCGCGCCGAAAGGCCGCGCAGGTAGTCGCGCCAGGCACGTGGGGCTTCCGAGCCGGGCAGGTCGTCATCGCGAACCACGCCAAGCCATTCTCGCTCGACGGTACCCAGCCGGCAGTTTTCCCAGACGCCGCGGAAACGGCGTCGTACCGGATACAACAGGTCGAGATGGCGAAGGCCTGATAGCGGGTTGGGAAGTCGATTGAGGCGAAAACGCGTCGCCAGCAATGGAGCGTCGTAACTCTTGCCGTTATAGCTGACCAGCGTCATCGCCGGATCGAGCCAGCGCGAAAATTCCTGCAGCATCGCCATCTCGCCGGCCATGGTGGTAATAAGCAATTGCCGGACGCGCAGTCCCGCGTCGCTGCGATCGGCGGCGCCGATCATGAAGGCGCGAGTACCTGTGCCACCGGAAAGGCCCGTGGTTTCTGTGTCGAAATACATGAGTTGACCGCGATCGATGCGCCCGAAACCCGCGAACTGCGCGTTTACTTCGCTGGCAATGTCCGGCCATGGATAGAGGCGCTCGATCAATCGAAGGCCATCGGCGATTTCGGTGCCAGGCAGTTGGCGATCCAGTGCCAACAGCTTTGCCTGTGACCGAACGCGAATGCCCAGCAGGCGCCTGAGTTGTTCCGGAATGGGGCTTGCCGCAGCCTCGATCGCACGCGGTGGGGACGATGCTTGTCGAGTCGCCTCGACTGCGCCCGCTTGCGCACGAAGCTTACTCAGCCTGGTCGCCAATGTACTCACGCTGCACCCAGCAACGTGAGCACGCGCAAGGCCAGCGCCTTGGCCGAAACGTCTGCGTCTTCGTCGGCAGCAAGTACCGGGCCAACGCAGGCCGGGCAGCCGCCCTTGCAATCGCAGGCTCCAACCATGCTGGCCGCCGATGCAAGCAGCTCGGCCTGGCGCCGCCACAGCGGTTCGCTCAAACCCACGCCGCCGGGAAAATTGTCGTAAAGAAACACGGTGGGCGTGAACACCGACAACGCGTCGGGCAGGGCACGATTGCCATCCGTGCCGCGCAGCTGGCCGCGACCTTTCTCGTCGGGCACTGCGAACCAGGCGCCGTCGCCGCTGCCTACGGCCTTCTGCAGGTCGCGCGCATCGGCCATCACCGCCACGGTGGCGACCACATGCAGGGCATAAGCGGCGCCGAGGAATCCATCCAGCGCATCCTGGCGCGAGGCAAATTCCGAATCCAGTGACGTCTGCGACAACTGCCACCACGCCGCAGTGGTGTGCAATTCCTGGTCGGGCAGGGTGACCGGCCCGTAACCGATGTTTTCATGCGTGTAGTAGCGGATCTTCTTGTAGCCCGACACGCGGCGCACGACGTGCACTTCGCCGTGCTGTGAGCTTCCCCTGCCGGCGATGTCGCCTTCGAAGCGTTCCAGAACCTTTAGCTTGGTGTAGTCGATGGCATCGGTGTAGTAATCGACATGGGTGCGCGTGACGTAGGCCTTGCGACCTTCCCAATCGAGCTTTTCCACTTGGTAGGGCGTGGCCTGGATCATGTGGATCGCGCCTTCATACAGGGTGAGCGCAGCCGCGGAATAATCCACTTCGGCGATGATGACCTGGCGCCCGTCGGTGCGGTCGACCACCACGAAATTGCCATCGGCCACCGAACGCAGCGACACCGCATTGGCCGGATAACTGTCGGCAATCCATTCCCAGCGACCATTTTCCTGGTGTAGCACGTCGCTTTCGCCGAGTACTTCGAGATAGGGCTCGGCATCATTGGGGCCGAAGTGCTCACCGCGCAGGAAGGGCAGTTCGAAGGCGGCGCAGCGAATGTGGTCGAGGAGTACCAGCGGCTGGTCGGCATGGATGCGCGCGTGTTCGGGACTGGCTGCGGAAAAATATTCGGGATGGCGGATGAGGTACTGGTCCAGCGGTTGGCTGCTGGCAACGAGTACGCCCAGCGAGGGCTTCTGGCGGCGACCGGCACGGCCGAAGCGTTGCCAGGTGGCCGCGACCGAGCCGGGATAGCCGTTCAAGACGACGACGTCCAGGCTGCCGATGTCCACGCCCAATTCGAGTGCGGAGGTGCTGACTATTCCATCGATCCGCCCGTCGCGCATCGCCTTCTCCGCATCGCGGCGTTCGGTGGGAAGGTAACCACCGCGATAGGCACGGATGCGCGGTGGCTTGCGCGGATCGTGGTCGAAAACATCCTTCAAGTATTTGGTTAGAACCTCCACCATGGTTCGCGATTGCGCGAACACCAAGGTCTTCAAGCCGGCCCGGATCGCCAGGCGCGCGATGCGGTTGCTCTGCGAACGGGCCGATGCACGCAGGCCGAGGTCGGGATTGACCACCGGTGGGTTCCAAAGCAACACGTGCTTGTCGCCGGTCGGCGCGCCGCTCTCGGTGATGGCGGTAACTTCCTCCTCGACCAGCGCTTCCGCGTGCGCCTTTGGATTGCCGATGGTGGCCGAGCACAGGATGAATTTCGGCTTCGAACCGTAGAACGCGCACACGCGCTTCAGACGGCGAAGCACGTTGGCGACGTGCGAGCCGAACACGCCGCGATAGGTATGTACCTCGTCGATGACGACGTATTCGAGGTTTTCGAAGAACTGCGCCCACTTGGTGTGGTGCGGCAGGATGGCCTGGTGCAGCATGTCCGGGTTGCTGACCACGATGTCGCCATGCAGGCGGATCGCCTGGCGTGCGTCTCCGGGCGTGTCGCCGTCGAAAGTGAAGGCCTTCAGGCCCAGCTTGCCGGCGCGATTCAATTCCAGCAGCTCCGCGACCTGGTCCTGGGCCAGAGCCTTGGTCGGGAACAGGAACAGCGACTTGGCTTGCCGGGTCATGGCGGCCGCGACCACGGGCAGGGTGTAGCACAGGCTTTTGCCCGACGCGGTCGGCGTCACCACCACCACATGCTTGCCGTCGCGGATTTCCTGCCACGCCTGCGCCTGGTGGCTGTACAACTTTTCGATGCCGCGGCTGTGCAGCGCGGCGGCCAGCGCTTCCGGCAACTCGCGTGGCAAGGGTGCATGCACGGCCTCGCGGCCGGGAATGAGAAAGCTGCCGGTGATGCGGTCGCCGTATTTGGCCTGCAGGCCCTGGCTTAGGCGCTGGCTGTCACCCTTGCGCGGTGGGACGCCGACCGTTTCATCGATCAGGGAAAGTGAGGTATTCGCATTCATGCTCGGGGCCGGTCGTCTGGGCCCCATTTGTAGATTCGCGAGGTCTCACCCGCTGAGACTAGAGCTTGAGCTTGCCCTTGGACTTTTTTTCCAGCGCCGTCGTGTAGATGCCGTACAGCGCTTCGACCTTTTCGACATAGGCCTGCGTTTCGGCGTAGGGCGGGATGCCCTTGTAGCGCGTTACGGTGCCGATGCCGGCGTTGTAGGCCGCGGCGGCAAGCCGACGGTCGCCCTTGTAGCGACGCAGCAGCGAACCGAGGAAGCGTGCGCCGCCCTGGATGGATTGCGTGGCGGAAAACGGATCCTGCACGCGATACTCGCGCGCGGTCGCCGGCATCAGTTGCATGATGCCCAGCGCGCCCTTGGGAGAAACGGCATCTGCCTGCAGGTTGCTTTCCGCGTGCGCTACGGCGCGCAGCCAGGCGTCGTCGATCTTGTTGGCGCGCGCCGCAGCCTTGAAGGTGTCGGCGTGGACCTTGGTGCGCGGCGAGCCGATCTTGCCCAGGCCCACATGCGCGGTCGCGCCGGGTGGCGGAGTCACCGTAAAGGAAAGCACTGGCTTCGAGCCGGGCAGGTTGCGCGTGCCGTAGACGAGCTTGCCGTCCTGCTCGCGTTCGTACAGCGTGCCCTTCTGGGTGCCGTTGACGCCCCACAGGTTGGGCAATTTCGCGGCATTGTCGTCCACTGTCTGCGCGCTGCACTTCGACCCGGGTTCCGGCGCCGTGGACAGGCTGACCGTGCCATCGCGCACGCACCGATAGATCACCCGCGCCTGCGCCGCCTCCGAAAGGCAGGCCAGCAGCACGAGCATCAGCAGCGGCAGGGCAAAACGTCGGATCATGGGATGCTTAATGGGGCAAATTGGTAGGTGTTGCAACCGCCATTGGTCAGGGGAGGCCGTTGGTCATGGCCCTCGTTCAGCGAAAATCGCGGGATTCTATCGACAGCGAGCCCAATAATGGGCTCAGGTCCGACAGCCGTCGGGCAATCAGGTGTTGCACGCCATCGGCCGATTCCAGGCGGCCTTCCACCACCAGCAGGCGTGATTCCAGCAATACCCGGCGGTGCCGTTCGCCGACATCGCGCCAGACCACCACGTTGACCATACCGTCCTCATCCTCCAGCGTGACGAAGGTGGCGCCGCTGGCGGTTTCCGGGCGCTGTCGCAGGGTAACCAGGCCGGCCATGCGCACCGGCGTGCCATGCGCGAGCGGCAACAGGTCGCGCGAGCGACGGCAGCGATGCGCGCCCAGTTGCTTGCGCAGCAGCGACAGCGGATGCCGGCCGAGGGTCAGCCCGATGCTGGCGTAGTCGGCCATCACGTCGTCGGCCACGCGCGGCACCGGCAAGGACACCGGGTCGTCGCGCACCGGCGTGGCGCCGAACAGCGGCAATTGTCTTTCCACGCCTTCCACCGCCCAGCGCGCGCGATGGCGATGGCCGGCCAGGCTCTTCAAGGCACCGGCATCGGCCAGCAAGGCCTGGTGCCGCGCATCCAGGCCGGCGCGCGAGCACATGTCTTCCACATCGTCGAAGGCGCGTTGCTGGCGTGCGGCGACGACATTGTGGGCAATGTCTTCGCGGAAACCGGCGATCTGGCGCAGGCCGAGGCGGATGGCGGGTTGCCCCGGGCTGCCGGAAATCCGATCGGAAACCTGCGCGACTGGCGACAGTGTGCAATCCCAATCGCTGTAGCGCACATCCACCGGGTACACGCCGATGCCATGCCGGCGCACGTCCTGCACCAGTTGGTTCGGTGAATAAAAACCCAGTGGTTGTGAATTGAGCAACGCGCAGGTGAAGGCGGCGGGCTCGTGGCATTTCAGCCAGCAGCTGACATAGGTGATCAGCGCGAAACTCGCCGCATGCGATTCCGGGAAACCATAACTGCCGAAACCCTTGATCTGCTCGAACACCTGTTCGGCGAAGTCGGTGCCATAGCCGCGCTCGGCCATGCCGGTTAGCACGCGCTCGCGAAAATATTCCAGGCCGCCTCGGCGTTTCCATGCCGCCATCGAGCGACGCAGTTGGTCGGCCTCGCCGGGCGTGAAGCCGGCGGCGACGATCGCCAGTTGCATCACCTGTTCCTGGAACAGGGGCACGCCCAGGGTGCGTTCGAATACCGCCTTCAAGGCCTCGGACGGATAGTGCACGGGTTCCAGTCCCTGCCGCCGGCGCAGGAAGGGATGCACCATCTTTCCCTGGATGGGGCCGGGTCGCACCAGCGCCACTTCGATCACCAGGTCGTAATAGTTGGCCGGCTTCATGCGCGGCAGCATGGACCTCTGCGCGCGTGATTCGATCTGGAACACGCCGATGGTGTCGGCGCGCTGGATCATGGCGAAGGTCGGCGCATCGTCGGCGGGGATGGTGGCTGGGGTCAGGTCAAGGCCGCGATGTTCGCGCAACATAGCCAGGCATTTGCTGACGCAGGTCAGCATGCCCAGCGCCAGGCAATCGACCTTCAGCAGGCCAAGTGTTTCGAGGTCGTCCTTGTCCCACTGGATGATGGTGCGCTCGGGCATGGCCGCGTTTTCCACCGGCACCAGGTGGTGCAGGGGTTCTTCGGAAATGACGAAGCCGCCGGTGTGCTGCGACAGGTGGCGGGGCGCATCCAGCAACTGCTTCGTCACCATCAATATCCGGCGCAACACCGGGCTGTCGGGATCGAAACCGCGTTCGCGCAGGCGGTCGTCGAGTTCGTCCTCGCCGTTCCACCAGCTGAAGACGCGGCTGAGTTGGTCGACCTGGTCAATCGGCAGGCCCAGTGCCTTGGCGACATCGCGCACTGCACTCTTGGCGCGATAGCAGATGACGGTGGCGGCCAGCGCAGTGCGCTCGCGGCCGTACTTTCGATACAAGTACTGGATGACTTCTTCGCGGCGCTCGTGCTCGAAATCCACGTCAATGTCGGGCGGCTCGTTGCGTTCCTTCGATATGAAGCGCTCGAACAACATGTTCATGCGTGCCGGATCCACCTCGGTGATGCCCAGCGCGTAACAGACGGCGGAATTGGCGGCCGACCCGCGGCCTTGGCAGAGGATGCCCTGCGATCGCGCGTAGCGGACGATGTCGTGCACGGTCAGGAAGAAGGGCTCGTAGCCGAGTTGTTCGACCAGCGTCAGTTCGTGATTGATCTGCGCCATCACCTTGGCCGAGGTGCCGCCGGGCCAGCGCCAGGCCATGCCTTGTTCGGTAAGTTCGCGCAGCCAGCTGGTCGCCGAATGACCTTCCGGCACCAACTCGCGTGGATAGTTGTATTTGAGCTGGCCCAGGTCGAAGGTGCAGCGTTCGGCGATGCGCAGAGACTCTTCCATCAGGGCGGCGGGATGAATGGCTGACAAGGCGAGGCGCGTGCGCAGGTGGCGCTCGCCGTTCGGAAACAGGTGCGCGCCAGCTTCGCTTACCTTCAGTCGATGGCGGATGGCGGTTAGCGTGTCCTGCACGATGCGCTGGTTACGCGCATGCATGTGTACGTCGCCGCTGGCTACCAGCGGAATCTGCAGGTCGCTACCCAGGCGCGACAGCAATCCAAGCCGCTTACCGTCGTCGGCGCCGCGATGCAATTCCACGGCCAGCCACAATCGGTCTTCGAAAACAGTGCGCAACCAGCGACCTTGTTCGGCATCCGGCAGGGCGCCGGGAATCCACAAGGCCAGCGTGCCGGGCAGGCTGTCTGCCAAGTCGTCGCGATGCAGTTCGTAAGATCCTTTGTCCGCGCGCCGACGGCCATGGGTTATCAACTGGCTGATGGCGCTGTAACCCGTCTGGTCCTGTGCCAGCAACACCAGCTTCAGTCCATCGGCCAAAACAATTTCCGTACCGACGATCAGCTTCAGTCCGGTCTCGCGCGAGGCTTCCAGCGCGCGCACGATGCCGGACAGCGTGCACTCGTCGGTGATGGCCAGGGCCTGGTAGCCGTTTTTCTTCGCGCGTTCGAACAACGCGCGCGCGCTGGAGGCGCCACGACCAAAACTGAAGTGGCTCAGGCAATGCAGTTCGGCGTAGCCGTTCATGGCGTCATGCGAACCAGCCGTGCAACATCCACGCACCCTCGCTGCTGCCGGCGGGCAGGAAGGCCCAGGCACGCTGGCCCAATGAGGTTTGCACCACGTAATAATCGCGGCGCACGTCGCCGCCATCCCACCAGCCCGATTCGATGCGTTCGGGGCCGGCCAGTACTTTCAAGTGATGGTCGCGCAAGGGCATGGGTCGCGGCAGCAGCCAGGCCGGGCGCGGCGGCAAGCGGTTTTCATTGACCGACCATTTTTTGGAGGCCATCGGGTTGGCGCGTGACTGCGCCTGCTCCGGACGTGGGTCGTGTTCGACATGCAGTTGATACAAGGCATCGCCGCCGAGTCGCGCGCGCAGGCGTTCACGCAAGGCGTCCCAGGGCAGGGCTTGGGCGGGACGCGCATCGAAAAGATCACGGCCCGCCGGTACGAACGGCGGCAGTTCGCGCGCAACCAGGCGCAGGGCGCGCACCGGTGCGGGAATGGAGGTGCGTTCCAATCGTGCACGGGCAAGGTCGAACAATCGCGCCGGATCACGTTCGGCGCCGAGCAGTCCGACCACCACGTCGGTTTCCGCAGGCACTTCGCGACGCGTGGTTTCCGCATCGCCCGATTGCCGGTCGTGCTCGAGCACGATCACGAAACGCTGCACGCCGCCATCGCGACCGGCGAGGTAGGCGGCCAGGTCATTCACCAGCCGGCGCAGCGGGAACAACAAGGCGGGATGGTGCGATATTTCGTAATTGAGTTCGATGCGTTCGATGAAGGCATCGGGTGGCCGATACAACTCGCGCGGGTCGGGATTGTCACCGGTAAGGCGGTCCATGTGTGCAAGCAGTGACGGCCCCAGCCTGCGTGCCAGCGCGGCGCGGGGCAGGGTGAACAACTGCCGCAATTTATGCAGGCCCATCGCGGCCAGGGTGGCGACACTGGCTTCATCAATACGCGCATCGCGTATGTGCAGGCGGCCGAGCGCGCTGCGAAGATGCGACCTGTCGGTCAAGGCCAACCCATCCTGCGCGGCCGCGAGTACGCAGGCCGCCAGCGGCGTCGGCGCCATCGCGATGCGATGTTCGAAACCCAGCGCGCGCAGGTCGTCGCGCAACAGACGTTCCAGCCGCGGCCAGGGGCCGAACAAACCGAGGCTGCCCTGTACTTCCAGCACGATGGCGTCATCGCCTTCCAGGCTGACCATCGAGCTGTAGCGATAGGCCCAGGCCGCCAGGAAGCGACGCAGGCGATGGTCTTCGCGCGGGTCGTGGGGCACGGCGATGAAATCGGGCAACAGGGCTTGCGCCGCCAGCAAGGGCTGGCCGGGATACAGGCCTGCTGCGCGCGCGCTGGCATTGGCATCGAGCAGCACGCGCTTTTGCGCCGGGCCGGTGATCAGCGCGAGCGGCGGATCAGCCTTGGCGTTTTCATCCGCAGGCCGGCGCCGGAGGACACCGTCCAGCGCCAGTCGCGGCAGCAATACACAAGCCCAGAGCATGTTGATCGGGCCTGCATCAATGTCGTGGATAAGGGTGGAAGGGAATGGGACGCGAGGGTGGCAAGGCACCGCGGCATTTCAGGATGCGCAATTCCGGATGCCCATCCGTGCCACGCAACGACAG